>CALGOK010000001.1 GCA_937961295.1 uncultured Gemmatimonadota bacterium
CGGTGCCGACCTCGCGCTGGTTCACGATGCACTGCTGGTGCTTGTGGATGAACTCGATCGGGTCCTCGACCGTGATGATGTGGCCCCGCCGCTCGCGGTTGATCTTGTCGATCATTGCCGCGAGCGTGGTGCTCTTGCCCGAGCCGGTCGGGCCGGTGACCAGCACCAGGCCCCGCGGCCGCTCGGCCAGCTTGGAGACCACCGCCGGGAGCTTGAGGTCGTCGAAGGTCTTCACGTTGAACGGGATCATCCGGACCACCATCGACACGCAGCCGCGCTGCTTGAAGACGTTGCCGCGGAAGCGCGCCAGGTTCTGGATCCCGAACGAGAAGTCGAGCTCGTCCTCCTGCTCGAACCGCTTCTTCTGGGTCTCGGTGAGCACCGAGTACGCCAGGGTGAGCGTGTCCTTGGGCGACAGCACCGTGTCGATGCTGGCGTCGGCCATCTCGCCGTCGATCCGCAGCTTGGGCCGCTCGCCGGCGGAGAGATGGAGGTCGGAGGCGTCGCGGGAGAGCATCTCCTCCAGCAGCGCGCGCAGGTTGAGCGTCATGATGCAGTCTCCTTGACCACTTCCTCGAGGGTGGTGATCGCCTTCTCCAGCTTCTTGATGCCGTCCATTCGCAGCGTGAGCATCCCCTCCGCCACCGCCTGGTCGCGGAGCTCGGCCGTCGAGGCGCCGGTGAGCACCATCCGCCGGAGCGTCGGCGACATCGCCATCACCTCGTAGAGGCCATGGCGGCCCCGGTACCCGGTGCCGCCGCACGTGTCGCACCCGGTGCCGTGGAAGTACCGGATCTGGCGCAGCGCGTCGAGGTTGTCCCCCAGCGCGTGGAGCTGCTCGTCGGTGTGCTGCACCGGCGCCTTGCAGTCGCCGCAGATCCGCCGCACCAGCCGCTGGGCCACCACCAGGTTCACGGCGCTGGCCACGTTGAACGCCTCGATCCCCATGTCGATCATCCGGACGATGGTGCTCGGCGCGTCGTTGGTGTGCAGCGTCGAGAGCACCAGGTGGCCGGTGAGCGCCGCCTTGATGGCGATGCCGCCGGTCTCCAGGTCGCGGATCTCGCCGATCATGATGATGTTCGGGTCCTGCCGCAGGAACGCCCGCAACGACGACGCGAACGTCAGCCCGATCTCGTTGCGCACCTGCACCTGGTTGATCCCCGGCAGGTTGTACTCCACCGGGTCCTCGGCCGTCATGATGTTGGTGTCGACCGTGTTGATCCGGTTGAGCGCCGAGTAGAGCGTGGTGGTCTTGCCCGAGCCGGTCGGCCCGGTCACCAGCACCATCCCGTAGGGGTTGAGGATCGCCTTGAGCAGGTCCTTCTCGGCCTTGGCCTCGAACCCGAACTTCGACAGGTCGAGGGTGAGGTTCCCCTTGTCGAGGATCCGCATCACGATCTTCTCGCCGAAGAGCACCGGCAGCGTCGAGACGCGGAAGTCGATCACCCGCGAGCCCATCTTGAGCTTGAGCCGGCCGTCCTGCGGCACGCGCCGCTCGGCGATGTTGAGCGAGGCGAGGATCTTCACCCGCGAGGTGAGCGCCGCCTTCATCTTGAGCGGCGGCTTCATCACCTCGAGCAGCGCGCCGTCGACCCGGTAGCGGATCCGGAGCTCGTGCTCGAACGGCTCGATGTGGATGTCGGAGGCGCCCCGCTTGACCGCGTCGGTGAGGATCCCGTTGATCAGCTTGACCACCGGGGCGTCGTCGACCGCCGCCTGCATCTGCGCCTGCTCGTCGTCCTCCTCCTCGACGACCTCGACGTCCTCGCCGACCCCCTCCATCTCCTTGAGGATGTGCTGGAGCTGCTCGTCGCCCGATTCGTAGTGGCGCTCGATCAGCGCCTTGAGGGTGTGCTCCCCCGCCAGCACCGGGAACAGGTCGTAGCGGGTGATGAACTTGAGGTCCTCGAGCAGCCCCTGGTCGGTCGGGTCGGCCACCGCCACCGTGAGGGTCCGCCCCTCGCGCCGCAGCGGCAGCACCATCCGCTTGTTGGCCAGGTCGGCCGGCACCAGCGGCAGCATCCGCGGGTCGACCTCGAACTTCGACAGGTCCACCGCCGGCATCCGGTACTGGCGTGCCAGCACCTTGGTGAGCTCCAGCTCGCTCACCGCCCCCTGCTTGACCAGCAGGTAGCCCAGCCGGTGGGACGACGTCTTCTGCTCCGCCAGCGCCGCCTTGAGCTGGGCCGCGGTGATGAGCCCCTCGGCGACGAGCAGGTCGCCGATCCGGTCGGCCGGAGGCGCGCCCGTCGTGGTGGAGCCCGAAGGCTTGGTGGCAGTCATGAGAGGCCGTGGGTGCAAGCCGGATGCCTCCCGCCCCCGGGGCCGGAAATGGCCCCGAACCTCAGGGAGGGCGGAGATGCGCGATCACGCGGTCCACCACGCTGCCGGGAATCCCAGGAACCCGCCGGAGGCCGGCCACATGGCGAAATGGCCCGGCGCTGTCGCGAAATGCGACTATGGCCCGGGCGCGTGCCGGTCCGATCCCCGGAAGCGCGTCGAGTTCGGCGATTCCTGCCCGATTGAGGACGTCCAGACCGGCCGTGGCTATCGACGGAGGATCGGCAGCCCGGCCGCTGAACGTGAGGTGCGGCGCCAGTCGCTCGAGCGTCGCCTGCCCTATTCCTGCCACCCGGTCGAGACCGGCGATGCCGCCGAACGCCCCCCGCCTCTCGCGATCCGCCACGATCCGCCTGGCCAGCTCGGGACCCACGCCGGGGAGGCGCTGGAGCTCGCGCACTCCGGCGCGGTCGGCGTCAATCCGCTCGTCGGCGCCGAGCGGTGCGGCGAGCCGCAGCGAGCTGTCGCGATGGGCGAGCGGGTCGCCGTCGGTGGCAGGGTCGAAGAGGGCGACGGCCCGGTCGGCGCCCGCCGGCGCCCCGGTCGCGGCACGCACCAGGTGGCCGCCGACACCGAGTCCGAGGACGAGGAGGAGGGCGCGACGCTCGGTGGGGGACATGCGGGGAAACTGCCGCGGCGCATGTCACCACGATGCGTCACGGAAATGCGGAGTGGTACTGGAGAACGGAGAACAGAGAACGGAGTCCTGTCACCCCGAGTGAGCGAAGCGAGCGAGGGGTGACAGCGCGCTACCGCCCATCCACCTCGCGAATCACCGCCACGGCCACGTTCCCCACCGCCGTGAGCGACTCGACCGACAGCTTGTCGATCGTGTCGCGCATGGTGTGCCAGTGGTCGTACGGCCAGCCGATGACGTCGATCGCGCGGATCCCGGCGCGGATCAGCGGGATGTGGTCGTCGGTGACCGACTGCCCCGCCTCCTGCACGAAGATGTGGCCGTAGCCCATCCGCTCGGCGACGCCCCACACCAGGTCGATCACGTCGGGCGCGGCCACCGCGCTCTGCGGCTCCTTGGGGAGCCGCAGGTTGGCGGCGCCGACCATGTCCCACACCACCGCGAAGTCGGGCTTGCCCGGCGGGAGGATGTTGCGGGCGTAGTGCTCCGACCCGATCAGCACGTCCTGCATCTCGGCGAAGCTGCCGTAGTCCTCGCCGTCGACGAACAGCAGGTCGACGCCGATCGTCGGGGGCTGGGCCCTGAGCGCGTCCATCACGCCGAGGAGGATCGCCACCCCCGAGCCGCCATCGTTGGCACCCGGGATCGGCGTGAGCGAGTCGGGCGAGCCGAAGGCATCGGCGCGGGGCCGGGTGTCCCAGTGCGCGACGTAGAGGATCCGCTCGGTGGCGGCGGGATTGAACCGCGCGATCACGTTGACCATCGGCAGCGAGTCGCCCGCGGCGCTCACGTGGGTCCACCGCTGCACCACCACCGTGTCGGCGCTCGCCCGCGAGAGCGAGTCGAGCCACGCGGCCATCGCGGCGTGCCCGGGAGTGCCCGGAACCCGCGGGCCGAAGGCCAGCTGCTCCTCCACGCGCGCCATCGCCTGCTCGCCCTGGAACTCGCGCACCAGCGGCTCGCCGGCGCAGGCCGCGAGCGGCAGCAGCAGCGCGAGGAGCCCGGGGGCGGGACGGCCACGGAACATCACAGTCCTCCGATCGAGCTCAGCGGCACCTGCATCTGCAGGTTGAGCGACAGGGTCGAGGTCTTGCGGTCGAGGTGACGGTACTCCTGCAGAATGTACTGCACGAAGAACCCGCCGGTCACCGCCCCGACGATGTCGGTGTCGAGCGTCAGCGAGAGCTCGCTGCGGCGAATGTCCGAGATGGTGATGCACTCCGCGTTGCCGGCCTGCAGCAGGCACTCGTCCTGGCGGTAGCTCGACGCGAAGAGCGAGGTGCGCAGCGGCCGCCGCCGCGCGGCGTTGGCGCCGGGGAGCCGGAACGCGAAGTCGAGCGTCGCGGTGTAGCGGTCGGCGGTGCGCTCGGTGAAGTTGCCGTTGCGCTCGCCGTCGCCGCGGTCGATCACCGCGTCGGCCCGGAGCCGCAGGCCGTTGCGGAAGAACACCTCGACGGTGGGCTGGTACCCGGTGCTCTCGTTCGACACCAGCGCGGGCGGCTGGTTCGAGTCGGCGGCCGGGATGGTGCTCCGCGTGTCCCGGCCGCGGATCCGGCCCGACAGCATCAGCAGCGAGAGCGGCTCGACATGCGTTGTGAACTCCGAGGCAATCT
>CALGOK010000002.1 GCA_937961295.1 uncultured Gemmatimonadota bacterium
CTAACCAACTGAGCTACAGCCCCTCAAACGACCAGCCCCCCAAAGTAGCGTGGGGGGCTGGCCGGGGGAAGTGGGTCAGCGGCAGAATGCGCCGATCATCTCGCGGACGGCGCCCACCTCACTGACCACCGCGTCGAGCATCTGCTTGGACGCGTTGGTGACCTGCTCGCTGCCGGAAAGCGGGGCCTGCTCGAGCGCGGGTCGGGCCCGCTGCAGGATCGCCTGATAGGCGCGGGCATCCTCGCACTGCCGGGTTTCGCGCACCGAGGTCGACATCGTCCGCACGTCGTTGAACAGGTGCGCACCGATGAAGTAGTTGGCGTAGCCCACCAGCTGCTGGTTCGTCGCGCCCACATCGAGCGCCGACTGCGACAGCGAGTCGGCGAGCGCAGAGTTGGTACCGAAGATCCGGCTCGACGTGTTCACGGCCACGTTCGCGTACGCGTTCTGCAGGTCGGAGTCTCCCGAGTTGCGCACGGTCTCGGCGAACTCGCGGATCTCCTCGCCGCGCCCCGACTGACCCAGCAGCACGATGGCGCGCAGCAGGGGCTCGGTGTTGCCCGGATCGATGGCCAGCAACCGGCGCGTGACGGCGATCGTGTTCTCGGCGTCGCCAGCCCAGCCGTAGGCGCGCGCGGCGTCGTCCAGCATGCCCAGGTGGTCGGGATACTTCTCGACCCCCTTGCCGGCCCACCGCACGTAGCTCGCGGTGTCCTCGGCCAGCCGCGCGGCGTAGTTGATCTTGCTGTAGAACGCCGTGTCGGCCCGGGTCGAGTCGACCTCGAACAGCCGCTCGAGCTCGCGGACCGCGCAGTCGAACTTCTCCTGCTGGAGGCAGGCGTTGCTCTTCAGGTCGTACCAGTCGGTGTTGGCCGGGTCGCGGGCGATGCCGGCGTCGGCCACTTCCTCGGCGGCGCTCGGCCGGCCGAAGGCCTGGAAGATCTTGAACGCGTTCTCGCGCAGCGTCTGGTCAAGCGGGTCCACCTGCAGCATCGTCTGGTAGGTGGTGATCACCTGCGCCGAGTCGCCGCGGCGGAAGTAGATGCTCGCGATCTGGGCGTACGACGGGATCGACATCGGGTCGCCCTGCACCGCATTCTGGTAGTGCTGGAGCGCCTCCTGCGAGGTGCTGTCGGTCTTCTGAGCGATGGCAGCCAGGCAGAACTCGGCCGGCCCGAAGTTGGGCACCGAGCGGATCGCCTTCTGGGCCGCCTCGACCGCCTTCGCCTGGTTGGTCGCCGCCAGCTCGAAGCACTCCCGGGCATCGGGCAGCGCACGGATCGCCGGCCGCAGCGCGTCGGCGGCCTGCTCCCCGAGGTCCTTGAGCTGCTGGCCAGCTGACTGGGTGAGCTGCACCACGAACCCCGCCATGTCGTTGCTGGCGAAGGTGCCGTTGAGCCGCGAGGTCAGCCGGTACCGGCCGCCCTCCACGCGGGACATGTGCGACATCACCATGTAGCGTGCGGTGAGTTCGCGCGCGAAGCGGGCAGCGGCCGGCGTCGGCAGCAGCGCGTCGTTCGGGTAGCCGTAGTTGCTGAGCGCGGTGTTCATCCGGTCCCGGGTGACCACCTGCCAGTCGCGACCCACGACGTTGCGCATCCGGGTGCGCAGCCCCTCGCCGACCAGCACCGCCGACGCCGAGTCGTCGCTCTGGACGGGATAGGGGTTGGCCACCAGCAGGAACGGCGCGTTGTTCTGCAGCGGCGTCGCGCGGGCCGGGATCTGGGCCGCGAGGCTACCGGCCCCGGTGGCGACCGCGACTGCGCTGAGCACAGACAGGCGTGACAGCATCCAGCAGACCTCCATGAGATTCACCCCATATGACGCGGCAGAGGGGGATTCCCCACACGCCGGCATGGGCGAAGAGGGACTCGAACCCCCGACTTCCTGCGTGTAAGGCAGGCGCTCTGACCAGCTGAGCTATTCGCCCTTCTCCCGCCCGTCAGGCCAGCAGGGCCAGCGGGAAGATCACGACGTAGCCGAGGACCAGGAGCACGGCCGCCAGCGAGGCGGAGCCCGCCACCAGGAACCCGTACCCCGCTGCGATCGTCACGGCCCCGATGAGGAGCAGCAGCAGATTGCGGCGGGCGAAGAGGCTCGAGGGGCGATCCGGCGCGGTGGCGGTCTCTGGCATAGCTCATCAGGCTAGCCGCGCGGGTCGGGGTGGTCAAGCGGATCGGGGCGGTCCGCGCCGGTTGTCATCGAAACGTCATCCGGTGTCATGAAATCGTCATCCGGCGGGGGCAGCGGCCAGCCGTGATCCAGCGCGGCGCGGCGGGCGGCATCGCGGTGGCGACGCATCACGACGAGGAACGCGAGGATCACGGCGAGGACCGCCCACGCGCCTCCCGCGACCAGCCAGATGCCGAGGTTGTAGCGTCGCCGGATGTCGAGGTACCACCGTTCGGCGAACTCGCCCGGCTCCAGCCCGGTGGCCGCCAGGAGGGCGTCGGTGAACGGCTCCCCGCGCTCCATGCGCCCCAGGATCGGGGCGAGCGAGCCGGTCGGGTGTCGCCGGGCAATGTCGGCGACCGCCGAGGCCGCGAGTGCGTAGGCGGCGCCGGCATCGGCCGCACCACCCCGCAACGCCGCATCGAGCATCGGGAGCGTGGGGACCCGGCCCAGCGCAACGGCGAGATTGAGTTGCAGCACGTCGAGGCGGCCATGCTCGCCGGATGCGAGCGCCGCATAGCCCTCGCTGAACCAGAGCGGTACTCGGCCGCGGATCCTGGTGTGCAGCGCCAGGTGGGCAAGCTCGTGCCGCAGCGTCTGCTGCGGGTTGCCGGCGTTGACGCGCACGACCACCAGGCGGCGCGACGGCACGGTGAGGCCGGCACCCCACGCCGGCACGCGACCGCGCGACCACTCCGCGAACCCCTCCGCGTCGGCAACCAGCACCAGCGTCAGCGGAGTGAGCGCCACCTCGCCGAGGCCCAGCCAGTCGTGCGTGGAGCCGGCGTACTCACCGAGCGCCGCACCCAGCGCCTGCAACTCGGGCGGCGCCAACACGACCACCTCGGCCGGGTCGGCCGGCGCCGACAGCGGCGGCCCCTGCAGCGCGGCGAGGATCAGGCCAAGGGCGAGCGTGGGATCGTCCCCCCGGTGCGGGCCGCCTCGGCCAGTGCCGCCGCGCGTGCCGCGTGGGGCGAGTGCCGGACCGCCGCGCCACGGGTCCAGGCCGCGGCCGCCTCGTCGCGACGGCCTCGCAACCAGAGCGCGCGCCCCAGCTCGGCCCACCCCTCGGCGAGATTGGGACCCTGCCCCACGGCGCGCTCGAGCACCTCGACCGCGTCGGCGGGCATGTCGCGCTCGAGGTAGGCCACTCCCAGCCAATAGTGGGCATACAGGGACGCGCGCGGATCGCCGCCGGCACGAATGGCGCGACTCAAGTGTTCGATCGCCTCGCCGGTGATGCCCTTGCGGAGGCAGATTGCGCCGACGGCCGTGCGTCCGAGGCCGTGCTCCGGCTCGCGCACCAGCACCCGCAGGCAGCGCTGCAGCGCCTCGTCGTCGCGACCCTGATGCATCAGCGCCCATCCCAGCAACGCCTCTGCCGCGGCGCTGCCTGGGTCGAGGCGCAGCGCCTCGCGCAGCAAGCGTTCCGCCTCACCCCACTCGCCCACCGCCAGCGCGCTCCACCCTCGCTCGACGTACGAGGAGGCGCCGATGTGGTCGTGTCGCACCGTCACCGCTTCAGCCTGCGTCGGTGGCAGCGCCTTGAATCCGTCGACCAGCGCGCGGATCGACTCCTTGAACGCCTCGAGCTCGGCGATCGCGGTCTCGGTCCGGCGAAACAGCGCCACGATGGCCGCCTTCAGCTCCGCCCGCTCCTGCGGCGTGGGCGCGTCGGCCAGCCGCTTCTCGAGGCGCTGGTACTCGCCGAGCAGCGCGGGAAGCGTGTCGTTCCGGGTCACATTCCGCTCCCGGCGGAGTGCAGGTTGGCGCGCGCAAGCGCGTGATCGGGATTGAGGGCGAGCGCCTCCTGCCAATGCGTCCGCGCCAGGTCGAGATCACCGCGGCGACACGCGAGGTTGCCGAGCTTGAAGAACAGGTCATCACCGAGCTTGGGGGAGAGCGAGGCGGCGCGCTCATACGCTTCTTCGGCCTCCTCCCAGCGTCCCGCCCGGTAGAGCAGGTCTCCCAGGTTCTTGGAGATTTGCGGAATCGTGGGATCCTCGCCGAGGGCGTGGCGCAGGTGCGCCTCGGCCTCGCCGATCTCGCCGGTCCCCTCGAGCAGCACGGCCAGGGTGGTGCGCAACACGGGGTGATCGGGAAATGCCGTCACGCCCTCGCGCGCGGTGGAGACGGCGTCGGGCCAGGACTCGTTGAGCGCCTGCGCCCAGGCGCAGCCCCAGAACCAGCGCGCGGGCGGGACCGCCTTCCCGTACTGCTCGCGGGCCCGGGCGAACCGCTCCAGCGCCACCGCCGACTCGCTCCGGCGCAGGGCGAGCACGCCCCAGCCGGTCCAGAGGCGGGGATCGTCGCGATCGCTCTCCACCGCATCAGCCATCGCGGCGTCGGCCTCGCCAAGCCGCCCCATCGCCTCGACCGCGAGCGAGAGGTTGTGCAGGAAGGCGGGCCGCCGACCGCCGCGCGCGATCGCCTCCTGCAGCGCGTCGTGCGCCTCCTGCCAGCGCCCCTGCCGGAGGGCGATGAGCCCCAGGAAGAACGGTGCCTCGGGATCATCGGGCACCATGTCGGCGACGCGCCGGTACTCGCGCTCCGACTCCGCCAGCATCCCGGTGCGATAGAAGGCGGTGCCCAGGTTGCGGTGCTCGGCCACGCGGGTGACGTCGTGTCGCTCCACCGCGGCGGGAGCGGTCGCGACGCGCCGAAGGCGCCCCGCACTGACGAGGCCATAGAGCACCCGGCTCACCTCGAACTCGGTCAGGCCGGTGGCGTCGACCAGCTCCCGCACGGTGTGCCGACCGTCGATGCACGGCACCACCCGTCGCTCGATCTCGACCAGCGCGTCGTCGGCATCGCCCTCGCGCTCACCGCCCTCGAGCGCAAACACGGCATCGAGCGACGGAATCTTCTTGGCGATGACACCCCACTCGTCGACCCGGCGCGCGCCCTCGAGCAGCAGGCCCTCGGGGTTGAGCCGCACCGTGGCCTCGGGCTCGTCGAGCCGCACGTCGGCCTCGAACGAGAAGGTGCCGCTGGTCCACGTGAACAGGGTGTAGACCGTCTCCTCGACCTGGCGCCGCAACTCGGCGTCGAGCTCCTCGCGCGTGATGAGCCCCCGGCGGACGAGCATGGCACCGAGTCGCTGGCCGGGGACGGCCCCCTGTTCGGCGATCGCTTCCTCGAGCTGCTCGCGACTCAGCCTCCCGGCGGCCACCAGCCGCTCGCCGAGGCGGTCGTCGCGATTGACCATCCCGGCAAACACCACCCAGCCGTCGTCGAACCAGATCGAGGCGAAGTTGCGCTCGCTGGCGACCGACAGGCAGCCGCTGCGGCGGCCGAGGAACAGCAGCTGCACCACGTCGGCCAGCGACGCCTCGCGGAGCGATCCCTTGATCGCCATCAGCGCCACTCCTCGATGACACGCTCGCTCACGTCGGGCCACGTCTCGATCATCTTCTCGCGCGAGCGAAGCGCACCGCTCCCCGGCGCCAGCAGGCCGCTGCCGCGGCGCGGCGTCCGCGTCGCCTCCTCGGGCTCGCCGTCGAGCAGCCGGCGCGCGGTGGGCGCCGAGAGCGGGACGGCCCGCTGGTCCGCCGCGGCCGTCACGCGCTGGACCAGCTGCTGCAGCTCGCGCAAGGATCCCGTGGGCCGCGAGGCGAAGAAGTCGACCAGGTCCGGATCGACCGCGGCCGAGCCGAGCAGGCGCTCGACCTCGTGCACCCTGGCCTCGCGATCGGGAAGCCCGAGTTCCACCACGAGCCCCCCGGCGAGGCGCGTCGCCAGCCGGGGCTCGAATCCGGCCAGCTGCGCGGGCGGCACCCGCGCCGTGAAGGCCATCTGCCGATTGGAGTCGAGCAGCAGGTTGTAGAGGAGGTAGAGTTCCTCCTGGCTGCGCTCCTTGCCGGCCAGCACGCCCACGTCGTCGATCAGCAGCGCGTCGACCCGGCGCAGCCGCTGGCGCCAGCGCGTCACCGAGCCCTCGCCGAGGGCGGCCACCAGGCCTTCGACGAAGGTGCGGCCGTCGAGCACCGCCACGCGCGCGAGCCCGCTCGCCTTGAGCGCGTGGCCGAACGCGTGCAGCAGGTGCGTCTTCCCCACCCCGGAGTGACCGACGATCACCAGCGGGTTGTAGCGCTGGCCGGGGGTCGCGGCGGCGCTCCGCATCGCCTCCACCGCCGTGCGCGACGTCGCGCCGACCGAGAAGATGTCGATCGTGTAGCGCGGCGACGGGCCGGGAAGCGGCGGCCCCGCCTCGCGCGCGTCGGCGACCAGCTGGCGCGCCTCCGCGAGCCGGTCGGGATCGTGCAGCACCGCGCCGGCGCGCCGCCCCGGCGCCACCCCCGCGACATCCCGCTGCAGCCCGCGCC
>CALGOK010000003.1 GCA_937961295.1 uncultured Gemmatimonadota bacterium
GCATCGCGACCGGCGCGACGAGGTGGCGCTCCCCGAGACCGGCGCGCCGAAGGTGGTGCGCCAGGCGCGCGCCGAGTTCGCCAAGTTCGCCGCGGTGTTCGGCGGCTGCTTCATGATCAACGTCGCCACCGGCTTCGACTTCCCGTGGTCGCTGATCGTCGGCGGCGCGATGTCGTTCTCGTTCTTCCGCAAGTACGCCGAGCTGTGGCAGGCCGGCTACTCGTGGCGCGACATCCTGCACCGCCCGGACGCTCCCGATGCGATCGGGTCGGGGACGACGCCGCGCCGGGGCAAGGGCGTCCGCGCGGTCGGCGCGCCGCGCGCCGAGGACCTCGGCCGCCAGTACTCGCGGATGATGGAGGTCCACGCCGACCGCAGCGCGGTGATCTCGCTGTACCAGAAGCTGGGCGAGGCCGACCGCGCCATGGTCCCCGACCTCGTCGAGACCGTGGAGAACCTCTACGCCAAGGCCAACGAGCTCGGCACTGCGCTGCACGCCATGGATTCGTCGCTGGCGCCGAACGAGCTGGCGCGGATCGACGAGCAGCTGGACACCCTGCGCGCCCGCGACGAGAGCGACGAGCGCAACCGGCAGATCTCGCTCCTGGAACGGCAGCGCAAGTCGTGCGTCGACCTCGCCGAGAAGCGCGCGATGATGGCGGAACGCTTCGTGAGCTGCGCGCTGGCGATCCAGAACCTGCGCTTCGAGGTGCTGCGGCTGCGCGAGAAGGGGATCGGCGCGGTGGGCAGCGAGCTCACCCAGGCCACCCAGCAGGCGCGGGCGCTGTCGCGCGACATCGACCATGCCATCGGCGCGGCGGCGGAGCTGCGGGAGAGCATGAGCTAGGGGCGACGACGCGAGGGGCGAAGGGCGAAGGGCGTACAGCACAAAGGCCGGGATTCCTGCATGGAACCCGGCCTCGGTGTTTCGCCCCTCGCTCCTCGCCCCTCGCGCTGTCGCTAGAACTGCAGCACTTCCTCCATCGCCGCCCGCAGGCTCGCCACCTGCGGCAGGATCACATCCTCGAGCTCCGGCGCGTAGGCCACGAAGGTGTCGGTGCTCGCCACCCGGCGCACCGGGGCGTCGAGCCAGGCGAAGTGGTCGTCGGCGATCCGCGCCGCGATCTCGGAACCGTAGCCCCACGACAGCGAATCCTCGTAGGCCACGATCACCCGGCTGGTCTTGCGCACCGAGTCGCCGATCAGCTCCCAGTCCACCGGGTTGAGCGAGCGCAGGTCGATCACCTCGACCCGCTGGCCGGTCGCCTCCTCGAGGTCCTTCGCCGCCTGGACCGCGCGCTGCACCACGGCGCCATACGTGATCAGCGTGGCGTCGGTGCCCTCGCGCACCACCCTGGCCTTGCCGAACGGCACCATGAAGTTGGGGCCCGGGTAGGCACCCTTGTTGTAGGTCTGGCGATAGAGGTGCTTGTGCTCGAGGAACAGCACCGGGTCCTCGCAGCGGATCGCGGTGCGGAGCAGGCCGTTGGCGTCGAGCGCGTTCGATGGGCACACCACCCGGAGCCCCGGCACGCCGGTGAAGATCGCGGCCCCGGTCTGCGAGTGGTACACCGCGCCGCCCTTGAGGTAGCCGCCGTAGGTGGTCCGCACCACCACCGGCGAGGCGAAGGCGTTGTTCGACCGCCAGCGCATCAGCGCCAGCTCGTCGCGAAGCTGCATGTACGCCGGCCAGATGTAGTCGAAGAACTGGATCTCGACCACCGGCTTGAGCCCGCGCGTGGCGAGCCCGATCGCGCGGCCCACGATGTTGGCCTCGGCCAGCGGCGAGTTGTAGACCCGGGTGCCGCCGAACTGCTTCTGCAGCCCCCAGGTCACCTTGAACACGCCGCCCTTCCCCTTGACGCTCTCGAGGTGCTCCTCGCGGGAGCAGTCGGCGACGTCCTCGCCGAACACCACGATGCGCGGGTCGCGCGCCATCTCGTCCTTGAGGCAGGCGTTGAGCAGGTCGACCATGGTGGTCGGGTCGCCGCTCGTCTGCGGGTCGTCCTCGGTGTCGAACTGCTCGGCCGTGGGATCGACGTCCGGCGAGTAGACGAACTGGTGGATCGTCTCGGGACCCGGCTGCGGCGCGGCGAGCGCCACGTCGGTGGCGACGGCGACCTCCTCGTCCGCGGTGTTGCGGATCAGCTCCAGCTCGGCCTCGGTGGCGATCCCCTGGTCGACCAGGTACTTCGGGAAGGTCACCAGCGGATCGCGCGCCGCGTCCGCGTCACGCTCGTCCGTCGGCCGGTAGTGCACCTCGTCGTCCGAGAGCGAGTGCGAGTACGGCCGGATCACCCTGGCGTGGACCAGCGCGGGACCCTTGCGCTGCCGCGCGTGGTCGTGCGCCCGCTGCATCGCCTCGTGCGAGGCGATCGGGTCGCAGCCGTCCACCTCGATGATCAGCAGGTTCGGGAACGACGCCACCAGCTTGCTGATCGAGCCGCCGGCGGTGTTCACCTCCACCGGCACCGAGATGGCGTAGCCGTTGTCCTCGATCAGGAACACCACCGGCAGCTTGAGGTTGCAGGCGGAGTTCATCGCCTCCCAGAACTCGCCCTCGCTGGTGGTGCCGTCGCCCGAGGTGCAGAGCACCACCTCGTCGTCGCGCACCAGGCCGGCCAGCTCGTCGTGCCCGCGCACCCGCATCCCCGCCTCCGCGGCACCCACCGCCTGCAGGAACTGGGTCCCGGTGGGCGACGAGGTGGAGACGATGTTGAGGTCCTTGTGCCCCCAGTGCGACGGCATCTGCCGGCCACCGGAGTTGGGATCGTCGGCCGCCGCCACCGCCGAGAGCAGCTGCTCGGTGGCGGTCATCCCCAGGCCGAGGCAGAGGGCGCGGTCGCGATAGTAGAGGTAGAACCAGTCGTGCCCGGGGCGGAACACCCTGGCGGCGGCCGCCAGGACCGCCTCGTGGCCGGCGCCGGAGATCTGGAAGAAGATCTTGTTCTGCCGCTTGAGCTGGATCTCCTTGTCGTCGATCCGGCGCGACAGGTACATCACGCGGTAGAGGTCGAGCAGCTCCGACTTGTCCAGCCGGGACGCCGCCTTGGAGCGGGTCGAGGTGCGGGTAGCCATGCCGGAAAAGATGGCCCCGGCGGCGGGGATGGGGAAGAGCTGTCACCCCGAGCGCAGCGAGGGGGCGGAACTCGCCCTGCAAGCTCCGCCCCCTCGCTCGCTGCGCTCGCTCGGGGTGACAATGCTCCGTCGTTCCCTCCTCCTTACTGCCGGTGCACCACCCTCCCGCCCACGATCGTCGCCTGCACGCCCCCCGCCGGGATCTCGGCAGGCGGCACCGTGCGCAGGTCGCGATCGAGCACCACCACGTCGGCCAGCATCCCCGCGCGCAGCACGCCGCGGCGCGCCTCGCCGAACGTGGCGAAGGCATTGGCGGCGGTGTACGCGCGCAGCGCCTCCTCAAGCGTCACTCGTTGCTCGGGATACCAACCGTCCGGATTCGCCCCGTCGATCGTCTGTCGCGCCACCGCCGCCCAGATCCCCAGCAGCGGGTCGATCGGCGCCACCGGCGCGTCCGACCCGAACACCAGCGTCCCGCCGGCGTCGAGGATCGAGCGGAAGGCGTACGTCCCGCGGAGCTGCGGTTCGCGGATCCGCTTCGCCGCCCACCGGCCGTCGTCGGCCGCGTGGTACGGCTGCATCGAGGCGAGCACGCTCGAGATCGCCATCTTCTCGATCTCCCGCGCGCGCAGGTGCTGCGCGTGCTCGATGCGGAACCGGCGATCGCGGGCACCGTGCGCGTCGGCCACCGAATCGAACACGTCCATCAGCAGCGCGTTGGCGCGGTCGCCGATGGCGTGCACCACCACCTGCAACCCGGCAGAGTCCGCGGCGCCGATCATCGCGCGCAGTTCCGGCTCCGGCGTCACCGCGAGCCCGATGCTGCCGGGTTCGTCGAGGTACGGGTCGAAGAAGAGCGCCGTGGTCGAGCCGAGCGACCCGTCGACGAAGCCCTTCACGCCGGCCAGGCGGACCCACTCGTCGCCGGGGCCGTTGGCCGCGAGCGACTCCGCCACCCACTGCCATTGGCCCAGCGGCGGATAGAACGACACCCGCAGCGTCTGCAGACCCGCCGACCGGAGCCGCCGCACCGACGCGATCTCGAGCCGCGACGCGGAGACCGCCGAGATCGCCGCGAGTCCTCGAGCATTGGCATGGCGCATCGCGGCGGCGATCGCCGAGTCGGCCTGCTCCGCCGACGGCTCGGGCACCACCGCCCACACCGGGTTCATCGCCTCGTCCTTGAGCACGCCCGTGAGCTCGCCGGTCGCGTCGCGCACGATCGTTCCGCCGGGAACCTCGGCCATGCTGCGGTCGATCCCGGCCAGCTCGAGTGCCTTGCTGTTGGCCAGCGCCATGTGGCCGTCGAGCCGCGAGACGAACACCGGGTTGTCGGGGGTCACCGAGTCGATCCACTGCCGGGTGGGGAGTTCACCTCCCCATGTCTCGTGATCCCAGTTCCCCTCGAGGATCCATTCTCCCGGCGCGAGCGTCCGGGCGTACTCGGCGATCCGCCGGACGAACTCGTCCGGGGTGGCGGCGTCGCGCAACTGGACCGAGGCGAGCCCGGCCCCGGTGCCGAGCAGGTGGACGTGCCCATCGGCGAAGGCGGGGAGGATCAGTCCGGAGGTGGTGACCACCTCGGTGCCCGGCCCGACCACGGCCGCCACCTCGGCCGAGTCGCCGACGGCGAGGATCGAGTCGCCGCGAATCGCCACGGCGTTCGCGACAGGGCGATCGGCGTCACCGGTCCAGACCGGGCCGAAGAGCGCCAGGTCGGCCGTGGGGGGTTCCGACGAGCAGGCGGCGAGGGCCGCCGCGAGGAGGGCGGCAGCTGCGATTCGTGGGCTCATCGGCGCCCCGCCAGCTTGCGCAGCGCCTCGAGCCGCTCCAGGGCGCTCCGGCCCGGGGCCGGGGCCGCCGGGGCGACGGCGAAGAGATCGCGGATGTCGAGCAGGATCTCCAGCATCAGTTGGTCTCGCATGTAGGCGTTGTCGAGGTCCACCATGCGCGAATCCTGGCCGGCCTCGCGGGCCCGCTCATACGATTCGCGATAGATCTCATCGAGGTTATTGAGAATGCGGTCTCGTGATCGCATTTTACGCCCCGCGAAATAGGGGTTGGGTGGTGGGCACGGATTTCGCTGGTCTCAGGGTGCATGAATCTATCGCGCCTTGCCCGTATTCGGGCCGGCTTCACCCTCGCCGAGCTGCTGGCGGTCATCGTGATCCTGGGGATCCTGGCCGCGCTGGCGTCGCCGAAGGTCTATCGGACGGTCACTCGCTCCAAGGTCAACCAGGCCGCGGGGGTGGTGGCGGCCGATCTCGAGCAGGCCGTCTCCCTCGCCGCCCGGCAGCGCAAGCCGGTCCAGCTGGCGCTCGAGTCGGCGGCAACCTACACGCTGCGCGACCGGGCCGCCTCGCCGGCCGACACCCTCCGTCTCCGCCGCACGCTGACCACCTCCGGCGACCAGGGGGTGCAGTCGATGACCTTCTCGCGGACGCCGGTGCAGATCTTCCCCAACGGGACCACCGACGGGGCGCTCACCATCACCGTGAGCGGTGCGGGCCAGACCCGCACCGTGACGATGTCCCCCGCGGGCCAGGTGAGGATCAACTGATGCGGCATCGTGGGCGTTCCGACCGTCGCGGCTTCACCCTGATCGAGCTGCTGATCGCGATCGTGATCCTCGGCACGATCGGCGTGGGGCTGGCGCGGATGATGATGATCACCTCGACGCGGGCGACCAACTCCGGCGCGGTCTCCTATCGCGCGGCGGCGCTCAACGCCGAGGTGTCGCGGGTGACGGCGCTGCCGGCAGGGTCGCTGACCGACGGCACCACCACGCGCACCGTGACCGCCCGGCCGTTCCCGCACACCGTCACCACCGCCGCTTCCACGGCGAGCGGGGTGCAGACGGTGACGATCACGATCACCCCGACCGGTACCCGTGCCATCCCGGCGCGTTCGCGGACCATCACGCGCGCCGCCGGGCTTGCCGCGACGAGTCCCTTCAAGTGACCACCACTCTCCGAACCCGGCACGGGGTCACGCTGGTCGAGCTGCTGATGGCGATGATTATCGCCGCCGTCTTGGGCAGCGCGCTGATGTCGCTGATGATGTCAATGTCGCGATTCGAGGAGCGCGAGGAGGGGCTGCGCTCCGCGCGCCGCGCCGCGCGCAGCGCGATCAACACCCTGGTCTCCGAGATGCGGATGGTCGACCCCGAGTGGGGAGTCGAGTCGGCGAGCGCGACGTCGGTGACCGTGCGGGTGCCGTATGCGATGGGGTTGGTGTGCAGCAGCACGCTCGTGCTGCACACTGTGATGCTCTTTCCGGTGGACAGCGTGGCGCTGGCCCAGCCGGGCCTCTCCGGGTTCGCCTCGCGCGGTACCGGCGGGGCGATGGCGCCGTTCACGGCGGGCCTCACGCTGGCGTTCTCGGGGTCGATTCCCGTGGCGTGCACCAGCGCGGGGATCCAGTCGATCGCCGCGCCGGCGAGCGCGCCGAACGCGGGATCCCGCCCGGTCACGATCGCGGGCGTCGGCATGCCCATCCTCCCCCCTGGCACCCCGGTGATGCTCTATCGCCGGGTCCGCTACTACTTCGGCGCCTCGGCTACCGCCGGGATCACCGGCCGAACGGCCCTCTGGCGCCACTATCTCGACGCCGGCACCGGACCGACCGAGCTCGCGGGACCGTTCGATCCGGCCGCGGCATTCCGCTTCTACAGTCTCGGCGCGACCACGGCCCAGACCGCCGTACCGGCACTGGCCGACATCCGGGGCCTGGAATTCTACCTGCCGGGTGAGAGCGACCGCACGGCGCGCAAGCGAGGCGACTTCGAGCAGGCCGACTTGACCACCTCGGTGTTCTTCGTGAACCGGAGGAACTGATGCCATTCCCGATGCCCACCCGGACGGGCGACCGTCGCGGCGTGGCCCTGCTCACCACCATGCTGCTGGTGATGTTGCTGCTCGTAGCGGTGACCGCCGCGTTCACGCGTAGCAGCAGCGAGTTCCGTACCGCGACCGACCAGACCGCGGTGGTGGACGCCTTCGCGCTGGCCCAGAGCGGCCTGGACAGCTACCTGGCCGGCCAGCCCTCGATGCCGACTACGCTGCCGGACTCGCAGGTGTTCCCCCTCCCCGGCGGTCGGGCAGTGGTGACGCTTCGCGCCGCCAGGATCAGCGGATCGGACAGCACGTTCGTGCTGATCTCCCGCGGCGAGAACACCACCACCAATCGCTACAACCGGACCGCGACCCGGGCGACGAGAACCGTGGCCCAGCTGCTGCGCCGCTCGTCCGGGTCGCTCAGCATTCCGGCAGGGTTCACTGCCCTCTCGGGGTTCGACAAGAACGGCAACTCCGGATCGCTCAGCGGCGTGGATCACTGCACCACTGGTGCGGCCCCGCTACCCAGCATCCCCGGCGTGGCCGTCCCGCAGATCTCGACGCTGAATCCGCTGCCGATGTATACCGGCCACACCGGCCCGATCAACGGCAATCCCGACAACGTGCCGGTGACGATCGGAACCCCCGGCCCGAGTGGCACGGCCCGGAACGCGATTCCGGTCGACTGGCAGGGGGTCGTGAGCCAGACGGCCATCGTGCCGCACTACTACCGCTCATCGACGGGGACCTGGACCCCGAGCAGCCCCCCGACGAGTGGCTCGGCCTATCCCATCGTCTTCATCGACGGGGACTACACGGGCAAGTTTCCCGGCAATGAGCAGGGGATCCTGATCGTCACCGGGAACATCACCCTCAACGGAAACACCGACTGGAACGGCATCCTGCTGGTCGGCGGGACGCTCACCTCCAACGGCAACAATACGGTTTACGGCGCGATCCTGACGGGACTCAACATCATGCTCGGGCAGGCCGTCCCGGTGCAGGCGGTGGGGAACGGGACCAAGATCTACCAGTACGACTCGTGCGAGATCACAAATGCCCTGGCGCCATTCTCGGGTTGGCAGCGGCTCGGCAACGCCTGGGTGGACAGCTGGCCGTCGTACTGATGTGGCGCTGACGCCACAGGCTTCCAGTTGACGCCGGGGCCACCGAGACTACGATAAATGGAGCAGGCCCCGCAGGAGTTCGCGATGCGCGTCACCCAGGTTCCCGGCCGGGGCACTCCCCCGATCCGCCGTGCCGGACTCACGCTACCCGAGTTGCTCATCGTGGTGGTGTGCATCGGCGTGCTCGCCACCATGCTGGCCCCCCGGATCACCAGGCTCACGGCGCGCGACAAGGCGTCGGCCGCGGCCGCACTGATCCAGACCGACCTCGAGCGCGCGTTCTCCACCGCGGCCCGGCTCCGCAAGACGGTGACCCTCACCGCCAACAACGGCGCCCGGCACTACCAGGTGGCCGACTCGGCCGGAGGGGCCGTTCGCCTCACCCGCCGGCTCGACCAGACCAACGAGTACGGCGTCGAGACGATGACCTTCTCGCCCACGTCAATCACGATCCTGCCGTCGGGGATCGCGTCGTCGGGGCTCACGGTGACCCTCACCTCGCACGGCGCCACCCGGGTGGTGCAGATGACGCGGGTGGGACTGATCTGGAGGAGCCAGTGACCGACCAGCGCGGCTTCTCGCTCGTCGAGGCGATGATCGCGGTGGTGGTGGTGGCGATCATCTCGCTGCTGCTGACCCCCGTGCTGGTGTTCGAGGCCCGGCGGGAGCGGCTCGCCACCGCTGCCACGTACCGGTGGGCCCTGACGGCGGAGTCGATCAACCGGGTCAACTCGATCCCTGCGGCGCTGCTGAGCCCGGGAATCGTGTGTGACACCGCTGCGGCGCTGCCGATCCGGTTTACCCGCTGCATCAGGACCGTCAACACCACCGCACGGCTCCAGACCGTGACGGTGACCGTGCTGCCGCTGGACCATCGCTGGATCCCTGGGGACACCACGGTGATCGAGCGGGCGAACAACGTAGGCGGCCTTAGCCTCGGGGGACCGTGATGCGCCTGCGACGAGGCGGCGTCTCGCTGATCGAGCTGCTGATCGCCATCACCGTGGTGGGGATCATTGCCGCAGCGATGACCAGGCTGCTGATCTCCAACTCGCGCAGCACCGAGGTGCGCAACGCCGAGCGCGACGCGCGCGCGGTGAGCCGGGCGGCGATCAACCTGCTCGAGAGCGAGCTCCGGATGGTCGACCCGTTCGGGGTGATCGCGCCCACGAACGACTCCACCCTCACGGTCCGTGCGCCGTACGCGTTCGGGACGGTCTGCAGTGCCACGGTCGGAGCCGGTTCGGCCATCTCGACGCTCCCCTCGGCCGAGCTGCCGGCCTCGCTGGTGGTCCCGGGACACAGCGGCTGGGCATGGCGCGACGCCACCGGGGCCTACGTCTACGAGTCGGGCACCTCGCTGGCGGCCGACGGACCGGCCGACTGCGTCGCCGCCGGGGTGGCCGTGGTCCCCGGCGGCCGGGTGGTCTACGCCACCCCGCTGACCTCCGGCCCGCCCACGCCCGGATCGATCATCTTCCTGTACCGCCAGCTCACCTACTCGCTGCGCGCGTCAAATACGTTCCCCGGCCGGCGCGGGCTGTTCCGCACGGTGGGCGCCAACGGCACCCCGGAGGAGCTTGCGGCACCGTTCTCGGCCGGCTCGCGCTTCCGGTTCTACATCATGAACCAGCTGATCGCCTCGGACACCGTCCCGACGTTCCTGGACAATCTCCGCGGCGTCCAGTTCATCCTCAACGGCGAGAGCATCCGCCAGCCGCGCACGTCCTCCGACGTGGCGCGCGCGCCGTTCCTGACCTCGGTCTTCTTCCAGAATCGCCCCAGCTAGAGGGACCCATGGCGACCAACCACTCCACCCCCGACCCCCGCCGCGGCATCGCCCTGCCGATGATGCTGCTGGTGATCATCGCGCTGACGGTCACCGTCGGCGCCGGCTTCATGCTGTCGTCGTCCGAGCACTCGGCGGGCGCCGACCACGACGCCCAACTGCAGGCGTACACCGTCGCCCAGGAGGGGCTCGAGACCTACCTGAGCACGGTGACCGCGCTGCCCACCACCTTCCCGGATGTGCGCAACTTCAACACCGGGGATGGCACGGCGCAGGTGACGATGATGCGGGTGAAGGACGGCGCGACGGCGGCCGATCGCGTCTTCCTGATCAAGTCCGAGGGGAAGGCGCGGGCCCCGGGGCTCTCCCTCGCCAGCACCACGCCGCTCGGCGCGCGCACCGTGGCGCAGTTCGTGAGCTGGCAGTCGAGCACCCTGCAGGTCGACGCGGCGTTCACCTCCCTGGCACCCCAGAACACCGACAACGGCAACCCGGGACTCAAGTTCGACGGCAATGACGCCTGCGGCGTGAGCCCGCCGGTGGCCGGGCTGGCGATTCCGAACGGGTCGTACAACCCCAACGGCGGCAACAACGCCATCACCAACATCAGTGGCAACCCCGAGGACTCGCCGCTCTACCTCGGCACCTCGGGCACCAGCGGCACGGCCAAGGACAACGTCAACATCGACTGGGCGGGGATCCTCGCCGGCGACATCGCGCCCGATATCGTGGTGACCCGGTCGCAGGACCTCAACCACCTCCGCTCGAGCGACTTCGACTCGTGGCCGGTGATGAAGGTCAACGGCAACATCACCAATGGCTACAACCTCTCGCTGATCCAGAACGGCCGCGGCATCCTGATCGTGACCGGCAACGCGCTCTTCTCCAACTTCTACTGGAAGGGGATCGTGCTGGTCGGCGGGCAGGCCCAGATGAGCGGCACCCAGTCGAACATCGAGGGCGCCATCTTCGGCGGCCTCAACCTGCTGCTGGGGCAGACGATCCCCAACACCACCGTGGCCAACGGCCTGGTGCACGCGACCTACAACAGCTGCCACATCGAGAGCGCGCTGGAGAACCTCGGCGGCTGGCGGCGGCTGCAGAACACCTGGTCGGACAACTGGCCCGAGACCTGATCGCCACGGTCGACCCGAACCACCCCGAGCATCGCCGCGCCGGATTCACTCCAGCGCGGCGATGATCGCTTTCAGGAACTCCCCGAGGTCCGCGGGCGTGCGCGACGAGATCAGGTTGCCGTCGACCACCACGGGAGAGTCCTCCCAGGCCATCCCGGCGTTGACCAGATCGTCGCGGATCGCCGTGGTGGAGGTGCCGCGTCGGCCCCGGACGATCCCGGCCGAGATCGGCACCCACCCGGCGTGACAGATGAACGCGATCGGCTTGCCGGCCGCGTGCATCTCGCGCACGATCGCGAGCAGCCGTTCGCTGCGGCGCATCTTGTCGGGGGCATAGCCGCCGGGGATCACCAGCGCGTCGAACTGCTCGCTGCGGACCTCGTCCACCGACAGGTCGGTGGTGACCGGGACGCCGTACTTGCCAGTGTAGCCCGCCTCGCCGAGACCCGCGACCACGGTGCGGTGGCCCGCCTCCTCGAGGCGGATCCGGGGATACCAGAGCTCCAGGTCCTCGAACAGCGGCGCGGCGAAGATCAGGACGGTGCGGGGCATGGTCACCTGAAGAGCGACAGGGCGAAGGGCGAAGGGCGAGGGGCGAGGCGCTGCGTCCGTCGCACCGGGGTGTCCCGGAACCGAGCGGTCCCTGTAGGATATATACTCCCGGAGTCCGCGGTGGGTCGCCGCAGTCGCGAAAAGGACCACCCAGCCGCCCCCGCGCGCGCCTCGCCCCTCGCCCCTCGCCCTTCGCCGAACAGGACTGCTTGATGTCGCACTTCCGCGTCGCGTCGTTCCAGTACTTCCTCCGCCCCATTCCCACCTTCGAGGCGTTCGCCGACCAGGTGCGGGCGCTGGTCGAGACCGCTGCCGATTACAAGGCCAAGCTGATCGTCTTCCCCGAGTACTTCTCGGTGCAGCTGCTGACCCTGGGCGACGTCAAGCGACCGATCAAGGAGCAGGTGCGCGAC
Source organism: uncultured Gemmatimonadota bacterium (assembly GCA_937961295.1). GTDB lineage: Bacteria > Gemmatimonadota > Gemmatimonadetes > Gemmatimonadales > GWC2-71-9 > Palsa-1233. The sequence continues at coordinate 11,932 of CALGOK010000003.1, forward strand.
CTCGCCGACCAGGCCGATCGGGTCACCGAGGTGATCGCCGACGCGGCCCGGCGCCACAAGGTCTGGATCGTCGGCGGCACGGTGCCGGTCCGCTACGACGACACGATCCGCAACGAGTCGCGCGTGTTCGGGCCGTCGGGCAACTGGGTCCCGCAGCACAAGCTGCACATGACCCGGTTCGAGAAGGAGGAGTGGTTCGTGGCGCCCGGCGAGGGACTCAAGGTGTTCGAGACGCCGTGGGGACGGTTCGCGGTGGCGATCTGCTACGACGTCGAGTTCCCGGAGATCGCCCGCGCCGCGGCCCTGCAGGGCGCCGACGTGCTGGTGGTGCCGTCGTGCACCGACGACCGCCAGGGGTTCCTCCGGGTGCGCTACTGCGCCCACGCCCGCGCGATCGAGAACCAGATGTACGTCGTCACCTCGCCGACCGTCGGTTCGCTGCCGATGATGCCGGCGGTCCACCTGAACTACGGCCAGGCGGCGATCCTCACCCCGAGCGACTTCGCCTTCTCGCGCGACGGGATCCTCGCCGAGGGCAACATCAACCAGGAAATGATGGTGATCGGCGACCTCGACCTCGAGTACCTGCGCGAGTCGCGCACCCGGGGCACCGTGCTGCCGCTGCGCGACGCGGCGACCACCGCCTCGGTGCTCACCGGCACGGAGATCGTGACGTTGTGAGCCACCCGCACCTCCACGTCCGCCGCACCGAGCCCGGCGACATCCCGGCGATCGTCGCGCTCTCGACGCGCATCTACGGCGCGGCGGCCGCCTGGCAGCCGTCCATGCTGGCGTCGCACCTGGAGGTGTTCCCGGAGGGGCAGTTCGTCGCCCTGGTACCCACCCCGGAGGGCGAGCGGATCGCCGGGATGGCGGCCTCGCTGGTGCTGCGGTGGGACGACTACGACCTCAGCGACACCTGGCGCGACTTCACCGACCACGGGATGTTCACCAACCACGACCCGGCGGGCCGCACCCTCTATGGCGCCGAGGTGATGAGCGACCCCGACCGCCGCGGCCAGGGGGTCGGCAGCGCGCTCTACAACGCCAGGCGTCGGCTGGTCAACCAGCTGGGGCTGCTCCGCATCCGCGCGGGTGCCCGGCTCCGCGGCTACCACCGCGTCGCCGAGACGATGTCGGCGGAGGCCTACGTCACCGAAGTGGTCACCGGCACGCGGCGCGACCCGACCCTCTCCTTCCAGCTTCGGCGCGGCTTCCGCGTGCTCGGCGTGGTCGAGGGCTACCTCCGCCGCGACCCCGAGTCGCTCGGCTGGGCGGCGGTGATCGAGTGGCTCAACGCCGACATCGCGACCGACGCCGACCGCGAGCCGCAACGGGGGTGGCGGCGGCGCGTAGGACTGGAGCATTGAGATTGGAGACTGGGGATTCGAGGTTGCCGGCCTGCTATCTTCCCTCGAATCTCGAATCTCGAGTCTCGCGCATGTCCCTCTCCGCCTGCCAGTCCCGCGTCGATGCCTGGATCTCCCAGTATGAGGAGGGCTACTTCGAGCCGCTCACCAACATGGCGCGGCTCAGCGAGGAGGTGGGCGAGCTCGCGCGCGAGATCAACCACCGCTTCGGCCAGAAGACCAAGAAAGCCGAGGAGCCCGAGGGCGACCTGGCGATGGAGATCGCCGACATCGTGTTCGTCCTCATCTGCATCGCCAACCGCGAGGGCATCGACCTGCAGGATGCCTTCGATCGCATGATGGACAAGGTGGAGCACCGCGACGCCGACCGCTGGACGCGCCGCTCCGGAGGAACCCCGGCATGACCCGACGCATCGCCTTCCTGATCACCCTCGTCACCCTGGCCGCCTGCGGCTCCAACGTCGCCCAGGAGCCGCCCGAGGAGTTCGTGGCACGGGTCGACGAGGCGATCGCCGCCGGCGACACCGCCCGGCTGGCCGCGCTCGCCCAGCAGCGCTGCGCCGCCGAGTCGCGCGACGGGCGGCGCCCCTGCTACGAGGACAACTGCCTCACCCTCGCCGACTCCGGCCGCGTGACCATCGCCCTCGGGGCGCTGGAGCGTCTCGGGCGGCTCGACCGCGAGGTGGAGGCCGACGGCCACAGCTACACCCACGTGATCGGCATCCGCGCCTGGAAGCCGGGCGACGACGTGGGCGAGGTGTTCCGCTCGTGCTCGGCGCTCTACCAGTCGGGCTGCTACCACGGCGTGATCCAGTCGTACCTCACCGCCGGCGGCGAGGTCGACTCCGCCCGCACCGTGCAGCTATGCGACGCGATCGCCCCGGCCGGCACCGACAACTGGCTGCGCTTCCAGTGCATGCACGGGCTGGGACACGGCCTCGAGATGGCCTGGAACTGGGACCTGCCCCGCGCCCTTGGCGGCTGCGACTGGCTCGGATCGTCCTGGGACCGCGACTCGTGCTACGGCGGCGCGATCATGGAGAACGCCGTCGCGTCGGTGCCGGGGGGCCACCACACCGCGGTCCGCGCGCTCGATGCCACCGGCGACGACCACGGCCACGGCGGGCACGGCGCCCACGGTGGCGGCGGCGAACCGGTGACGTTCAAGATGCGCGACTCCACCGATGCGCTGTATCCCTGCACCGTCCTCGACGATCGCTACCTGCACTCCTGCTACCTCGGCCAGGGCGGCATCATGCTGCAACTGGTGAACTACGACTTCGCCCGCGCGGCGCAGGAGTGCGATCGCGTCGCCGAGGCGTACCGCTACGTCTGCTACACGTCGCTGGGCACCAACGCCAGCGGCGTCACGGTGCAGGACACGAAGAAGTCGATCACCCTCTGCAACGAGGGCCACCCGGACTGGCGGCAGTGGTGCTTCGTGGGCGTGGTCAAGAACTTCATCGACGTGACCGCCGACGCCTCCGACGGGATCGCGTTCTGCCGCGAGGTCCCCGCCGGGATCGATCGAGACCGCTGCTGGAACGCCGTGGGCGAGCAGCTCGCCGTGCTGTACACCAGCGACCTCGGCAGCCGCGAGACGGTCTGCGCCACCGCCGGCGAGGGCGAGGCGCGCTGTCGGCAAGGCGCGGGGCTGTGGCCGAAGATTCCGGCGGAGGCGCAGCCGGGCAGCTGAGGCTGGCGCGACAATGCGAGGGGCGAGGAGCGAGGGGCGAAACGGACAGTTCGCCCTTCGCCCCTCGCCCCTCGCATTGTCGCTACTCCCACTCCTCCGGTCTCGCCTCCAGCTCCGCGAGGATCGCGAGGTACCCTTCGTGTCGCGCGGCGGGGATTTCCCCGGCGGCCACCGCTTCCCGCACCGCGCATCCCGGCTCCTGCCGGTGACGGCAGTCGCCGAACCGGCAATCGCCGGCGTGGGCCACGAACTCCGGAAACAGCGTGGCGAGCACTCCGGCCTCGAGATCGGCCACGCCCACCTCGCTGAACCCGGGAGTGTCCACCACGAACCCTCCCGCGGCGATCGGCACCATGGCCGCGGTGGTGGTGGTGTGCCGGCCCCGCCGGACTCGCGCCGAGATCTCCCCGACGCGCAGCCCAAGTCCCGGCTCGATCGCGTTCAGCAGCGACGACTTTCCCGCCCCGCTCGGCCCGGTCAGGACGCTCTCCTGCCCGGCCAGCCGCTCGCGCAGCGCGGCAATCCCCGCGCCGGTCACCACCGACGTGGCCAGGATCGGGTAGCCCGCCGCCGCGAGGTGCCGCTCCACCGCATCCGGCCCGGAGAGATCGACCTTGTTGACGATCACGATGGCGGGAATGTCATCGGCCTCGGCCACCACCAGCAGCCGGTCGATCAGCTGCAGCACGGGCGCGGGATCGGCTGCCGCGGTGACGATCAGGACCTGGTCGACATTGGCGGCGACCGGCCGCATCCCCCGCCCCTCCGGGTTGCGGCGCTCGAGGATGTTGCGGCGCGGCTCCACGCCGGTGATCGCCACGTTGGGTTCGGTCAGGGTGGCGGGATCGAGGGTGACCCGGTCGCCCGCCACGGCCCGCTCGCCCTGGCGGGCCTTGCCGCGCAGCACCGCCACCCGCTCCGCGCCGTCGAGCAGGATCCGGTAACTGCCGCCGTCGCGCGCGAGCACCACCGCGACCGGCGCCGTCACGGCACCTCGGGGCGCCCGGCGGCGATGCACTCGTCCAGCATCGCCTTGACGTCGTACAGCGAGTACGCGCCAAGCCGCTCGCGCGCGTCGCCCGGGTCGGCGCCGTGCACCAGCCAGTCGGTCTCGAGGTGTCCATCGGGCTCGTCGCCGCCGGGACTCCAGCGGATGAACAGCAGGGCGCCCGGCCAGCGGCCGCGTTCGTCGGGGTGCTCGTCGACCCAGGGCGCCACCGAGTAGGCCCGTCCATCGGCGCCGGTGAACGCCGGGGCGCGATCGTGCAGCGCCATGTAGCCGCCGAGGGTCACCTCCTTCACGAGCGCCGCGTCGCCTCCTTGACGATGTTGCCCAGGATGAACGCGATGTTCGCGGGTCGCTCGGCCAGGCGGCGCATCAGGTACGGATACCAGCTCTCGCCGAACGGGATGTAGACCCGCATCCGCCATCCCTCGGCCACCAACGCCTCCTGCAGGTCGCGCCGCACGCCATAGAGCATCTGGAACTCGAACCGGTCGCGCGGGATCCCCTCGCGCTCGGCGAACGCCTTGGCATGGGCGATCATCGCCTCGTCATGGGTGGCGAGGCCGTGGTAGCCGCCGCTGCCGAGCAGCGCCTCGGTGAGCCGGCGGTAGTGGGCGTCCACGTCGCCCTTGTCGGGATAGGCCACCTCCTCGCCCTCGAGGTAGGCGCCCTTGCAGAGGCGCAACCGGGCACCCTCGGCGACCAGCCGCTCGACGTCCGGGGTGGTGCGCCGCAGCGCCGACTGCACCACCACCCCCATGTGGTCGCCGAACTCCGCGTGCAGCCGGCGGAACATCGCGAGGGTCCGGTCGGTGTAGTCGGAGCTCTCCATGTCGATGCGGAGGAACCCACCGAGCCCGGCGGCGCGCGCCGCCACCTCGCGCACGTGCCGCTCGCAGCGCTGCTCGTCGAGGTCGATCCCGAACTGGGTGAGCTTGAGCGAGGCATTGATCTCGATCCCCGCCTCCTGCTGGGCGGCGAGGAGGTCGAGATAGGTGTCCCGCGCCGCCTCGACATCGGCGAAGTCGTTCACGCTCTCGCCGAGGAGGTCGATGGTGTTGCTGATCCCCTTCGCAGCGAGCTCCCGCGCCGCCTGGACCGCGGTGGCGATCGACTCCCCCGCCACGAACCGCGAGGCGAATCGGTTGGCGAGCCGGTTGCGGCGCACGAAGTTGAAGATCGACTGGCGCTTGGAGAGCCAGAGCAGGGTAGAGCGCATCATCGGCGGTGGAAGCCCTCGCTGGGGGTCGAGCCGCCACGGGGGGACGAGCAGCGGCGGCATCGAAGATAGCGCCGCCGCTTGCGCCTCCGCCCTGCCGCCGCGATGCTCTCGGTCTCCCTCCCTCCCTCCGGACCGATCGATGACCGAACCCGGCTACGCCCGGCGCCTGGGACTCTTCTCCGCCACCATGCTGGTGATCGGCGGGATCATCGGCGCGGGAATCTTCCTCAGTCCCGCGGTCGTGGCCCAGCGGGTCGGGACCCCTGCCCTCACCCTCGGGGTGTGGGGGATCGGCGCGGCGATCGCCCTGATCGGGGCCTTCGTCTTCGCCGAGCTGGGGCAGCGGCGGCCGCTGGCGGGGGGCGGCTACGCCTACCTGCGCGAGGCGTTCGGCCCGCTGGCGGGGTTCCTCTACGCCTGGGCGCTGCTCCTCGCGATCGCCACCGGGGCCGCCGCCGCAGTGGCAATGACCTTCGCGGGCTACGCCGCCGACCTGCTCGGCATGCCGGACAGCGCGCAGCGCCCGCTCGCCGCCAGCGCCATCCTGCTGCTCACCGTCATCAACATCGTCGGCGTGCGCCCCGCAGCGTGGACCCAGAACCTGTTCACGATCCTCAAGCTCGCCGCCATCGCGGTGCTGATCGGCGCGGCGCTCTTCCTGGCCGGGAGCGGCAGCGACGTGGCGACCGCCGATCCCGTCGCGCTGGAGGGATCGCTGGTGCGCGCGGTGGGGTGGGCCCTGGTCCCGGTGCTGTTCGCCTTCGGCGGCTGGCAGCAGACCAACTTCGTGGCCGAGGAGCTGATCGAGCCGCGGCGAAACCTGCCGCGCGCCCTGGTGATCGGCGTGACGTGCGTGGCCGTGGCGTACCTGCTCGTGAACGTCGCCTACCTCGAGACGCTCGGGGCGGCGGGACTCGCGGCGAGCATCGCACCGGCCGCCGAGACGATGGGCGTCGTGGCCGGCGACGGGGGCAGACGGCTGATCGCCGCGGGGATCGTCGCCTCGACGTTCGGCTTCCTCAACCTGGTGATCCTGGTCTCGCCGCGGGTGTACCAGGCGATGGCGCGCGACGGCCTCTTCTTCCGCGCCTTCGCCCGGCTCCACCCGCGATGGCAGACGCCGGTCACCGCGATCGTGGCGCAGGGGGCGTGGGCGATCGTGCTGGTCTACTCCGGCAGCTACGGCCAGCTGCTCGACTGGGTCGTGTTCGCCGACTGGATCTTCTTCGGGCTCACGGCGGCGACGCTCTTCGTGCTGCGCCGCCGCGATGGCGCCGACGGCGCCGGCAGCGGGTTTCGGGTGCCGCTGCACCCGTGGACCACGTTGCTGTTCATCGCGGCATCCGGCTACGTGGTACTCTTCGGCTCGGTGCTGGCGAATCCCGGCAACGCGCTCCGCGGCGCACTGCTGCTCCTCGCCGGCGTGCCGATCTACCTCTACTGGCGCTCGCGCCGGGTGGCGACATGACGTTCCGGCCGTCCACCATCATCGAGCCGTTCCGGATCAAGACCGTCGAGCCGATCCGGCAGACCACCCGCGCCGAGCGCGAGGCGGCGCTGGCGGGCGCGCACCACAACCTCTTCCTGCTGCGCGCCCGCGACGTCCTGATCGACCTGCTCACCGACTCGGGCACCGGCGCGATGTCATCCCGCCAGTGGGCGGGGATGATGCGCGGCGACGAGTCGTACGCGGGCGCCGACTCGTTCTACCGGTTCGAGGACGCGGTGCGCCGGATCACCGGCCTGACGCACGTCATCCCCACCCACCAGGGCCGTGCGGCGGAGCGGATCCTCTTCACCGCGATGGTCAAGGCGGGGGACATCGTCCCCAACAACACCCACTTCGACACCACCCGGGCCAACGTCGAGGCGCGCGGCGCGACCGCCCTCGACCTGCCGATGGCGATCGCACGCGAGCCCGCCGCGATCCATCCGTTCAAGGGCAACATGGACCTCGACGCCCTCGAGCGCGTGCTGCGCGACGAGGCGGGTCGCGTGCCGCTGGTGATGGTGACGGTCACCAACAACTCCGGCGGCGGACAACCGGTGTCGCTCGAGAACCTGCGCGCCGTGCGCGCCATCTGCCGGCGCGCCGGCGTGCCGCTCTTCCTCGATGCCTGCCGCTTCGCGGAGAACGCCTGGTTCATCCACGAGCGCGAGCAGGGATGGCACGACCGGTCGCCCACCGACATCGCGCAGGCGATGTTTGCCGAGGTCGATGGCGCCACGATGAGCGCCAAGAAGGACGGCATGGCCAACATCGGTGGCTTCCTCGCCATGCACGACGACGACCTCGCGCGGCGCTGCCGCGAGAACCTCGTGCTCACCGAGGGATTCCCCACCTACGGCGGCCTCGCCGGGTACGACCTCGAGGCGATCGCGGTCGGCCTCGAGGAGGCGCTCGACCCCGACTACCTGCGCTACCGCGTCCGCTCGGTGGCGTACCTTGCCGACCGCCTCAAGCAGGCCGGCGTGCCGATGGTCGAGCCGCCCGGCGGGCACGCGCTCTACGTCGACGCCGCGGGGATGCTGCCCCACATCCCCGCGCTGGAGTACCCGGCATGGGCCCTCTCGTGCGTGCTCTACCTGGAGGGTGGAGTCCGCGCGGTGGAGATCGGCTCGGTGATGTTCGGCCTCCAACCGGACGGCTCCGAGCGGGCCGCGAGGATGGAGCTGGTCCGGCTCGCGTTCCCGCGGCGGGTCTACACGCAGAGCCACGTCGACTACCTCGCCGAGGCGCTCCTCTACGTCCATGAGCGACGCGACCGGATCCGCGGCATGCGGATCACCTCCCCGCCCTCCGCCCTGCGGCACTTCACGGCGCACCTCGAACCGGCACACGGCACGCTTCTGGCTCCCTGATCGGGCATGGCCCTGCCCGTGGAGCCCATGACGCCCCCCCGGCTGGGGGAGTCGGCGGTGACCGCCGCGCCCGAGACCCGGGATCCGCGGTGGTTCGCCGCGCTCGGCTATTGCGCCTTGCTGCTGGTGGCGTACCAGGCCCCCGACGGTGTCGCGATCTTCGACATCATCTCCGGCCCGGTGCAGTACCTGCCGCTCTGCCTCATGGCCGGCTGGGCGTTCTGGAGTGCCGCCCGGCAGCGCGAGGATCTCGAGCGCGGCACCCGACGGGCGCTGCTGCTGGTGGCCGCCGCCATGGCGCTGTTCGCCCCGGGGATGGCCCTCTATGCCTGGGCCCACGCCCTCGCGGGCACCCCGCACGGACTGCCGATCGCGGGCGACCTGTTCTACCTGCCGGGGTACGTCCTGCTCCTCGCAGGCCTGCTGCTGATCCCGGTGCGCCACCCGCGCTCCTACCGCGCCTGGCACCTGCTGATCGACGGCGCGGTGGTGCTGGTCGGTGCCGGGCTGGTGACCTGGCACCTCGTGATCCGGCCCACGGCGGGCGTCGGCAGCGACGGCATCGACCTCGTCCTGCGCGTTGCCTATCCGCTGCTCGGCCTCGGATTCCTCCTCGCGCTCAACGCCCTGGTGCTCCGCGGCGGACCGGTGGAGGCGCCGCGCGCGTTCGCGTGGCTGGCTTCGGCGGTGCTGCTGTACGTGGTGGCGGATGCCGGCTACCAGGCGCTGTACTACGGCGACGCCATCCCGGCGCCGTGGCTGGAGCGACTCGACGAGGCGGGCTATGCCACCAGCTACCTCCTGCTGGTCGGCGCGGGGCTCCACTATCGCCGCGGTGCGCGCCGCCGCCAGCACGACCATGGTCTCGCGCTCTACTGGCTGCCGCCACTTCCCGTGCTCGTCACCGGCACGGTGGCGACGCTGCTCACGGTGGTGGCGTTCGTCGACTTCAATCCCGAGACGTCCCCGCTGATCCTCGGGCTGGTCGCGCTCACCTGCCTGCTGGTGGGCCGGCAGGGCGTGACCGCCCGCCAGAATGCCGCGCTGCTCCGCGAGCAGGCCGAGCAGGAGGGTGAGGCACGGATCGCGGCGCTGGTCCGGCACGCCTCGGATCTCTTCGTGGTGACCGACCTCGACGGCACCATCCGGTTTGCCTCGCCGAGCATCGCGACGCTGCTCGGACACGACGAGTCGGCGGTGGTCGGTCGCGACGTCGCGACGGTAATCGAACCCAATCATCGCGATGCGCTGCACATCCCGCCCGTGGGTGAGCCCGGCGGCGCCCAGCGCACCATGACCCTTCGGCTGCGCCGCCACGATGGCGGCACCCGGGAATGCGAGGTCGTGGTCACCAACCTCGCCGACGAGCCGGCGGTGCAGGGCATCGTGTTCGTGGCGCGCGACCTGAGCGAGCGTCGCGCGCTCGAATCGCGGCTGCAGCAGGCGCACAAGATGGAGGCAGTGGGCCGGCTCGCCGGCGGCGTGGCCCACGACTTCAACAACCTGCTCACCACCATCCTCGGCGAGACGGAGCTGCTGCTCGAGGAGGATGCGCGGCGAGGCGCGGACCGCGACGAGCTGACCACCATCCACCAGGCGACGCTGCACGCCGCCGACCTCACCCGGCAGCTGCTGGCGTTCTCGCGCCGCCAGGTCACCTCCGCGCGCGCAGTCGACCTCGACGACCTGGTGTCCGCCACGCTCAGGATGTTCCGGCGGTCGGCGAACCAGGTGCACATCGAGCGCCAATTCGCCCGCGACCTCCGCCCCGCGTGGGCCGACCCGCACCAGATCTCCCAGGTGGTGCTCAACCTCCTCCTCAACGCCCGCGATGCGATGCCGGGCGGCGGCACGGTGACGATCACCCTCGCCAACCTGCGCCTCGAGGCCCCGTGGCAATCCACCGTCCTCCCGGCACCGCCGGGGGAATACGTGATGCTCGAGGTGGCCGACGGCGGCGTGGGCATGGACGCGGCGACGCGCGACCGGGTGTTCGAGCCGTTCTTCACCACCAAGGCGTCGGGGCACGGCACCGGCCTGGGGCTTCCCACCGTGCTGTCGACCGTCGAGAAGCACCGGGGCGGGGTGCGCATCAGCAGCGCGCCGGGAGCCGGCACCCGCGTCGTCGTGATCCTTCCGGTCGCTCCCGTGGCGGCCGGGACGCTGGGCAACGGGACGCCTGCGGACCAGGGCGCCGGCGCCGAGGCGACGGTCGCACCCCGGGGTCGCGAGCGCATCCTGCTCGTCGACGACGAGGCGCCGGTGCGCGACGTGACACGACGCATCCTCGAGCGGCTTGGCTATGTGGTCGAGACCGCGGCGGGCGCCGACCAGGCGCGCCGGGTGATCGCCGTGGGAGGCTGCCCCGACCTGCTGCTGACCGACGTGATCATGCCCGACGAGAGCGGCCCCCAGCTGGCCGCGGACCTCCTCGGCCGCTGCCCCGACCTGCCGGTGCTCTACATCTCCGGGTTCACCGGGGACGAATTGCAGCGCCAGGGGACCCTGGGAGCCGGGATCGCGTTCCTCCAGAAGCCCTATTCGCCCCGGGAACTGGCGGAGCGGGTCAGGGCGGTCCTCGATGGCGGCCCCACCCCGGTCGGGGCGGGGGCTGGCGAAAACCCGGGCATCGTGCGTAGTTAGGGGGACCGGCTGCGCCCGTCGGCGCGCCTCGTCCCGCCCCAGTCCAGGGATCGTGAGTGACGACGCCTGCGTGAAGCACGCTGCGCAGGGCCTCCAGACGTGAACGAGCAGTCCCCGCCACGCGGCAAGCGCGCGTGGGCGCGGCAGCATGTGATGCCAGCGCACGACCAAAGTCCCCATTCCAGGAATCCGATGGTCAGTTCCTCCCGTGGCGCGTTCCGGCCCGCATGGCCGTCCGCCAACCCCTCGTGGATGACAGCCGAAGCCGTCCGCCTCCCGCCAACCCGGAGCGAACGATGAGCGACTCTCGCGGACGCCCGCCCCGGCGGCGTGGCGGCAGGGGGCGCGGTCGCCGGCGCGGCGGTGGCGGTGGCAACGGTGGCAACGGAGGGAATGGCGGCAACGGCGGCACCGGCGCGGCACTCCGCGACGCCCCGGCCAACTGGGAACCCGGATCGGGACCCGCCGTGAGCGGCATCCTCGAGCTCAACGACCGCGGCGGCGGCTTCCTGCGCCAGCGCAGCACCAGCTACCTCCCCGGCGCCGACGACATCTTCGTGCCGCAGTCCACCATCCAGCGCTACAAGCTTCGGCCCGGTGACGAGATCGAGGGTGAGGCCGGCCCGCCGCGGGGCGGCAAGGCCCCGGCCCTGGCGATGGTCTCCTCGATCTGCGGCCTGACGCCGGAGGAGTGCGAGGGCCGGCGTGACTTCGCCCGGCTCACCGCCATGCACCCGGCCGAGATGCTGCGCATCGGACCGCCGGGTGGCCTCAAGCGGGGCGACGACGTCACCGGCTCGCTGGTCGACCTGTTGGTGCCGCTCGGCAAGGGCCAGCGCGCCCTGGTGGTCGCCCCCGCGAAGGCGGGCAAGACCACCCTGCTCACCAACATCGCGCGCGGCATCGCCACCAACCATCCCGAGGTCCGGGTGTTCATCCTGCTGGCCGATGAGCGGCCGGAGGAAGTCACCGAGATGGAGATGGCGAACGTCGGCGAGGTGATCGCGTCATCCTTCGACCACGGCGCCGAGCGCCACGTGGCCGTCGCCGAGATGACGCTGGAGCGGGCCCGTCGCCTGGTCGAGCTGGGCCAGGACGTGGTGATCATCCTCGATTCGCTCACCCGCCTCGCGCGCGCCTACAACAACATCGACCGCGGCTCCGGCCGCACGCTGTCGGGCGGCATCGGCGCCGAGGCGATGGAGCGGCCCAAGAAGTTCTTCGGCAGCGCGCGCATGGTCGATCCGGCCAAGGGCGGCGGCTCGCTCACCATCATCGCCACGGCCCTGATCGACACCGGGTCGCGCGCCGACGAGGTGATCTTCGAGGAGTTCAAGGGCACCGGCAACGCCGAGCTGGTGCTGTCGCGCGAGCTCGCCGAGCGGCGGATCTTCCCCGCCATCGACGTCGCCGCCAGCAGCACCCGGCGCGAGGAGCTGCTGCTCGACAAGGAGACGCTCAAGCGGGCCCACGAGCTCCGCGCCACCGCCGCCGAGCTGCCGCAGAGCAAGGCGATCGAGCTGGTCCGCGAGATGCTGCAGCGGGGGCTGGTCACGTAACCGGCGCGACACCGCGAAGGGCGAGGGGCGAGGAGCGGCAGTGGGTGCCGCCCTTCGCCCCTCGCGCTTCGCCCCTCGCGATGTCGCCCCTCAGGTCAGGAATTCATGCAGCAACCCATGGAAGTGATGCACTCCCGTCTCCCGCTTCGCCGAGTAGCGCCCGCGGTCGTAGGAGCGTGAGCGCAGGTTCTGCTGCACCCGCTCGCAGATGGCGATGTCCTCGTCCTGGATCTCGTCGCTGAACGCCACCAGCCGGGTCCAGCGCGGGTCAGTCGCCGCATCCGCGGGGGGCTCGGCGGCGAACCAGTCGAACACCACCTCGCATTCGCGGTGCCCGCGCGGGAGCACCACGTTGGTCTGCATCTGCCCCTGGTAGATGTTGAGCATCACGTTGGGAAAGAGCCAGTAATACTGGGCGTCGTCCTCCGGCGACGACGCCACGTACTTGCGGTCCGTCCCGCCGCCATGGCGCAGCGGTGCGTGCTGCAGCGACCAGTAGCGGTGCGGCTCGACCCGGTAGGCGTCATAGTCGAGCTCCTTGTGGAGCCCGGGATGGACCACCGGCAGGTGGTACCCCTCCAGGTAGTTGTCGACGTACACCTTCCAGTTGCATGCCACCGTCCACGACTTGCGCATCACGAACCGCATTGCCGCCGGCCGGAACCGGGCGGTCCG
>CALGOK010000004.1 GCA_937961295.1 uncultured Gemmatimonadota bacterium
CGTCTTATCCGTCGCGACACGGCAAACGCCCACGTGCGAGACGCGGAATCATCCGCCCCTCGCCCTTCGTCGTGTCGCCCCCTAGGATTCCGGGATGACTCGACTCCTCCCGCTGCTCCCCCTGCTGCTGGCCGCATGCGGCGCGCCGCCCGCGCCTGTCGCCACCCCGTCACCCGAGGCCGTGCTCCCCGACGACGTGCGCTGGGTGGGCACCTCGGCCGAGTATCGCGCCATCGTGCTGCAGACGTACCGCGCGGCCACCGACGCGGTGCGGCGGCCAATATCGACTTGGATCACGGCGACATTGCCGCCGCCGCCGGGCGGGCACCCGGCAGCTGGGCGGTGATCCTCGACGCCGACGAAACGATCCTCGACAACTCCGAGCACGAGCGCCGGCTGGCGCGGACCGGCGGATCCTTCTCCGACGCCACCTGGGTGCCGTGGGTCCGCGAGCGGAGCGCCCCGGTGATCCCCGGGGCGGCGGAGTTCATCGCCACCGTGCAGCGCGCCGGCGGCGTGGTGGCGGTCGTCACCAACCGCGCCGACTCGCTCTGCAGCGACACCCGGGCATACCTCGCGGCGGTCGGAGTGCGCGCCGAGATCGTCCTCTGCAAGCCGCCGGGGCAGAGCGACAAGAACCCGCGCTTCGCGTCGGTGGCCAGCGGCTCGGCGGACGGCGCGCCGGGTCCGCTCGCGGTGCTCGCGTGGCTCGGCGACAACATCCACGACTTCCCGGGCCGCAGCCAGGACGATCGCGACGACCCCGCCGCCCTCGCCGACTTCGGCCGCCGCTGGTTCGTGCTGCCGAATCCGATGTACGGAAGCTGGCAGCGGTGAGCCGGGAGCACGCCTGCCTCTGCGGAGCCTCTTCGCTTGCGGCCCGCGAGCGGGCCGGCTGATCTCGACCCGCGACGGAGAGCAGCCGCGGCGCTCGCGCCGCGGCAGCGAGACCGCTCCAATCCTCCACTCCACCCTCCGCCGCTACGGCAGCTCGTACAAATACAGGTCCCGCTCGCCGTTCGCGTCGCGCCGCTCGACGGCGAGGCGCCGACCATCGGGCGACAGCGCCAGGCGCCCCCAGCGCGGGTAGTTCACTGACGAGGCGATCTCCTGGATCGTGCCGTCGCTCGCGAGCACGCCGAGCTGATTGCGCACTTCGCCGTGCTCGCTCCAGCGCTGACTGATCACCAGCCGCCCGGCAGCAGCGGCGAGACCGGTGAGCGCGGCATCCTCGCGATCGGCGGAGCGAGGGACCTGCCACACCATCGCCGCCTCGCCGCCCTCGGTGGGCACCGTCTCGATCCGGCCGTCGCGCGCGAAGAAGAAGCGGCCGCTGCTGCGATCCCAGGAGAGGAACGCGGCGCGCCCGATCCGCGCCAGCACCTCCATCGACCCCGGCGTGGTCAGGTCGAGGCGCACCAGGTCGAGTCCGCTGTACACCGTGTCCCACCCGCAGGTGGGACAGGGCTGGTCGATCCGCACCGCCGCCGCGAGCCCGGTGATCGTGCCGGGCGCGGTGAACACCGGGGCGAGGATGTAGTCCCAGCGCGCGCTGGCGCCGGGATGCGGCACCAGCATGTCCAGCAGGCGGGTCGGGGTGCCGATCCCGGCGCTGTCGGCCACGTACGCGCTGCCGCGATGCGGGTTGGGTTGCTTCTCGCCGGCGCCGTAGTGATGGACGAAGAACAGCGTGCCGTCGTTGCCGAGCGCACCCGCCTCGATCCCGTCACGCCGGGTCCATTCCTCGTGGCCGGGCCAGCACCACTCGGCGAGCCGCTGGCCGCCGGTCGGCGGCAGCGCCCCGAGACAGCGGTCGGGAAATTCGGCGCCGGGAAGGTGACGCTCGAACGAGTAGAGCAGCGCCGCACCGTCGCCGGTCCACTGCGGATGGATGTCGGCGCCGGCATCGTAGGTGAGGCGCGCCGGCACGAGCCCGGCAAACGGCGAGGTGCCGGTGGCGTCCGGCGCGGTGAAGGGCGCGGAGTGGCTGCACCCGGCGAGCGCGAGTGCGGCGACCGCGGCGAGTCCGCGACGAGCCGGCATCCGGCGGTCTCCCTGCGCCCTGCGGGCGCACCTCGGGCAGCGGGGGGTGGGTGGAGCGAACGGGGGGTACCCCTGTGGACCCCCCGATCCCCCACCGGGGTCACTCCTCGATGAGGATCTCGGTCTCGACCGGCATCGCGGGGTCCAGGCTCGTGAGCACCGAGCAGTACTTGGTGACGCTGAGCTCGACGGCGCGGCGGGTGTTGGCCTCGGTGAGGCCCTCGCCGCGCAGGATGAAGCGGAGCAGCAGGTGATTGTAGCGCCGCGGGTAGTCCTCGTTGCGCCGGCCGGTGAGCTCGATGCGGCACGAGGCCAGCTTCACCTGCATCTTCTCGAGGATGCTCACCACGTCGGCGCCAGCGCACGCCCCCGCCGAGAGGAGCAGCACCACCACGGGCGAGGGACCCAGGCCGCCGTCGCCGTCGACGGTGATCGTCGGCCCGCCGGGAGTTCCGCCGGTGAAGGCGAGCTTGCCGGTCCATTCGAGGGTGGCGTGACGCAGGTTCTTCGGATCGTCGGTCATGTCGTGTCGAGCTTCCGGAAGAAGAGTCGGTTGTAGTCGCAGAGTGCGTAGAGCGCCACGGCCGCCGTGGCCCAGGCCAGCGGTCGCAGCTGCGGCGCCTCGAGGAGGAACGCCAGCAGCGTGAGCAGCTGGAGCAGCGTGACGGCCTTGCCGCCGAGCCGGGCGGGCACCGCGGTGGCGCGACCCGCCCCGACCGACACGAACACCGCCACGGTCGCCACGATGTCGCGGATCAGCACCGCCACCACTTCGTACCACGCCAGCGCGCCGGAGAACAGCACCACGCCGAACGCCGCGGCCATGAACAGCTTGTCGGCCACCGGGTCGAGCACGGCCCCGATGCGCGACGCGCCGAAGCGCCGTGCCACCCAGCCGTCGCTGAAGTCGGTGGCTGCCGCCGCGACCAGCAGCAGCAACCGGATCTCGAGTCCCGGCAGGAGAACAAATGCGACGGCCATCGGGATCCGCGCCAGGGTGATTGCGTCGGCGGCGGAGAAGCGGGAGGGCGAAGCGGCCGGCATCCAGACAAACTAGCGGGGGACGGAGGGCGGAACGACGGAGACCTGTCACCCCGAGGGAGCGCAGCGACCGAGGGGGCGGAACCTGCCGGATGGTTCCGCCCCCTCGCTGCGCTCGGGTGACAGCACGCTCCGGATGACGATCCTACGCCCGACCCCCGCTCCCCAGCGGCCGGCTGCGCAGCACCACGACCGCGAGCGCCACCATCCCGAGGCCGTAGCCGAGCAAGCGGACGAGTTCCCCGCCTTCGGGAAGCGCCGCACCCGGGGTCACCAGGTGGAACGGCGGCAGCACGCGCACCAGGGCGTCGACCGCCCACGGGACATCCTGCCCGAGGCCGTCGAGCATCTGCTGCACCTCCTCCAGCCGGCGCTGGAAGAAGTAGACGAGGAACACCACCAGCCAGTCGCGCGCGCTCACGGTCGACGCGAGGAGCACCGCCCCGCCGATCAGGAGGTAGCCGAGCGCGACGTTGCCGACCAGCGCCGCCGAGATGCCGGTTCCCGCACCGAACGCGAGTGCGAGCCCGGTGCCGAGCCAGAGCGGGATGGTGAGCACCGCCACGCCGCCGAGCAGCCAGCGCTGCAGGTAGAACCACCACGGCGCGATCGGCTTGCTGAACCAGGCGCGGTAGTAGCCCTGCTTGATGTCGTTGCCGGCCACGCCGCCCGCCGCGATGAGGACCGCGACCAGCAGCGTCCCGGCCACGAGCCCCCCGAGCAGGTCGGCGGGATCGGGGGCCTCGCGCGCGCCGAACACGCGCCAGAGGATGAACGCCAGCCCGGCGGAGACCACCACGAACAGCGCCAGCGGCCCGCGGGCGACGTCGCGCGCCTGGTGGCCGAGGTAGCGCAGCGGTGAACGGTCGCGGGTCATCGCTTGACCGCCTCGTGGAACGCCGACGCCAGCCGTCCCTGCTCGGGGACGCACTCCACCAGCACCGCTCCGGCCGACAGCAGCGTCGCCAGTCCGCGGCTCAGCTCGGCGCGCGATGCCATCGCGCGCCAGGTGCCCTCGCGACCCGCCACCGGGAGCGCGCCGGGAAGGACCGCCGCAACGTCCGGCGTGCCCTCGAACACCAGTCGCCAGGCCACCGCGTCGGCGGTCACCGTGGTGCCGTGGTCGACCACGCGCTGCAGCCGGCCGTGGTCGAGGATCGCCACCCGGTCCGAAAGCTGCTCGAGCTCGTCGAGGTTGTGCGAAGCGATCAGGATGATGCGGTCCGGTCGCCGCAGCTCCGCAACGATGTCGCGGAAGCGCTGGGTCCAGAGCGGATCGAGGCCGTGGGTCGGCTCGTCGAGCACCACCAGGTCGAACGTGCCGAGGAGCGCCTGGCCGAGCCCCACGCGCTGCAGGTTGCCCTTGGAGAGCTGCTTGATCCGCTTGGCGCGATGCTCCTCGAGGCCGAGGCGCACCATCACCTCGCGCACCGCGCCGTCGCGTTCGGAGGCCGGGATGCCCGCGAGCACCGCCATCCGCCCCAGCGCGTCGGGGACCTTCCACTGGCTCGGCAGGTTCACCAGCTCGGTGAGGTAGCCGACGCCGCGCGACTCGACGTAGTCGCGCGGCGACAACCCGTCGAGGGTGATCCGTCCGGCGGAGGGGTGGAGGAAGCCGAGCAGCAGCGAGATGAGCGTGGACTTGCCGGCGCCGTTCGGGCCGGCGATCCCCACCACCTCGCCCGGCTGGAGCTCGAGGGTGAAGTCGGCGAGCGCCTCGACGCGGCGGCGGGTGAGGAGGGAGACGTAGGTCTTCCCCGCCGCCTCGAAGCGGATCATTCGACGATGCGGATCACGCCCGCCGCCGCGGCGCCGCGCAGGAACGCCTCGGCGGTGGTCACCGGGATCTTCACCCCGGTCTCGGCCTGGCCGCGCTGCGCGAACGCCTGCATGAACTCGGTCACGGTGCCGTCGGGCCAGGCTCCCTCGACCGCCTGCAGCTGCAGCAGCAGCTCCTCCCAGTTGCCGCGGAGCACCAGGCCATCGAGCGTCTCGATCACGTGGGCCGACGGCTCGCTCGGCGACCGCTTCTGCATCACCGGCACGTCGCGCATCAGCGTGCCGAAGAGCTCGAGCTGGTTGGGGTCGAGCCGGGTCCCGTCGCCCTGCATCGATTCCACCTCGGCCAGCAACAGGTCCTCCGGCGTGGCATCGCCGCCCAGCTCGCTGAGGCGTTGCAGCCACGGCCGCAGCTCGGCGTGGTCGTCGCCCACGCCGCGCGCCACCTTGAGCAGCTCGATGGTGCGCCACACGCCGAGGTCGTCGAAATGGTCCTCGGGGCGGAGCCGCGCGAAGTGGTGCAGCGCCGCGCCGTTCTCGCTGCGGTCGTAGAGGATGTTGGCGAGGTAGATGCGCGCCTCGGTGAAGCTGTCATCGAGCGACAGCGCACGGCGCAGCCAGTAGAACGCGTCGGCCTCGAGCCCGAGCCGGTGGGCGGTGTAGCCGAGCGACGCGGCCAGCTCGGCCGACTCGGCGTGATGGGCGCGCGCGAGCTCGAAGTAGCGGCGCGCCTCCACGAAGCAGCCCTCGCGGAAGAGCGCGCGCCCGACCTGGAGCATCAGCTCGTGGTCGTCGTCGTAGCCGAGGTCGACCAGCTTCTGGAAGGCGGTGAAGGCGTCCTCGACCTGCCCGAGGACCAGGGTGACCTCGCCGAGGCCGGCGAGGGCGTCCTCGTGCTCGGGGTCGAGCACCAGGGCGAACTCGAATGCCTGGCGAGCCCAGGCGTACTGCTCGCTGGCGAGCTGCGCGTAGCCGACCCCGACGTGGAGTTCGACGGACTGCGGGTATCGGAGGAGTCCCTCGCGCAGGAGGGTCAGGGCATCGTCGTAGCGACCTTCGTTGTAGAGTTGGTGGGCCTGCTCATCATACTCGTCGGAGCTGCGAAAGGGCTCCGTCATGTGGCATGGGCCTCCCGGAGGGTCTGAAGGCAATGTCGGAGGTCGGACGCGGCAGCACAAGAGGGTGCGACCTCACGGCACCCGCTCGACGCGCACCACCTCTGCCACCCGCGCCGAGATCACGCGCCCCGCGACGCGCGAATCGCTGGTGGTGGTCACCCGCCGGCTCCAGCCCACCACCCCGCCATCGGTCCAGCTTCCCTCGCCGCGCTCGGTCACCCGCTCGTGGACGGCGACCCCGAGCGAGTCCGCCATGGTGCGCACCGTGTCGATGTCGCGCTGGCGCGTCCAGGCGAGGCGTGCGACCACGCCGTCGCCGGGCAGCCGTTCCCAGGTGCGGCCGTCGCCGCCCGGCGCGGTGAGCCCCACGGAGAGCGCCAGCGGCGGGGCCGGCGGGAAGTAGTCGCCCATCAGGCCGGCGAGGTCGACGATCTCGGCGAGCGCGGCGGGGACGAACGGCTCCGCCACCACGCGCCACGCGTCGCCCCGGGCGAGCAGCTTCCAGTGGCCGCCCACGAAGCCGTCGGTGTCGTGCCGCACGGTCTCGTCGCCGGTGGTGGTGGCGAGGTCGAGTGCGGTGGCCTGCACCACGAGGGTGTCGCCGCGAAGGGTGACGCGGTAGGTGCCGGAGCGGGCGATGGTGCGGGCGTGTTCCTGGTCGCCGGAGCGCACCGCGACCGTGGTGGTGGTGGATTCCGTGTAGGTGCCGGGCTGCTGCGCGGCGACGGGCGAGGGGCGAAGGGCGAGGAGCGCGCCGGCAGAGAGGATCAGCACGCGGCCCGCGACGATCGCCCTCCGTCCACTCCCCCGCATCACTCGCCCCTCGCCCTTCGCCCCTCGCCGGTCGCGATCATCCCAGGTACGGATACCGCCAGTCCGTCGGCGGGGCGCCGACTTCCTTGATGGTGCGCGGCGAGATCCAGCGGTAGAGGTTGAGGATGCTGCCGGCCTTGTCGTTGGTGCCGCTGGCGCGGCCGCCGCCGAACGGCTGCTGGCCCACCACCGCACCGGTGCACTTGTCGTTGATGTAGAAGTTGCCGGCGGCGTTGCGGAGCGCGCCGTCGGCCTCGACCAGCGCGCCCCGGTCGCGCGCGAACACCGAGCCGGTCAGCGCGTACTCCGCCGTGTCGTCCACCAGCCGCAACACGTCGCTCCACGCGCCGTCGTCGTACACGTAGGCGGTGAGGATCGGGCCGAAGAATTCCTCGCGCATCATCCGGTGGTGCGGATCGTCCACCCGCACGAAGGTCGGCGACACGAACCATCCCTCGCTCCGGTCGGCGTTGCCGCCGGCGACGATCTCGGCGCCGCTGTCGCTGCGGGCGGCCTGCAGCACGCCGTCGAGCTTGGTCCACGAGCGCTCGTCGATGACGGCGCCGACGAACACGCCGAAGTCGGCGGGGTCGCCCACCTTCATCGCGGCCAGCTCCGCCGCCATCCGCTCCTTCACTTCCGGCCAGAGCGACCGGGGGATGTAGCAGCGCGACGCCGCGGAGCACTTCTGCCCCTGGTACTCGTACGCGCCGCGCAGCAGTGCGGTGACCAGCGCCTCGACGTCGGCGCTGGGGTGCGCCACGATGAAGTCCTTGCCGCCGGTCTCGCCCACGATCCGGGGGTAGCTGCGGTAGCGATCGAGATGCTCGGCGCTCTTGCGCCAGAGCGAGCGGAACACCGCGGTGGATCCGGTGAAGTGGAGTCCCGCGAAGTCAGGCGAGGCGAGCAGGGCGTCGGACACCGCCACCGCGTCCCCCGGGACGAACTGGATCACGCCGGGCGGCAGCCCCGCCTCCTCGAGCAGCTGGTAGAAGAGCCAGTTGGAGAGCGAGGCGGTGGCCGACGGCTTCCAGAGCACGGTGTTGCCGAGGATCGCCGGCGCGGTGGGGAGGTTGCCGCCGATCGCCGTGAAGTTGAACGGCGTGATGGCATAGATGAACCCCTCGAGCGGCCGGTGGTCGAGCCGGTTCCAGGCATTGTCGCTCGAGCCGGGCTGCTCGTGCATCAGCCGCTCGGCGTAGTGCACGTTGAAGCGCAGGAAGTCGATCAGCTCGCACGCGGCGTCGATCTCGGCCTGGTGCGGGGTCTTCCCCTGCCCCAGCAGCGTCGCGGCGTTGAGCCGCTGGCGCCACGGCCCCGCCAGCAGCTCGGCCGCGCGGAGGAACACGGCGGCACGGTCCTCGAAGCGCCAGCTCGCCCACTCGCGCTGCGCCCGCACCGCCCCGCTGATCGCCTGCTCGAGCATCGGCGGCGTGGCGCTGGCCAGGTTGGCCAGCCGGTGCTGGTGGCGCTGGGGCGAGAACACGCCGCGGTCGGCGGCGTGGTGATGGTGCACGCCGTCGATCGCCACCGGGATCTCGGTGACCTGCTGGCCGAGGTCGCGGACGGCGGCCTGCAATTCGGCGCGCTCCGGGGTGCCCGGGGCGTAGCTCTTGACCGGCTCGTTGCGGGGGACGGGGATGTTGCCGATGGCGCTCATGCGTGCGATTCCGTGGCTCGTGAGGAACGGTCGATGGTCGCCCAAGGGTAGGCCGACCGCGAAACCGGGACAAGGATGCCCCGCGGCGGGAGGACCGTTATCTTGGGGCCTCACGCCAATCCGCCCGGAGAACGCCACGATGCGCCGCCTCGTTCCGCTCTGCCTCGCCACCACCCTGGCCGCCTGCCCCAGCTACGACGCCGAGCCGTACGTCAGCTCGGACAAGGGGCTGATGGACGCCGACGAGTGGGCCAAGTACGGCACCGAGCAGGCCGCGGCGGTGGCGATCGGCCGCGAGTTCGGCCAGCGCGACGCCGCGGCCGCCGCCGAGTACGGCCGCGGCCTCGCCACCGTCGACTCGGTGAGCGTCGACTCCCTCGGCCACCGGCTGGTGGTCCACTTCAAGAGCGGCTGGAACGCGCAGGTCACGCCGATCAAGGACGGCAAGGCGGCGGAGCAGTAGCGAGACTCGCGACTCGAGATTGGAGATTCGAGTAATCAGGGCCGGCTGCCCACGGGCAAGCCGGCCCTCGCTGCACTCTCGAATCTCCAATCTCGAGTCGCCAGTCTCTTCAGTGCACATGCCCCTCCTCCATCAGGTTTCGCGTCCCGTCGCGCATCTCCGCCAGCTGCACCAGGATCATCTCGCGCTTCTCCCCCGATGACCAGTCGGGGTGCACCAGCACGTCGCTGATGATGTCGTGCAGCATGTGCAGGTTGTCGAAGATCGCTGCGGCGCGCGGATGCAGCGCCGCGAAGTGCGGCGCCACCTCGGCGGTCATCGGCATCGTGGCGGGATGATTCGCGGGATCGGCGATCATGCCGCGGAAGATCGCCACCATGCTGTCCACCCCTGCTTGCTGTGCGCCACGGTCGGGCGCCACCAGCGGCTCGTAGAGCCCCACCTGCAGCCAGTGGTACGCCCAGATCAGGCCGTTGAACGCCGGATGCTCGCGACGGAACCGCTGCGAGAACGGCTGGTCGTCCATCAGCGCCATGCTCTTGGGACGGGCCGTGAACGCATGCGCCGTGTCGGCCAGGTAGGCGTCGATCAGCCGCTCGGCGATGGCGTGCTGACGCTCCGGCGCGAGGCGCGTGTCGGCGTGCACGTCGTAGAGCTGGCGGTGCAGCACGTGGGCCCGGTCGAACGCCGACATCGCCGGCCAGGCAAGCTTCGCGTACGACGGCGCGATCGCCTCCTCCACCACCCCGAAGCGCGGCGGCCGCACCAGCAGGTCGTCGAGCAGGAAGCGGTACTCGCGCTCGAGGGCGGGGACGGCCCGAGCCGAGTCGAGCGTGAGCAGCCGCTCGTAGAGCACCGCGTGGCCGTAGTCGAATGCGTTGAACAGCCGCGCGGCCTCGCCGTGCCGCTCGCGGAACGTCCAGTTGAATGCGCCGGCCGGGTAGTGGGTCGCGTTGCGGGCGTCCTGGGCCGGGAGCGGCGCGACGACGATGCCGACCCACAGGAGGGTCGCCCACCGCGCGGTCGCGGCGCGACGGCGCCGGTCGAACACGCGGGCGCAGGGAATCGCGATGATCATTCGACCCCTCCCGCGAACCAGCCGAGCGAGCGGGTGAGTCCGGCGGTCACGACGAGGTCGGGGCCGTGGCGAGTGAGGCGGCGCGCGCCGCCGAGGTCGAACACCAGGGTCGGCGTGACCTGCATCCGCATTCCGGCGCCGGCCACGACCTCGGGGTCGCCGCCACCCAGCGGTTCGCTGATGCCGACATCGGCCATCAGCGCGATGCTGTGGCGCCACACGGTGTGGTCCACGCCGAGCGAGGCGCTCCAGCGCCCGGGCGCATCCTCGAGCGGGGCATCGGCCGCATCGCCGAGGGTGGCCGCGGCGTTGACGTGCAGGCGCGTGACGCCGAACGACCGCGTGGCGATCGCCGTCAGCGTCGCGAGCACCCCGTCGCCGCCGAGCGCGCCGACCGGCGTGGTGGCATCGGCGCGCAGGGCCAGCGCGGGGAGCCCGGGCATCTCGGTGTTGAAGTTGTAGAACAGGAACGGCCGCAGCCCGGCCAGTCCGCCTCCCTCGCCGAGGACCACCGGCGCGCCGAGGCCGAGCATCCCGTTGGCGAACGCGCCGAACATCACCTCGGGCTCGAACATCGTGGCGCTCTCGCCGCCCTCGCGCTCGACGCTGACCGGCGCCATGAACTCGAGCGCCCGCTGCTCGACGGGATAGGCGTCCTCGGTGGCGACCGGACGGTCGCGATCGAGGTTGCGATAGTCGTGCTGCGCTGGGGAGACGGCGAGCGGGAACGCCAGGGCGAGAACAAGGAGGCGCAGACGCATGTGGGCAGAAAAGCTAAGCGGGTCGTAGCGGTCGGAGGATGGAGCATGGAGCATGGAGGATGGAGGACGGCGGAAAGAATCGCTCGACCCTCCATGCTCCATCCTCCGCCGTATATTTGATCCATGCGCCCCAAGACCCTCGCCTGGCTCGCCGTCATCGTCGCGTTCTTCGCCTTCCTGGCGTACACCACCCTGGCCGCCCAGAAGGTGGAATGCGAGGTGTGCGTGGAATACAACGGCCTGCGCAACTGTGCCAGCGCCTCGCACGAGACCGAGGACGAGGCGGCCCGGTCCGCCCAGACCACGGCCTGCGGCCCGGTGACCAGCGGGATGAACGACGCCATCGCCTGCGATTCCCGCCCCCCGGTCACTCGGCGGTGCGCCACCCGGTAACGAGATTCGCGAGTCGCGAATCTCCGCCCGGCTTGGACTCCGGGCCCTACGGCGGCAGATTAGGGGTCTATCCCGGGCGGTCCCCTGCCGCCCGGCACCGGAACGAGCGCTGGCACCATGGCATTGACCGACGACGAACGGCGGATGTCCCGCAAGGTCGAGGTCCTCAAGGACCTCGAGCCGATCGTGCACGAGATGATGGCGGAGCACGAGGAGAAGCGGGAACTCTGGTTCCCCTCGGACCTCCTGGCCCCGGAACCGGGGACCGACCCCGAGGAGCACCGCCGCACGCTGATCGAGCGGGTCAAGGGCTTCCCCGACGCCTGCCGCGCCGCGCTGGCCCTCAACACCCTCACCGAGGAGGGGCTGCCGCACTTCCACCGGCTGCTCGCCACCCACCTCCCCGAGGACTCGCACTGGCGCAACTGGAACAACTTGTGGACCGCCGAGGAGGACCGCCACGGCGCGGTGCTCGGCGACTACATGCGCGACACCGGCGCGGTCGACCAGCGCAAGCTCGAGGAACTCAAGTTCGAGTACATCAAGGCGGGGTTCCATCCCGACTGGGACAAGGACCCGTACCGGGTGTTCGTCTACACCACGCTGCAGGAACGCGCGACGCAGCAATCGCACGCCAACACCGGGCGGATCACCGGCGAGTACGAGCCGGTGCTGGGGAGCATCCTCCGCAAGATCGCGATGGAGGAGGCCCGGCACTTCACGTTCTACCGCAAGGTGTTCACCGAGATCCTCAAGCGCGACCCGAGCGAGGCGCTCCGCAGCGCGGCGCACGTGATGCCGGCGATCGACATGCCCGGCATCACCATCCCCGGCTTCAAGGAGTTCGCCGACGTGATCCGGCGCTCGGGGATCTACGGCCCGCGCGACTACCTCAAGATCGTCCAGGACCAGCTGAGCCACTGGCGGGTGGAGGCGCTCTCGGGCCTCGACGAGTGGGGCCGCATGGCGCAGGAGAAGTTGCTCGGCATTCCCGAGCGGCTGCAGCGCATCGCCGACCTGATGGAGTCGCGGGCGCGCGCCAAGACGTTCGCGTTCGACGTCGCCTTCGCCCGCGAGTTCGCGCTGGAGTAGCGCCTGGTGCTCGCGTCGCTGTTCGCCTCGATCATCGAGATCGTGCGGGTGCTGGTGGGTGCGGCATTCGTGGTGGCGCTGGTCGTCGCGCTGACGCACTGGCTGGTCCGCGAGGGAAAGGTCGCCGCGTTCGGCGCGTGGGCGAAGTTCGTCCGCAGCTGGAGCGACCCGCTGCTCCGGCCGGTGGAGCAGCGCCTCCATCGCGCCGGCGGCAACCCGCAGCACGCCCCGTGGTGGCTGCTTGCGGTGGTTGTGGTCGGCGGCCTGGTGCTCATCGAGGTGCTCCGCTGGCTCTTCGGCTGGGCGCTCTCCGCCCAGTACGCCGCGCAGGGCGGCCCGCGGTGGCTGCTGGCCTTCCTGGTCGACACCGCGTTCTCGGTGGTGATCTTCGCCCTGCTGGTCCGGGTGATCGCCTCGTGGTTCGGGATGGGGCGGCACCACAGGGTGCTGCGCATTGCCTACACCCTGACCGACTGGATCGTCGAGCCGCTCCGCCGCGTGGTGCCCCCGGTGGGGATGTTCGATGTCTCGCCCCTCGTGGCATGGCTGGTGCTGATCATGATCCGGTGGGTGGTGATGCGAGGACTCTAGGGCGACAGGGCGAAGGGCGAACGGCGCCCGCGACGTCAGACCCGCTCCTCGCCCCTCACCCCTCGCAGTGTCGCAGTTCACCGTGGCGATTTCCGCGACTTGCGGCCACGCTAAACAAACCGCTAAGGAGCTGTCCTGCCTGACCCGATTGCGGCGCGCGCCGCGCGCCTTGCCCGCCTTCCCCAACTGCTCGGTGAGCGGATCCTCGTCCTCGACGGGGCGATGGGGACCATGCTGCAGCGCGAGTCGCTCAGCGAGGCCGACTATCGCGGCAGCCGGCTCGCCGATCATCCGCGCGAGCTGAAGGGGAACCACGACCTCCTCGCGCTCACCCGGCCCGAGGTGATCCGGGGCGTGCACGAGGCCTACCTCGCCGCCGGCGCCGACATCGTCGAGACCAACACCTTCACCGCCACCGGGATCGGCCAGGCCGAGTACGGCACCGAGGCGCTGGTGCGGGAGCTCAACGTGGCCGCCGCGCGCGTGGCGCGCGCCGCCGCCGACGCGCACGAGTCAGCCGAGCGGCCGCGCTACGTGGCCGGCGTGCTCGGCCCCACGGCGCGCACCGCGTCGCTCTCGCCGCGCGTCGACGAACCGGGCTACCGCAACGTCACCTTCGCCGGACTGGCGGCGTCCTACGCCGAGGCGGCCACGGCGCTGCTCGAGGGCGGCGCCGACCTGCTGCTGGTCGAGACGGTATTCGACACGCTCAACGCCAAGGCGGCGCTGTTCGCGATCGACACCCTGTTCGCCGAGCTCGGCTGGCGGGTGCCGGTGATGGTGTCGGGCACCATCACCGACCGGAGCGGCCGCACGCTGTCGGGCCAGACCGCCGATGCGTTCTGGACGTCGGTGCGCCATGCGCGACCGCTGGCCGTGGGGCTCAACTGCGCGCTCGGTCCCGACCTGCTGCACGCGCACGTGCAGGACCTCGCGCGGAGTGCCGACACCTTCGTCTCCGCGCATCCCAACGCCGGCCTCCCCAACGCGCTGGGCGGCTACGACCTTGGTCCGGCGCGCATGGCGGCCGACCTCGGCACCTGGGCGCGCGAGGGGATCGTCAACATCGTGGGCGGCTGCTGCGGCACCACGCCGGAGCACATCGTCGCGATCGCCGACGCAGTGCGCGGTGCGGCGCCCCGGGCACCGGCCGCGCCGGCGCCACGCACCCGCCTCGCCGGGCTCGAGCGCGTGGTGATCGGCCCCGAGAGCAACTTTGTCAACGTCGGCGAGCGCACCAACGTGACCGGATCGCGGCGCTTCGCGCGGCTGATCGCCGACGGGAGCCACGAGGCGGCACTGGAGGTCGCCCGACAGCAGGTCGAGGCGGGGGCGCAGCTCCTCGACGTCAACTTCGACGACGCGCTGCTCGACGGCGAAGCCGCGATGACGACGTTCCTCAACCTGATCGCCTCGGATCCCGCCATCGCGCGGGTACCGGTGATGGTGGACTCGAGCAAGTGGAGCGTGATCGAGGCCGGACTCCGCTGCCTGCAGGGCCGCGGCGTGGTGAACTCGCTGTCGCTCAAGGAGGGCGAGGAGGAGTTCCTGCGGCAGGCGGCGCTGGTGCGCCGCTACGGCGCCGCGGCGGTGGTGATGGCCTTCGATGAGCAGGGCCAGGCCGACACGGTGGAACGCAAGGTGGCCATCCTCGAGCGGGCGTACCGCCTGCTCGTCGAGCGCGCCGGCTTCGAGCCCACCGACGTGATCCTCGACCCCAACGTCTTCGCGGTGGGCACCGGGATCGCCGAGCACGCGGAGTACGGCAACGCCTTCGTCGAGGCGGTGCGCGCGGTGAAGGCCCGCTGCCCCGGCGCGCTCACCAGCGGCGGGATCAGCAACGTGTCGTTCGCGTTCCGCGGGCACGACGGCGTGCGCGAGGCGATGCACGCGGTGTTCCTCGAGCGCGCCATCGCCGCGGGGCTCGACATGGGGATCGTCAACGCCGGCGCGATGCCGCTGGTGGACGACCTCGACCCCGAGCTGCGCGAGGCGGTGGCCGACGTGCTCTGGAACCGGCGCGACGACGCCACCGAACGCCTGCTCGCGCTGGCCGACCGTGCCCGCGGCACGGTGGCCGCCGGCGCCGACACCGCGTGGCGCGACCTGCCGGTCGACGCCCGGCTGTCGCACGCGCTGGTGCACGGCATCGTCGACCACATCGAGGCCGACACCGAGGAGGCCCGGCTCGCGGCGGCGTCGCCGCTGGCGGTGATCGAGGGGCCGCTGATGGCGGGGATGGACGTGGTGGGCGACCTCTTCGCCGCCGGCAGGATGTTCCTCCCGCAGGTGGTCAAGAGCGCCCGCGTCATGAAGCGCGCCGTGGCGCACCTGGTGCCGTACCTCGAGGCGGCGCGCGCCGGCACCGCCGCGGCGCGGCGCGGCCGGATCTTGCTCGCCACCGTCAAGGGCGACGTGCACGACATCGGCAAGAACATCGTGGGCGTGGTGCTGCAGTGCAACGAGTGGGAAGTGATCGACCTCGGCGTGATGGTGCCCACCGCGAAGATCCTCGAGACCGCGCGCGCCGAGGGCGTCGACCTGGTGGGACTCTCGGGACTGATCACTCCCTCGCTCGACGAGATGGCATTCGTCGCCGGCGAGCTCGAGCGCGAGGGCTTCACCCTGCCGCTGCTGATTGGTGGAGCCACCACCTCGCGCGCGCACACGGCGCTCCGGATCGCGCCGCGCTACTCCGGTCCGGTGGTGCACGTGCTCGATGCCTCGCGCGCGGTGCCGGTGGCCGCCGCGCTCCGCGACCCGGGGCGCCGGGAGGCGTTCTTCGCCGAGGTGAGCGCCGAGTACGACGCGCTGCGCGCCGAGCGCGAGGGCGAGCACGAGGGCACCCTGCTGCCGATCGCGGAAGCGCGGGCACTCGCCGCACCGCTGGCGCTCGACACGCCGGTGCTGCAGCCGGCCACGGCGGGAATCCTGCCCTTCGACTCGTGGCCGCTCGAGGACCTCCGCCACCGGATCGACTGGACACCGTTCTTCCGCACCTGGGAACTCAAGGGCATCTACCCGGCGATCCTCGATGACCCGGTGCAGGGCCAGGCGGCGCGCGACCTCTTCCGCGACGCCGAGGCGCTGCTCGACGAACTCGCGGCGGGCGGGCTGCTCCAGCCGCGCGGGGTGATCGGGTTCTGGCCCGCGGCCAGCGAGGGGGACGACATCATCCTCTACCGCGATGCAACGCGACGTGACGTGCTTGCCACCGTGCCCACCTTGCGCCAGCAGGCGCGGCGCGCAGGGCCCGATGGCGTGTTGCGGCCCTGCCTCGCGCTGGCCGACTTCGTCGCGCCGCGCGACTCGGGCGTGGCCGACTGGATCGGCGGCTTTGCGGTGACCAGCGGGCATGGCCTCGACCCGTTGGTGGCCGATGCCAAGGTGCGCCACGACGATTACCGCGCCATCCTGCTTGCGGCGCTCGCCGACCGGCTGGCCGAGGCGTTCGCGGAGCGGCTGCACGAGCGCGTGCGCCGCGAGTACTGGGGCTACGCGCCCGGCGAGGACCTCGGCAACGCCGACCTGATCCGCGAGCGCTACCAGGGGATCCGCCCGGCGCCCGGCTATCCCGCCTGCCCCGATCACACCGGCAAGCGCACCCTCATGGCGCTGCTCGATGCCGAGCGCCACGCCGGCATGACGCTCACCGAGAGCTGTGCCATGCTGCCGGGATCGTCCGTGAGCGGCTGGTACTTCTGGCGCCCCGAGGCGCGCTACTTCGGCGTGGGGCGCATCGATCGCGACCAGGTCGAGGACTATGCCCGGCGCAACGGCTGGGACGTGGCGACCGCCGAGCGATGGCTCGGCCCAGTGCTCGGCTACCGACGGAGGGCGCATGCCGACTCTGCGTGAGCTACTCGACGACGGCCGCGCCCACGTGGTCGACGGCGCGATGGGGACGCTGCTGCATCACCGCGGCGCGCCCGCCAACTCGTGCTTCGATGAACTCGCCTCCCGGCGACCCGACCTCGTGCGCGACGCGCACGCCGCGTATGTCGCCGCCGGTGCGGAGCTGATCGAGACCAACACGTTCGGCGCCAATCCGTTCAAGCTCGCCGGCTACGGCCTCGCCGAGGACACCGAGGCGCTCAACGCCGCCGCGGCCCGCGTGGCACGCGAGGCAGCGGGCACCGGCGTCGCGGTGCTCGGCGCGATCGGGCCGCTCGGCGTGCGGGTCGAGCCGTTCGGCGAGCTGGGACTCGACGAGGCCGAGCGGGCGTTCCTGCGGCAGGTGGAGGGTCTGCTCGCCGGTGGCGTCGACGGATTCGTCCTCGAGACGTTCTCCGACCTCCCGGAACTCGAGGCGGCGATCCGCGCCGTGCGCTCGCGGTCCGACCTGGCAATCATCGCACAGATGACGATCGCCGCCGACGGCCGCACGGCGTACGGCACCGCGCCGGAATCGTTCGGGCCGGCACTGGCCGACGCCGGTGCCGACGCCATCGGCCTCAACTGCTCCACCGGCCCGGTCGCGGTGCTCGACGGGATCGAACGCCTGAGCCGAGTGGTGCAGCTGCCGCTCTCGGCACAGCCCAACGCCGGGCTCCCCCGCGACCTCGGCGATCGCAAGCTCTACGTGGCGAGCCCCGAGTACGTGGGGGAGTACGCCCGCCGGATGGTCGAGGCGGGCGCCCGGCTGGTGGGGGGCTGCTGCGGGACGACGCCCGAGCACATCGCGGCGATCGCCAAGTTCGTGCGATCCGCCGTGCCGCGCGCCGCACCGATCCGGGCATCGGGAGACCGTCGGCGGATCCCCCGCGTCACCAGCGCGGCGTCGCTGGAGGTCGAGGCGGTGCCGCTCGCCGAGCGCTCGCGGCTGGGCGGCAAGCTGGCGCGCGGCGAGTTCATCACCACGGTGGAGATCGTCCCGCCGCGCGGAGCCGACCCGGCCCCGATGCTGGCCCAGGCCCGCGCGCTGCGCGAGGCGGGCGTGGACGCGGTGAACATTCCCGACGGGCCACGCGCGCAGAGCCGCATGTCCGCCCTCCTCTCCGGACTGCTGGTCGAGCGCGAGACCGGCCTCGAGTCGATTCCGCACTACGCCTGCCGCGACCGCAACCTGCTCGGCATGCTGAGCGACCTCCTCGGCGCCGCGGCCGCCGGGCTCCGCAACCTGCTGATCGTCACCGGCGACCCGCCCAAGATGGGACCGTATCCCGAGGCCACCGCGGTGTTCGACATCGACGCCATCGGCCTCACCAACCTCGTCGCACGACTCAACCGCGGCCTCGATCCCGGCAACAATCCCCTCGGCGCGCCGACGGCGTTCGTCCACGGCGTGGGCGTGAACCCCGCCGCTCCCGACCTCGCGCGCGAGCTCAAGCGCTTCGCGTGGAAGGCGGAGGCGGGGGCCACGTTCGCGATGACGCAACCGGTGTTCGATCCCGCGCAGCTGGAGAAGGGACTGGCACAGCTCGAGGAGTTCGGCGTCCCGATCATCGTCGGGGTATGGCCGCTGGTGTCGCTCCGCAACGCCGAGTTCCTGGCCAACGAGGTGCCGGGGGTGAGCGTCCCGGATGCGGTCCTGGAGCGGATGCGACGCGCCAGCGACCGTGGGCGCGACGCGGCGCTCGCCGAGGGGATCGCGATCGCCCACGAGATGGTGGCGGCGGTGCGCGACCGGGTGGCGGGGGTGCAGGTCGCCGCACCGCTGGGGAAGGTGGAGGTGGCGCTGGACGTGCTCGCGGACGGATGACGGAGGATGGAGCGAAACCCAGCCGCGGCCGTCAGGCCGCGGGGAGGCAAGCCTCTCGCGATCAGGATCCCCGTGGCCTGACGACCGCGGCTGGCTGCCGTTGCGTCTTCTCCGGTTATTTTCCGGTCGTACCCCGAACTCGGACCATGACGCCATGACCACCACCGCCGCCGCGCCCGCCCCGCTTTCGGTCCTCACCGAGGAGGAGGAGCTGTTCCGCCAGACCGTGCGCGAGTTCGCCGAGAGCGAGGTGGGACCGCACGTCGAGGAGATGGACGAGGCATCGGTGATGAAGCCGGAGCTCATCGCCCAGTGCTTCGCGCTGGGGCTGATGGGGATCGAGGTGCCGGAGCAGTACGGCGGGGCCGGTGGCTCGTTCTTCCTGGCCACGCTGGCGATCGAGGAGCTCGCGCGGGTCGACGCCTCCACCGCGATCTACGTCGACGTCCACAACACCCTGGTCAACAACGCGCTGCTCCGCTGGGGCAACGACGAGCAGAAGGCCCGCTACTTCCCGCGGATGACCGAGGGGATGCTCGGCGCGTTCGCGCTCTCCGAGCCCAACTCGGGCTCCGACGCCTTCGCGCTCGAGGCGCGCGCGGTGCAGGACGGCGACGACTGGCTGCTCACTGGCCGCAAGTTCTGGATCACCTCGGGCGCCGAGGCGGAGATCTTCATCGTCTTCGCCAACGTCGACCCGTCCAAGGGCTACAAGGGGATCACCGGGTTTCTCGTCGAGCGCGGCTTCGCGGGCTTCGGCATCGGCAAGCGCGAGAAGAAGCTCGGCATCCGCGCGTCGAGCACCGTGGAGCTGATCCTCGAGAACTGCCGCGTGCCGGCGGCCAACGTGCTCGGGCCGGTGGGTCAGGGCTACAAGATCTCGATCGAGACGCTCAACGAGGGGCGGATCGGCATCGGCGCCCAGATGGTCGGCATCGCGCAGGGCGCGCTCGACGCGTCGGTGCGCTACGTCAAGGAGCGGCAGCAGTTCGGCAAGCCGATCGGCGAGTTCCAGGGCGTGCAGTTCCAGCTCGCCGAGATGGCCACCGAGCTGGAGGCGGCGCGGATGCTGGTGTACAACGCCGCGCGACTGAAGGATGCCGGCCGGCCGTTCACCCGCGAGGCGGCGATCGCCAAGCTGTTCGCCTCCGAGGCCGCCAACCGGATCACCGGCCAGGCGGTGGAGCTCTTCGGCGGCTACGGCTACTCGCGCGAGTATCCGGTCGAGAAGATGTACCGCGACGCCAAGATCGGCGTCATCTACGAAGGCACCAGCAACATGCAGCGGCAGACGATCGCGAAGATGCTGCTGAAGGACTGAGGACGGAACGCTGTCACCCCGAGCACAGCGAGGGGGCGGAGACCGGCACTCCAACGTGACTGGCCTCCGCCCCCTCGGTCGCGGTGCTCCCTCGGGGTGACAGCCGGCAGGATGGTCCCCCGACACCTCCCGCACGACTCTTGCGTAGTGGTCCTCCCATGAAGCGTTGGCTCCACCCCCCCGCCGGCCTGCTGGCCGTGGCACTGGCATTCCCCGGAACCGGGCTCCTCGCCCAGGCCGGCGTGAGTGCCCAGATGGAGGAGTGGTACGCCCAGGCCCGCCAGCGCGCGCCGGGAACGTGGGGCGTGGTGGTGGCGACCCAGTCGGGCGAGGTGCTCTGGTCGGTCAACGCCAGCCAGCCGCTGATTCCCGCCTCGACTGTCAAGGTGCTGACCACCGGCTTTGCCCGCTCGGTGGTGGGTGCCGCGGCTCGCAAGGCCACCCGGGTGGTGGGCAGCGGCGGGGTCGACCCCACCGACGGCACCTGGAAGGGGAGCTGGGCGCTCGAGCTCAACGGCGACCCGACCCTCGAGCGGCCCGACGTGGCGGGACCGACGCTGCAATCACTGGCCGACCAGCTCCGGGCCATCGGAGTGCGGACCCTCGTCGGGCCGCTCGCCCTGACCACCGAGGAGGGCCAGCCGACCGCCGCCTACCCGGCGGCGTGGTCACCGCGCCATCGCGGGCGCTACTACGCCCCGCCGGTCGGCCCCGTCGCGCTCAATGAGAACCTCGTCGCGTTCTCGGTGGCCCCGGGATCGCGCGCCGGCAACAAGGCGATCCTCGCCGCCGACATGCCGACGGGCATCGGGCGGCTGGTGACCATCGAGGCCACCACCGTGAGCGGCAGCCGGAACCGGCTGAGGGTGAGCCCGCGCGGCGACGGCTGGGTGGTGACCGGCACGATCGGGACCCGCGCCGGCTCGCGTCGCTACACCTTCGTGGCCCACGACCCCACGGCGGTGGTCGAGGCGACGTGGGCCGCGGCACTCGATCGCGCCGGCATCGCCTGGCACCGGGTGGCGTCGGTCGGGCCGCGCGACAAGCGCTATACCCGCGTGATGGCCGAGGTGGTCTCGCCGGTGTTCGACTCGGTGGCGCACGAGATCAACTCGCGCTCGGTCAACATCGGCGCCGAACTGATGCTCCTCTGGGGCGGCGGGCCGGAGCGTCCCGCGGCGCGGCTCGAGCAGCACGTGCGCGAAGTCACCGGCCTCGACGACATCCGCCTCGTCGACGGCAGCGGCCTCTCCGACAACGACCGCGTGGCCCCGCTGGTGTTCACGTCGTACCTCGCGAACTTTCCGCGCACCGTCGCGGGCCGCGACTTCCCGCTGCTCCTCCCGGCCAACGGCAAGGGCACCCTGCGCTCGCTCGCCACCGGGCTCCCCGAGCCGGGCGTGGTGCGCGCCAAGACCGGCAGCCTCGGCAACGTCTCGACGCTGGTGGGATACCTCGGCAAGCACGACGGCATGCTGCTCATCGCCGCGATGTACAACGGGGGCCACACGTCGTCGGCCCGGCAGGCC
>CALGOK010000005.1 GCA_937961295.1 uncultured Gemmatimonadota bacterium
CCGTCGTGGTGGCCGTCGTGGTCGCCGGCGGCATCGTGATGCTGGTCGAGGCGTTCGCCGCCCAGCTCCATCCGCTGCCCCCCGGTGTCGATCCGCGCGACCGCGCGGCGCTCGAGCGCGCGCTGGAGGCGGGGCAGGTGCCGTTCGCCGCGCTGGCGCTGGTGCTGTCGGGGTGGCTGCTCGCCGCCTACACGGGTGGCCTCGTGGCGTGGCGCATCGGCCGCTGGGGCCCGGCGTCGTGGATCTTCGCGGGGATCTTCACGGTGGCCGTGTTCAGCAACCTGCAGGCGTTCCCGCATCCGACCTGGATGTGGATCGGGGGACTCGGCGGCTGCCCGCTCTTCGCCCTCGGCGGGGGACACCGGCCCTTGCAGGTTCCCAAGGCATGACGGCTGCCGCGCAGACGCGGCTCTCGACCCCTTCCTCCCCTCGCGGTGCCATGCGCTTGATCCGATTCTTCCTCGCCATGTGCCTCGTTCCCGCCGTGGTCGCGCTGGCCGGTGCGGCGCTCGGCGCGCCGTTCGGGCGGCAGGGGTTGTACCTCGTCGCCATCGTGGCCGGCACGTTCGGCGTGATGCTCGCCGTCCACCTGCTGGTGCGCGTGGGGTGGTTGCGCGGCGACCGCACCCGGGGCGCCACCATCGGTGCACTGGTGGGACTGGGACTCGGCGCCCCGCTCGCGGCGATGGGAATCGACCAGCCGCTGATGGTGCTCACCGGCTCGCTCCTGATCGGCGTGGGCGCGCTGGTGGGAACCGGCCGGGGAGCCGTGCCATGACCGGCACCGCGCGCGTGGTGCTGGCGCTGCTGCTGGTCGCACCGCTGCCGCTGAACGCGCAGGACGAGCGTCCTCGCGTGCGCGATCTCGGCCTCGCCCCAGGCGTGCTGCCGCCCGGGCCGCTCAACGGCATCACCGACGTGGCCGGCGTGCGCGTGGGCTCGGTCACGCTGGCGAGCGGCGACACGATCAACACCGGCGTCACCGCGATCCTGCCGCATGGCGGCAATCCGTTCCTTGAGCGCGTCCCCGCGGCGGTGCACGTGGGCAACGGCTTCGGGAAGTTCATCGGGACGACGCAGGTGAATGAGCTCGGCGAGCTGGAGACGCCCATCCTGCTCACCTGCACGCTCTGCGTCTGGAAGGCAGCCGACGCGATGGTGGCGTGGATGCTTGCCCGGCCCGGGATGGAGGGTGTCCGGTCGATCAACCCGGTGGTCGGCGAGACCAACGACGGCGGGCTCAACGACATCCGGGCACGACCGGTGACCGCGGCTGCGGTGCGCGACGCCCTCGAGCAGGCGCGGGACGGTGCGGTCGAGGAGGGAAGCGTCGGCGCGGGACGGGGCACGCTTGCGTTCGGGTGGAAGGGTGGCCTGGGCACCTCGTCGAGGCGGCTGCCGCCCTCGCTCGGCGGCTGGACCGTGGGCGTGCTGGTGCAGAGCAATTTCGGGGGCGTGCTGCAGCTGGACGGCATCCCGGTCGGCGAGGCGCTCGGGCGCCACTCGTACCGCAACGCGCTGGCGACCGAGCGCGGCGACGGATCGGTGATCATCGTGATCGCCACCGATGCGCCGCTCTCCTCGCGCCAGCTCGAGCGCCTCGCGGCCCGCGGCATGGTCGGCCTGGGCAGGACCGGCGCGAGTGCGTCGCACGGATCGGGGGACTACGCCATCGCCTTCAGCACGGCGGCCTCGGTGCGCCGCCTTCGCGACGGCGAAGCCACCCGGGACGTGGCGGAGCTGGCCGACGATGCGATCTCGCCGGTGTTCCTCGCCGTGATCGAGGCCACCGAGGAGGCGGTCTACAATTCCATCCTGCGCGCGACGACCGTGCGCGGGTTGGGTCGCACGGCGGAGGCGATTCCCATCGATGCCCTGCGCGAGCTGATCGCGCGCCACCGCGCCGGAGCGCCCTGATGCCGCGGCCGATCCGCACCGACCTCGCCCCGGCGCCGGCCGGGCACTACAGCCAGGCGATCGTCCACCACGGCCGCGCGTACGTGTCGGGCCAGTTGCCGATCGACCCGCTCACCGGCACGGTGGTCGATGCCGACACCGAGACCCAGGCGGTGATCACCCTGCGCAACATCTCCGCCATCCTCGATGCCGCCGGGAGCGGGCTCGACCTGGTGCTGTCACTCACGGTGTACGTGATCGATCGCGACGACTGGGCCGGCGTCAACGCCGCCTGCGAGCGGGTGTTCGGTGACCACCGGCCGGCGCGCGCGATCATCGGCGGCGCGATCCTCAAGCCGGGATGCCGGGTCGAGGTCACCGCGGTGGCGGCGATCCGGGAGGAATGACAGAGGACGGAGCGACGGAGGACCCGCGGGCGCGCCCCTTGGGGTGCGCGATGCTGACATCGCGCGCCGTGAACGGCGCGCCCGCGGGGCTGCGCCGTCGCTCCGTCCTCCGTGGTCGTGATGCCTGAACTACTGACCAGCTTGCTGCTGATGTTCCTCGCCGCCCTGCTCTACGCCTCGGTGGGGCATGCGGGGGCGTCGGGATATCTCGCCGTGATGGCGCTGCTCGGCACGGCACCCGATGCGATGCGTCCGGCGGCCCTGGTGCTCAACCTGGTCGTTGCCACGATCGGGTCACGCAACTTCATCCGGGCCGGGCACTTTCGCTGGTCGCTGTTCTGGCCGTTCGCCATCGCCTCGGTGCCGATGGCCTATCTCGGCGGGCGACTGGCCCTCCCGGTGGACGTCTACCGCGTCGTGGTCGGTGGCGTGCTGGTGCTCTCGGCGCTGCGGTTCGTGGTGACGCTGCGGCAACCCGACCGACCGGGTCAGGAGCCGCCGAGGCTCGTGGCGATCGCCACCGGTGCCGCACTGGGCTTCCTCGCCGGACTCACCGGCGTCGGCGGCGGGATCTTCCTGTCACCACTGCTGCTGCTCGCCGGATGGGCGTCGCTGCGCGTCACGGCCGCGACCGCCGTGGTGTTCATCCTCGTCAACTCCGCCGCCGGGCTCGCCGGCCAGCTCGCCGTGATCGAGTCGCTGCCACCTTCGCTCCCGGCATGGGGAGCGGCGGTCGCGCTCGGCGGGGCGATCGGGTCGTGGCTCGGCGCGCGGCGGCTGCCGAGCCCGGCGTTGCGAGGCGTGCTCGCGGTGGTGCTGCTGGTGGCGGGGGTGAACCTGGTGCTGGATTGACGGAGAACGGAGACTCCTCTGCACTCCGTTCTCCGTTCTTCGTTCTCTGTTCGCTACCTGCCGGTCCCGGCTTCCAGCTCCAGCAACCGCTTCTTCCGCCACAGTCCGCCGCCGTATCCGCCGAGCTTGCCGTCGGCGTTGACCACGCGATGGCAGGGAATGACGATGGCGATGCGGTTGCGGCCGTTGGCGCTGCCGACCGCGCGGACCGCGCCCGGGTTCTCGATCGCGACGGCGATGTCCGCATAGCTGCGGGTCTCGCCGAAGGGGATCGCTCGCAGGGCCGCCCAGGTGGCGAGCTCGAACGGCGTGCCGCGCGGCACCAGCGGCACGGTGAAGCCGGTGCGGTTCCCGGCGAAGTACTCGCCAAGTTCCCGGCGCAGTGTGACGAGGTGCGGATGACGGTCGATCACCACCGGGCCGCCGAACCATCGGTGCAGCCGCTCGGCCTGCCTCTCCACGCGCGACCGGTCGCCGAACTCGAGCAGGCAGACGCCGGCGTCGACCGCAGCCATGACGATCGGCCCGAGCGGCGACTGCCAGCTCTGCACCGCGATCGGCTCGGCGGCGCGGCGAGCACCGGGCGATCGCCCGGCGACGCTGGCAAAGGCGTCGCGAAAGCCGCTGTGCGACTCCCAGGCCGAGTCGATGATCACGTGATCGAGTGATTCGCCGTCGCGAAGGCGACGCTGGGCGCTGGCAATGCGCCGCTGGCGCAGCCAGGCATGGAACGTCATGCCGTGGTGGCGGCGCGCGTAGCGGCGCACGCGCACCGGGTCGATTCCCGCGCGGGTCAGGTCGTCGTCGTGGAGGCGCGCGTCGCCGCGCTGCTCGGCGAGCGCCACCGCCGCGCTCCACCAGCGCGGTTCGGCGGCCTCCGACTCGGGACGGCAGCGCTGGCAGGGGCGAAAGCCGGCGCTGCCCGCCGCGCTGATCGACGGGAAGAACTCGAGATGCTCCGGGCGCGCGCGGCGCGATGGGCAGCTCGGCCGGCAGGCGATCCCGGTGGTGCGCACCCCGAACACGAACAGGCCGTCCCAGGCGGCGTCGCGATCGGCAACGGCGCGCAGCAGGGTCCGGCGGCTGGGAAGCGAAGCGGTCATGGTCATGGCTGCCAGTCTAGCGTCCGGCGGATCCGGCGTGCCACCGCCGATTGGACAAGGAATCTAGCGCGGGCGCCCGGTGTGACCTTGCCCCGCCGAGGCCGTCGGGGGTTCCTTGCATCACCCTCTTGCCGGACGATGCGGATGCGACTTCCAGCACTTGGCCTCGCGGCAGCGGTGATCGCGGCACCGACCGCGGCGACCGCGCAGGTCGAGCGGCATCCCGGCATCGATGCCGTCTACCAGCGGTTCGTCGCGGGGTACGCCGCGGTGGACCCCGCGGCCGTGGCTGCGCTCTACACCGATGGCGCGCTCTACGTCCCCTCCCGCTCGCCGGCCCGGATCGGTGGCGCGGCGATCGGCGCCGACTTCCGCCGGTTCTTCGATGCCGTCCGCGGCGACGGGGCGACACTGCGGATCCGCTTCCGGATCGTCGAGCGGCGCGTCCATGGCGACGCGGCATGGGACCTGGGCTATTACCACCTGGCCCGGGTGCACGGGGACAGCGTGGGCAACCCGTCCGTCGGCCGGTTCGTGACCGGGCTGGTGCGCGGAGCCGACGGGAATTGGCGCTTTGTCGTTGACAGTTACGAGGACGCCGACCTCGCTGCGTGGGAGGCGGCCGCGCGAGGAATCGAACCATGAGCCAGCGCCTGCAGGTCTACGAGACGAGCCAGATCCGGGTCACGTTCGACCCCAAGGTCTGCATCCACAGCGGCGTGTGCCTGAAGGCGCTGCCCGCGGTGTTCGACGTGTCGCGGCGGCGCTGGGTCGATCCCAAGCAGGCGAATCCGGACGAGGTGCTCGCCGCGGTGGCCAAGTGTCCCTCCGGGGCGCTGCGGGCCTCGCTGGTGACCAGCGTGCACCGGGTGCTCCCCGAGGCGCCGCAACCGGTGGCACCGGCCGCCACCCTCGAGGCGACCACCGACGCCGGCGTGCAGATCACCGTGCGCCCCAATGGATCCCTGCTGGTGGAGGGACCGTTCCGCGTGGTC
Organism: uncultured Gemmatimonadota bacterium; assembly: GCA_937961295.1. Classification (GTDB taxonomy): domain Bacteria; phylum Gemmatimonadota; class Gemmatimonadetes; order Gemmatimonadales; family GWC2-71-9; genus Palsa-1233. Next base: position 5,254 of record CALGOK010000005.1, read on the forward strand.
GATCCCGACGGCACGGTGATCCGCGAGGGCGAGAAGTGCGCGCTCTGCCGCTGCGGTCACTCGCGCAACAAGCCGTTCTGCGACAGCAGCCACAAGGCGATCGACTGGCACGACGATGCCCCTTGAGGATGTCGCGCTCCGGCTGCTGATCGCCACCGTGCTCGGCGCGGCCCTCGGCTACAACCGCGAGCTGCACGACAAGCCCGCCGGATTCAAGACGCTCGCGCTCGTCGGCCTCGGGGCCGGGTTCGCCCCGATCGTGATCCTCAGCATCAGCGAGCCGGGACCCGACGCGGTGTCGCGCGTGCTGCAGGGCGTGCTGACCGGGGTCGGCTTCCTCGGGGCGGGCGTGATCATGCACCGCGAGCAGGCCGGCGTGGTCGAGGGGCTCACCACGGCGGCGGTGGTGTGGGTCGTCGCCGGCCTCGGGCTCGCCGCCGGGATGGGCCTCCATTGGCATGCGCTCATCGGCACGGCGATCGCCCTGGTGGTGCTCACCCTCGGGAGTCGCTTCGAGCGCCGCGTGATCGATGGGGGCGAGGACGATTGAGCCGACGCAAACGGGCCGCCATGGGCGGCCCGTTCGTCGGTGCGAGAGCTGGATAAGGCTCAGCTGCCGATCGTGATCTCGCGAATCCCCTGCGACACTCCGTCGAGGAGCACCTCGACGCGATAGGCACCGGCCGCGGCGGTCGCGGCCGACGGAAGCTGCACCACCGCGCGGCTCACGTCGTCGCTGTCGGGGGCGCCCGCCGCCACCTCGACGGTCTCGATCGTGCGATCGCCTCGGAGCAACCGGACGGTCAGCGGGGTTCCCGCCGCGGTGTACTGCGCGCGCACCGCCACGAAGAGGGTGTCGGGTTCGGGGAACTGCTCGAGGACGCCGCCGACAATCCGCCCGGCGGAATCGGCGGCGAGCCCGATGTCGATCGCGGTCACGCGGGGGAGGCGGGGCATGGTGTCGGCCGCGGCGACGGCGCTGTCTCCGGCGGCGGCTTCTTCTCCCGCCTCGGTGCCACAGGCCACCAGGGTCGCGGCGAGGCCGAGCGAGAGCAGGGCGTGTCGTGTCATCGGGAATCCCGGTCCGGTTGGGTGGAGGAAGGTGATTCGTGCCGACAAAAGCTAGCGGGGTCGCTGGCCCGGCGGTGATCGAGCTGGTCGGCCCCCTGATTGACGACGGGGGCGCCTTCGCTCGCACGATCGCCGCGGTGGTCGAGCGCAGCGGCCTGCAACCGAGACCCGGGGCGATCGATCAGGTGGCCGGCGCCAGCCCGGGGTGGGCACTGGCGACCCTGCTCGAGGGACACGGCCGCGGTGATCCGACCCCGTCCGTCGGGGAGATGGTGGAGGAACTGGTGCGCGAATGGCAGCGGGTCGCGCGCGGCGGAGGGATCGCCGCCACCAGCGCTGCGGCAACCGCCGTCCGGAAGGCCGTCGCGCATC
>CALGOK010000006.1 GCA_937961295.1 uncultured Gemmatimonadota bacterium
GAGCCCGATGGGAGCAAGGTCTACGAGGGGCCGGTCAAGAGCGTCACCGCCTTCGGCGCGTTCGTCGAGATCCTGCCGGGCGTCGAGGGGCTGCTGCACATCTCGGAGCTCGACCACAAGCGGGTCGAGAAGACCGAGGACGTCGTCAAGAAGGGCGACGTGGTGCAGGTCAAGCTGCTCGAGGTGGATGAGCGCGGCCGGATGCGGCTGTCGCGGAAGGCGCTGATTCCCAAGCCCGAGTGAGCGGGTCACCGGTGCGCACCACGCAGCTCGACACCGAGCTCTTCCGCACCGACCTGCCCAACGGCCTCGTGGTCGTCACCGACCGCCTCCCCGGCGTTCGGTCCGCGGCCGCGGGGATCTGGGTGCGCTCCGCCAGTGGTCACGAGTCGCCGCCGGTCATGGGCGTCTCCCACCTCCTCGAGCACATGGTGTTCAAGGGGACCGAGCGGCGGAGCGCGCGCGAGATCGCCATGTCGCTCGAGTCGCGTGGCGGCTCGCTCGATGCCTACACCTCGCGCGACCACACCTCCTACCAGGCCCACGTCCTCGACCAGGACCTGCCGCTGGCGCTCGACGTCCTCACCGACCTCGTGCGCCGGCCGCTGCTCCGCGACGACGACCTCGCCCTCGAGCGCAACGTGGTGCTCGAGGAGATCAACGGCGTCGCCGACACCCCGGACGACCTCGTCTACGAACTGTTCGGCGCCACGCTCTTCCCGGACCACCCGTACGGTTGGCCGATCCTCGGCACCGCCGACACGGTCACCGCCCTGCAGGTGGAGCACCTCCGCGCCGCACACGCCCGCGGCTACTACCCGGGCAACTGCGTGGTGGCCGTCGCGGGCAACGTGCAGCACGACGCCGTGCTGGCCGAGCTCGAGCGGCTGGGATGGTTCGCGGGCGAGGGGCAGCCGGCGATGCCGCCGGTGGTGCCGACCGTGGCGCGCCGCGGGGTGCGCGAGCAGGTCCACCGCGACCTGCAGCAGGTGCATGCCGTGCTCGGCGTCGACACCATCCCGGTCAAGGATTCGCGCCGCTGGACCAGGGCCACGCTCAGCACGGCGCTCGGCGCCGGGATGAGCTCGCGGCTGTTCCAGCGGGTGCGCGAGGAACTGGGGCTCTGCTACGCGGTGTATGCCTGGCACGCGACGTATCGTTCGGGCGGGGTGTTCGGCGTCTACGTCGGCACCCAGCCGGCCACCGCCGACCGCGCCATCGCCGCGATCGATGCCGAACTGGCGCGGCTGGCGGGCGAGGGGCTCCCGGCCGCCGATCTCGACGACGCCAAGGGGCAGCTCAAGGGCCAGCTGATGCTGGCGCTCGAGAGCACCACGTCGCGGATGGGACGGCTGGCGTCGCACGTCCTCAACGACGAGCCCTACCGGCCGCTCGACGAGGTGCTCCGCCTCGTCGACGCGGTGACCCCGGCCGACACCGCCGAGCTCGCCTCGGCGTTCCTGGCCCCGGAGCTGCTGTCCGCGGTCCGCCTCGGACCCACCCACTGACCCTCACGGCGCGCGCAGGCCGCGCGCAAGCGAGTCCGCAATGCAGATCGGCGTCCCGAAGGAGATCAAGACCAACGAGAACCGCGTCGGGCTGGTGCCGTCGGGAGCCGAGGCGCTGGTGGCGGAGGGCCACGCCGTGGCGGTCGAGAGCGGTGCCGGCATCGGCAGCGGCTTCACCGACCAGCAGTACGTCGACGTGGGAGCGACCATCCTCCCCACCGCCGACGAGGTCTGGGCCCAGGCCGAGATGATCATCAAGGTCAAGGAGCCGATCGCGGTGGAGTGGCCCCGGATGCGCAAGGGGCAGGTGATGTACACCTACTTCCACTTCGCCGCCGACGAGAAGCTCACCCGGGCCGTGATGGAGTCGGGCGCCATCGCCATCGCCTATGAGACGGTGCAGCTCCCGGGCGGCGCGCTGCCGCTGCTCACCCCGATGTCCGAGGTGGCGGGCCGCCTCGCGGTGCAGCAGGGCGCCAAGTACAACGAGAAGCTTTTCGGCGGCCGCGGCGTGCTGCTCGGCGGCGTGCCGGGCGTGGCACCCGCGAACGTGGTGATCATCGGCGGCGGCGTGGTGGGGATCAACGCGGCCAAGATGGCCGCGGGGATGGGCGCCAACGTGGTGATCCTCGACACCAACCTCGACCGGCTCCGCTACCTCGACGACGTGCTGCCCAAGAACGTCGACACGGTGTACAGCAACCGGCGCAACATCCTCGAGGCGATTGCCACCGCCGACCTGATCATCGGTGCGGTGCTGCTGCCCGGGAAGAAGGCGCCCAACCTGATCACCCGCGCCGACCTCAAGCACGTCCCCGATGGCTGCGTGATCGTGGACGTGGCGGTCGACCAGGGCGGGTGCGTGGAGACGATCAAGCCGACCACGCACGAGGACCCGACCTACGTGGTCGACGGCGTGCTGCACTACGGCGTGGCCAACATGCCCGGCTCGGTGCCGCGCACCTCGACACTCGCGCTCACCAACGCGACGCTTCCCTACGCCATCCGGCTCGCCAACCTCGGCTGGCAGGAGGCCTGCCGTCGCGACACCGCGCTCAAGCTCGGCCTCAACGTGGTCGACGGGCAGGTGGTGTACCCGGGCGTGGCCGAGGCGTTCAACCTGCCGCTGATGAACGTTGACGGCGTCCTCTGACGCGGTGGAGCTCCTCGTCGTGCGGCTGCCGCACGGCGAGGGGCTCCCGCTGCCGTCGCGCGCCACCGCCGGCTCGGCGGGGATGGACCTGGTCGCGGCGGTGGAGGTGACGCTGGCCCCCGGCGAGCGGAAGCTGGTTCCCACCGGGCTCGCCGTGGCGCTGCCGCAGGGCTACGAGCTGCAGCTCAGGCCCCGCTCGGGGCTCGCCCTCAAGCACGGCATTTCGCTCCCCAACACCCCGGCCACCATCGACGCCGACTACCGCGGCGAGCTGCAGGTGATCCTCATCAACCTGGGGCACGAGCCGTTCACCGTGCACCGCGGCGACCGGATCGCGCAGATGCTGGTGCAGAAGGTGGAGCCGGTCACGATCACCGAGGTTCGCGAGCTGCCGAGTTCCGAGCGGGGCGCGGGAGGGTTCGGCAGCACGGGGCGCTGAGGCGCGACATTGGGAGGGGCGAGGAGCGAGGGGCGAGGGGCGCGGCAGTTCCGCCCTTCGCCCCTCGCGCTTCGCCCGGTCGCGTCTAGAGCGCCCTCCCCCCGACCGCTACGCCCAACGCCCCGATCGCCGGGAGGGCCCAGAGGTACCAGATCGGCTGGCCCTGCCGCGACTCCGCCGGGGTGAACGCCGCGCTCGCGATCCCCAGCACCAGGATGATCCCGCCGAGGACCAGCACCGGGGTGCGGCCTTGGCCGATCTTCGCCGCCACCAGCCCGCCCACGAACGCCGAGCCGAAGCCGAGGAGGAGGTTGACCACGATGTAGGTGGTGGTCGGCATCGGCTGCTGGCCGGCGGGAGAGGGGGGGAGCAGCGCCCGGGCGGCGATGGTGGTGCTCCCCATCACGGCCAGCAGGATGGTGACGAACCCGGCGACGACGGCGGCGATGGCCTGGACCATGGTGGGCTCCGGTGCGGGGGCCGCTAGTATAGCGCCGATCCGGATCGACGGAGGACGGCACGACAGAGGACGGAGGGAGAGCGGATACCGCCGGATCCCCTCCTTCCGCCGTCATTCCGTCGTTCCGGCCTCCTCCATGTGAGTGCCTGCTCACGCGATGGTCGCTGTGAGCGTCCACTCACATCGGCGGCCAACTCGGCGCGGGGCAAGCTGTTGCGTAATCGCGGCACGCTCTGCCACCTTACGGCATCCACCATCCCTGACCGACTTCCCAGCACCGGCGGACCCCTCGTGAACCTGTTCAAGTTCGGCTCGTTCCTCCCGGCCAACGAGATCGCCGTGGACCTCGGGACGGCCAACACGCTGATCTACGTCAAGGGCGAGGGGATCGTCCTCAACGAGCCGTCGGTGGTGGCGATCGAAAAGTCGAGTGGCCGCATCAAGGGGATCGGGCTCGAGGCGAAGCGGATGCTCGGGCGCACGCCCGAGGGAATCATCGCGGTGCGTCCGCTCAAGGACGGCGTGATTGCCGACTTCGACGTCACCGAGAAGATGCTGCGCTACTTCCTGAAGACGATCATTGACAAGCACGTCTTCAAGGTGAAGCCCAAGGTGATCGTGGCCGTGCCGTCGGGGATCACCGAGGTCGAGCGCCGCGCCGTGCGCGACTCCGCCGAGACCGCCGGTGCGAAGCAGGTGTTGATGGTGGCCGAACCGATGGCGGCGGCGATCGGCGTGGGCCTGCCGGTCGAGACGCCCACCGGCAACATGGTCATCGACATCGGCGGCGGCACCACCGAGATCGCGGTGATCGCGCTGTCGGGGATCGTCTCCGACACGTCGATCC
>CALGOK010000007.1 GCA_937961295.1 uncultured Gemmatimonadota bacterium
TCTCGCTCGGCCCGCTCGAGCGCATCCGCAACCTCGACGTGTTCCGCGCCATCCGCCGCGCGCCGCTGCGCGTGCTGGTCGAGCTCGCGGTGCTGCGCCTCGGGTTCGTGGTGCTCTTTATCGCGATGGGCCTCGGCGCGCTGTGGGCCAAGTACAAGCACAGCGACGCCGCCCTCTGCGAGCGCCCCTGCCCGGGCCGGCCGGGGCGGGGCGTGGGAGGGGGGTGCCGGCGGCACCCCCCTTCCGCATGCCCCCGGTCGCCTGCTAGCGTAATGGCCGCCGGACCCCGGCGACCCGTCCGTCCCACTATCTCACCCAGAGGCCCTCGTGGCTGCCCCGTCCGTCCCTCGCGAGCAGTGGGGCTCGCGCATCGGTCTGATCCTCGCCATGGCCGGAAATGCCGTCGGCCTCGGCAACTTCCTCCGCTTCCCCCGCCAGGCCGTCGAGAACGGCGGCGGGACGTTCATGATCCCCTACTTCATCGCCTTCCTGCTGGTGGGGATCCCGCTGATGTGGATCGAGTGGGGGGTGGGCCGCTACGGCGGGGAGCGCGGCCACGGCTCGGTGCCGGGGATGTTCCACTCGATCTGGCGCCACCCGGTGTCGAAGTACCTCGGCGTGCTCGGGCTGTTCATGCCGGTGGTGGTGCTGATCTACTACTGCTACATCGAGTCGTGGACGCTGGCGTGGACCTGGTTCTCGCTCTCGGGCGCCACCGCGGGGCTCGACCAGCAGGGGATGCAGCAGTTCTTCGGATCGTACGTCAACCTGCAGAACGCCTCGGTCCACGGCTTCTGGACCCCATTCCTGTTCTTCTTCATCACCATCGCGATCAACTTCTGGGTGGTGAGCAAGGGGCTCACCGCCGGGATCGAGCGGCTCGCCAAGATCGGCATGCCCTTGCTGTTCGTCTTCGCCGCGATCCTGGTGGTCCGGGTGCTGACGCTCGGCGACCAGACGGTGATGGTCGACGGGGTGGCCACGGTGTCCAATCCGCTCCGCGGCCTCGAGTTCATGTACACGCCGGACTGGGCCAAGCTGGCGGAGCCGGGGGTGTGGCTGGCGGCGACCGGGCAGATCTTCTTCACCCTGTCGGTGGGGATGGGCTCGCTCCAGGCGTACGCCTCGTACCTCACCCGCAAGGACGACCTGGCGCTGTCCGGGGTCGCCACCGCGGCCACCAACGAGACCGCGGAAGTGGTCCTCGGCGGCTCGCTGGCGATCCCGGCGATCGTGACCTTCTTCGGGGTGAGCGGCGCGGTGGCGATCGCGTCGCAGGGGTCGTTCGACCTCGGCTTCATCGCGATGCCGCTGGTGTTCAACCAGCTGCCGGGCGGCCCGCTGGTGGCCACCGCGGCCGGCGTGATGTGGTTCGGCCTGCTGTTCTTCGCCGGGATCACGTCGTCGGTGGCGATGGCCACGCCGGCGCTCTCGTTCGTCGAGGAGAACTTCGGCTGGAAACGGAAGCAGACCGCGATCACCCTTGGCGCGATCGCGCTGGCGATCGGGCTGCTGCACATCATCTACAACACCCGCGGGTTCCTCGATGAGTGGGACTACTGGGCGGGCACCTTCGGCCTGGTGGTGCTGGCGATCGTCGAGACGATCCTGTTCGTCTGGGTGCTCGGTCCCGACCGGATGTGGAACGAGCTCCACGCCGGGGCGTCGATCCGGCTGCCGCGGATCTACAAGTTCATCATGACCTACGTGACCCCCGTCTTCCTGCTGGTCATGATGGCGTGGTGGACCGTGCAGGAGGCGATCCCGACGCTTATGATGGACGGGGAAACGCCCGAGCGGCAGGCGATCCGGTGGTTCTCGCGGGCGTTCCTGGTGGGCATCCTGCTGTTCCAGCTGTGGCTGATCCGCAAGGCCTGGGCGCGTCGCGCCGCGGCCGGAAAGGACGCCTGATGCGTCTCTCTGCGCTGGTGTTCATGGCGGGAGCCTGGGCCTTCGTGCTCGGCCTCACCGCGTGGTCCTACCGCCGGCTGCTCGCGCCGCCCAGGCGCGACGACCCGCCGCCTCCGGAGTCGATCCCGTGAGCCTCTTCCGCACCAAGCCGCTGTCCGAGTTCCTGCCGACGGATGCCGAGCACCAGCTCGCCCGGACGCTCTCGGCCACCAACCTCGTGCTGCTCGGCATCGGCGCCATCATCGGCGCCGGGATCTTCGTGCTCACCGGCACCGCGGCGGCGCAGTACGCCGGCCCCGCGATCGCGCTGTCGTTCGTGCTCGCGGGGGCCGGGTGCCTCTTCGCGGGACTCTGCTACGCCGAGTTCGCGTCGATGATCCCGGTGGCGGGCAGCGCGTACACCTACGGCTACGCCACCCTCGGCGAGTTCATCGCCTGGATCATCGGGTGGGACCTGATCCTCGAATATCTCTTCGCCGCCTCGACGGTGGCGGTGGGCTGGTCGGGGTACTTCACGGCGTTCCTCGCCGAGATGGGGCTGCACCTGCCGCCGACGCTGGCGGGGGCGCCGTTCGGGGTGGAGGGGACCCACACGCTGGTGCGCAGCCAGCTGTGCGTCGACCCGGCCACCGGCGGCATCGCGGTCGACGCGGTGAGCCGCACCGCGGTGCCGATCGCCGAATGCGCCGCCGGCGGGTTCACCATCGCCAGCGGCATCGTCAACCTCCCGGCGATGGTGCTGGTGCTGCTGCTCACCGGCCTGCTGGTGCTCGGCATCCGCGAGTCGGCCCGGTTCAACAACCTGATCGTGTTCGTCAAGGTGGCCATCGTGCTGCTGGTGATCGGGTTCGGCATCAAGTACGTCGACACCGCCAACTGGATGCCGTTCATCCCCGACAACACCGGCACCTTCGGCGAGTTCGGGCTGAGCGGCGTGCTGCGCGGCGCGGGCGTGATCTTCTTCGCCTACATCGGCTTCGATGCGGTGTCCACCGCGGCGCAGGAGGCGAAGAACCCCCAGCGCGACCTGCCGATCGGCATCCTCGGCTCGCTGGCGGTGTGCACGGTGCTCTACATCGCGATGGCGCTGGTGATGACCGGCATCGCGCCGTACTCCGAGCTCGACGTGCCGCACCCGGTGTTCGTGGCGATCGACAAGGCCGGGCCGGGGCTGGCGTGGCTGGGGTACCTGGTCAACATCGGGGCGATCGCCGGCCTCGCGTCGGTGGTGCTGGTGATGCTGATGGGCCAGCCGCGCATCTTCTACTCGATGTCGCGCGACGGCCTGCTCCCGGGTGTGTTCGGCAAGGTGCACCAGAAGTACCGCACGCCGTACGTGTCGACCATCGTCACCGGCGTGGTGGCGGCGGTGATCGCCGGGATGTTCCCGATCGGGCTCCTCGGCGAGCTGGTGTCGATCGGGACGCTGCTGGCCTTCGTGATCGTGTGCGGCGGCATCATCGTGCTGCGGCGGACCCAGCCGCACCTCGAGCGGCCGTTCCGCACCCCGCTGGTGCCGCTGGTGCCGCTGCTCGGCATCGGCATCTGCGGCTACCTGATGTCGGGGCTGCCACTCGACACCTGGATCCGGCTGCTGATCTGGATGGCGATCGGGATCGTGATCTACTTCGGGTACGGTCGCGCGCACTCGCGGCTGGCCCGGCAGGACGGAGGCGGCCCTGCCACGTGATTAGCTTTCGGGCATGACGTTGATCGACCCGACCACGATGGGCGCCGCCGCGGAGGAGCTGGCGGCGCTCCTCGTTCCCGGTCGCCGGATCTGCCTGGTGACCCACGTGAACCCCGACGGCGACGGCCTCGGCAGCCAGGTGGCCCTGATCCACCTGCTGCGGGGGGCCGGGCTCGACGCAGTGATCACCAACCCGTCGCCCACGCCGGAACGCTTCCGCTTCCTGCTCGCCGACCTCCCGGGGGTCGACCGGAGCGACCGGGCGGTGCGCGAACTGCGCCGGGCCGACGTGATCATCGTTCTCGACATCGCCGAACTCACCCGACTCGGCCAGCTCGGCGCCACGGTCGAGGAGCGCGGCGTCCCGGTGGCGTGCATCGACCACCACACCGGGCCGGGGCACCTCCCGGGCGGTCCCCGGCTGGTCGACGTCCAGGCCGCGGCCACCGGCGAGCTCGTGTACCTCCTCGCCCGCGCCCTCGACTGGCCGGTGACCCGGGCGGTGGCCCACGCGCTCTACGTGGCGATCGTCACCGACACCGGCTCGTTCCGGTTCTCGAACACCCGGCCGCGCACCCTGCGCATCGCTGCCGACCTGCTGGAGCTCGGTGCCGATCCCGAGGAGGTGTACCTGGAGGTGTACGCATCGGCGCCACCGGGGCGGCCGCGACTGCTCGCCGAGACGCTCGAGACGCTGGTGGTCGAGGACGAACACGGGTTGGCGTGGATGACGGTGCCGCCCGGGGCGCTTGAGCGCCACGGCGTGGAGTCCGACGACCTCGACGGCGTGGTGGAGCACGCCCGGGCGGTGCGCGGGGTGCGCCTGGCGATCCTCTTCCGCGAGGTGTCGGGCGGCCGCATCAAGGTGTCGTTCCGCTCAGTCGGCACCACCGACGTCGCCGCGCTCGCCCGGCGATTCGGCGGGGGCGGCCACACCAAGGCCGCCGGAGCGGCGATCGCCGGGTCGCTCGACACCGTCCAGCGCACCGTGCTGGCCGAGGCGCGCAGCTACCTCGCCGGTGTACCTTCCCCCCGGTGAGCATCGCACTCGACGGCAGGACCCGGAGTACCATGGTGGACGTGCTGGACCGCATCGAACGGAGCCTCGACGGCATCCGACCCTACATCACATCGCACCGCGGCACGGTCGAGGTGATCGACTTCGACCCCGCCGACGGCCGCCTCGTGCTGCGCCTCGGCGGCACCTGCCAGGGCTGCTCGGCGGCCACGGTCACGCTGCGCCAGGGGATCGAGACCCGGCTGCGCGATGCCGTGCCTGAAGTGCGCATCGTCGAAGCGGTGTGAGGATCCCCAGATGACCGAACACGATTCCGCGACCCGCGTCCGCGAGGCGCTCGACCGCGTCGTCAACCCGCGCACCGGCAAGGGGCTGGTGGCCTCGGAGATGGTCGACGGCCTCGCCATCGAGGACGGCGTTCCGGTGTTCACCGTGCTGCTCCGCCGGGACGATCCCGCGACGCTGGTGCGCCAGGCGCGCCAGGCGCTCGCCGACGCGGGCTTCCCCGCGCCGCGCATCAAGGTGACCGACCCCGCCGGGCCGGCCCCCACCACCCATCCGCCACCGCAGAGCGCCCAGGCCAACGTGCCGCCGGCGCCGCAGCCGATGACCGTCGCCGGCATCGACACGGTGATCGCGGTGTCGTCGGGGAAGGGCGGGGTGGGGAAGTCCACCGTGTCGGTGAACCTCGCCATCGCGCTGGCCGCGCGCGGCAAGCGGGTGGGGCTCATCGACGCCGATTTCTACGGTCCCGACGTGCCGCGGATGATGGGAATGTTCGAGCGGCCCGGCATCGACGCGGACAAGCGGATCGTGCCGCTCGAGGCGCACGGCGTGAAGCTGATGTCGATCGGCTTCCTAGTCGATCGCGACGCGCCGGCAATCTGGCGCGGGCCGATCATCACCAAGGTGCTGCAGCAGTTCCTCCACGACGTGGCCTGGGGCGAGCTCGACTACCTCGTCGTCGACATGCCGCCCGGCACCGGCGACGCACAGCTCTCGCTGGTGCAGCAGGTGGTGGTCAACGGCGCCGTGATCGTCACCACGCCACAGGAAGTGGCGGTGGGCGACGCGCTCCGCGGTGCGCGGATGTTCGATCGGGTGAACGTCCCCGTCCTCGGCGTGGTGGAGAACATGAGCTGCTTCATCGACCCGACCACCGGGATGCGCCACGACCTCTTCGGCAGCGGCGGCGGCGAGCGCCTCGCCGACGAGCTCGGCGTCCCGCTGCTGGGAGAGGTGCCGCTGCAGGCGGGGCTCGCCGACGCCGCCGATCGCGGGCTGCCGATCGTGGTGGAGGCCCCCGGCAGCGCCGCGGCGGTGATGCTCAGCGAGATCGCCGATCGGACCGCCGCACGCGCCGGAGAGGCGGCGGTGCGCCTGCGGGGTCGCGCTCCGCGACATCGCGAAGGGCGAGGGGCGAGGGGCGGAAGACCACGAAGCCGGCATCACTCCTCGATGCCGGCTTCCTCGTTCGCCCCTCGCCCTTCGCGATGTCGCCTCAGTCCACCCACTCCACCTCGAACCCCGCCACGTTGGTGGTCAGCGCGACCGACAGCGTGCGGGTGGCCCCTGCGAAGTCCGGCGTGCTCCAGGTGTTCCCCGTGCGCGCGAAGTCATCGAGGTCGAACCGGGTGAGGAAGCGGTCGGCGGTGACGCGCACGCCGGTGCCGCGGGGAATCCGCAACGTGAGCGTGCCCATCGAAAGCTCCGCGGTGAGCCGCGTGTTCCGCCGCCAGCTGCCGGTGAAGTCCAGCACCGCGCGTCCCACGCCGCCCTCCACGCGCACCTCGGCGCAGCCGGCGTTGGCGAGCCGCATCGCGACCAGCTCCGCCGCGCCGACGCTGAACAGCGCCTCGCGGCAGTCGCCGCGGGTAGGTGAGGAGAAGTCGACGGTGCCGCGGGTCACGCCGGAGCGCACCACGAGCTCGACGAGCGTGAGTCCGCCCAGATCGAGCACCGCCTCGCTGGCGCCGAGGTGGGCCTGCAGGATGATCGGCACGGTGGGAGCGAACGCGAAGCGGGCGACCTGCTCGAGCTGGCCGCGCGACGTGACCCGGAGCCCGGTGCCGCCCACGGTCTTGAGCCCGAGCTGCAGGATGCCGGTGCGCGGATCGTAGCGGTGGAGCGGCGTGTAGCGGTCGGCGTCGTAGCGGAGGCCGACGTCGTACAGCGCATCGTCGGCACCAGCGCGCACCACCACGCGGCCGGCGCCGAACTCGAGCGTGGTGCGCAGCGGCGGCTGTGCATCGGCCACCGGCCGGCTGGCACCGTAGGTGCGCATCGTTTGCGCGCCCAGCGGACCGGCAGCGACCAGCGCTGCCAGCCCGAGCGCGCATCCGACCTGCCTCACGCGGAGTCCTTCGGCGGGCGCTTGACCGCGGGGACGCCGAGTTGCGGCGTGGCCCAGAGGTACTCGTCGGTCATCATCGCCGGCGGGAGCAGGCGGCCGGTGAACTCCTCGCGGATCCCGCCGCGCGAGAGCAGCGCCGCACCGAACCCCGCCGTGGCCACGCACCAGGTGCCCAGCGCGGCGGCGAGGAAGGCGATCGTCCCCGCCACCGGCACCCAGCCGAAGCCGACCCATGCCACCCAGCTCGCCGCGATCGCCACCAGGCCGGTGAGCACGTAGCGATAGCTGTTCGGGGACACGGCCAGCCCGCGCGCCATGCGGCGGCGGGTGATCGTCTCGCCCATCGCGTGCGCCACGGCCAGCACGCCGCCCAGCACCGCCACGATCGCCAGCAGCGCATACACCACCACGGCGAACGGGATCAGCAGCGCCCCGGCCACGGTCAGGAACAATCCCACCACCAGCATCCCGAAGGTCGGCAGCACCAGCACCTGGCCGATCACGCCGGCGAGGAACGAGCGGCCGAACGAGTGGGTCACGGTGTCGGACACGATCTCGAGGTTGGGGCGCCCGAAGGTGACCATCCCGAAGCCGAGCACCAGCATGGTGAGGAAGACACCCAGCAACCCCGCACCGCGACGGGCGACCACCGCGGGCCACGGCGCCGGCGCGCGCACCGGCGTGAAGGCCGCGATCTCCTGGCGGCTGCCGGTGATCCCGCCGGCCGGGTCGCGCACCTTGCCGCCGAGGGCCAGGACGTCGCCGGTCACGCGGGCGCCGGGGTGGATGATGATGTCGCCGTCGAGGGTGACGAGGTTGCCCTCGAGCTGTCCGTGCACTTCGGCGTCGCCCTTGAGCACCACCACATGGCCGCGGTGCCGCTCGGCGCTGCCGAGCGAGTAGTGGCCGATCCGGGCGATGCCATCGATCACGGTCAGCCGTGTCTCGCCGATCGGCTCGCGGAGCGCACTGCGCAGTTCGATCTCGAGCCGCTCGGGGGCGTCGAGACGCGAGGGATCGACGGAAGGCCCGCCCTGGGCGGAGGCCTGCACGACCTGTGGCAGGAGCGGGGCGCTCGGGCTCCCGAGAAACGGGAGCAGCTCGCGCACCCGGTCGGTCAGCTCGCCGGTGTTGATCGCGGCCGAGTCCGCACGGACCGGCAGCGGGGCCACCAGGATGAGAGCGAGGAGCGCGAGGAGCGGCGCGCGATTACCAGCCCGCGGCATCGGCGGCGGGCCGGGTGAGCAGGCGCCGGAGGCCGAGCAGCGCGGCAGCATACGCGACGCCGCCGGCGACCAGCGCGGGGACCACCCGCACCGGCGAGGCCAGGGTGTCGCGGAGTGCGCCGAACCAGGGCTGCTCCAGCGCGTTTGCCATGACGCCGCGGAACGACAGCCAGAGCGTCTGCCCGACATCCTGCAGCGCCGGGGAGGCGAGGTCGAGCGCGGCAGCGGGATTGAGGGCCGCCCAGGCAAACCCGCCCGCCACCGCGCCGCCCACCAGCAGGCCGCCGACGAGCACCCGGCGACGCGCCGAGCGCGAGCGGGCGGTCTGGCCGGCGGGGGTGGCGGGGAGGGTCGCCACCACGGCGCGGTCGAGACCGGCGATCACCCGCTCGGCGAACCCGGCGCGAGGGTCCCACGACGGCAGGACGGTGAGGGCGGCGACCAGCTGGCGATCGGCGCTCACCATCGCTCGGCAATCGGCGCACGTCGCAATGTGCGACGTCGCGCGGCTGCTGCCATGATCGAGCAGGAGCGAGTCGAGCTCGTCGGCGCTGAGGTGGGCGTTCGGGTCGGTCATCTTACGGGCCTCGTACGTTCCGGGGATGCGGCCGGTTTCACCCCTCGCGCGTGTCGGCGAGGAGGATGCGCAGCTCGTTCCGGGCGCGATGGATGTAGGTCTTCACCGTGCCGAGCGGGAGATCGAGGATCTCGGCGATCTCCTCGTAGGGCCGGCCCTCGACATGCCGCAACAGGATGCAGCTGCGGTACTCGGGGCGCAGCTGCCCGATGGCCTCCTCGATCTGCGATCCCAGCTCGCGGTTGGCGACTTCCTCCAGCGGCGATTCGGCGTCGCTGCCGATCTGCAGCGTGGTGGCCTCGATCGCCTCGGCGGTCTCGGCGTGCGGCGATCCGTCGAGCGAGAGGGTGTCGAGGTTGCGGCGACGCAGGTGATCGATGGCGGCGTTGTTGGCGATCTTGAAGATCCAGCTCGAGAACTTGTACTCCGGCCGGTAGGAGTCGATCGCGTTGAGCACCTTGATGAAGGTCTCCTGCGCGAGATCCTCGGCGAGCTCGCGATCACGGACCATGCGGAACACCAGCGAGAAGACCGGGCGCTGGTAGCGGCGGATCAGCTCGCGGTAGGCCGCCTCGCGGCCCGCCACGGCGTGGCGGACCACTTCCTGGTCGGTGAGCAGCCGCCAGTCGACGGGGGTCGGCGCGGTCACCGGGCGTCCAGCGTTGCCCCGGCCTTCGGACGGCCGGTAGCTTTGGCGGCGATGATCCCTTCCGACACGCGACTACCGGTCACCGGCGGCGACGCCAAGCGGGCGTACGTGCGCGAGGTGTTCACCGGCATCGCACCGCGCTACGACCTGCTCAACCACGTGCTGAGCCTCAACGCCGACCGGCGCTGGCGGCGGGCGGCGGTCGACGCGCTGGGCTGGGAGGAGCGACCGGCCGGGCGGTACCTTGACCTCTGCGCCGGCACGCTCGACCTCGCCGCCGAGCTGGGCAACCGGGTGGGGTTCGCCGGGCGGGTGGTGGCGGCCGACTTCGTCCCGGCGATGCTGCGGCAGGGGCGCGGCAAGTCGCCGCGCGCGCTCCCCACCGCGGCCGATGCGCTCGGGCTGCCGTTCGGCGATGCCGAATTCGACGGGGCGACGGTAGGGTTCGGCGTCCGGAATCTCATGGATCTCGATGCGGGGCTCCGTGAGGCGGCGCGCGTGATCCGGCCGGGGGGGCGGCTGGTGGTGCTCGAGTTCACCACGCCGCGGCGGCAGCCGCTGCGGGGGCTCTATCTCGGCTACTTCACCCGGGTGCTGCCGCGCATCGGGCGACTCGTGTCGAAACATAGGAGCGCCTACGACTGGCTACCAGCGTCGGTGCTCGCATTCCCGGAGCCGGCGGCGCTCGCCGCGCGGCTGGAGGGCGCCGGCTTCGCGCCGGTGGAATGGCGAACCATGTGGGGAGGGATCGTGGCACTGCACATCGCGACCCGGAGCCGGACATCAGCCTGGACTCGTTGCGCGACGTGCTCGCGGCGATCGCTCACGCCGGCGAGCTGGTCCGGATCACCCGACCGGTGCGCACGCACCTGGAGATCGCCGAGATCGCCGACCGGGTGATGAAGTCGCCGGGTGGCGGACCGGCGCTGCTCTTCGAGCGCCCGGTGCAGGAGGACGGCAGCGAGTCCGCGATTCCCGTGGCGATCAACCTCTACGGGTCGCGCCGCCGGATGGAGCTCGCCCTCGGCGTGGAGCGGCTCGACGAGGTCGGCGACCGGATCGCCGAGATGGTCGACCTCAAGGTGCCCTCGGGGCTGCTCGGCAAGCTGGCGATGCTGCCGAAGCTGGCGGAGATGGCCAAGTTCCCCCCGCGCGTCCGCTCGGGGAGCGCGCCGTGCCAGGAGGTGGTGTGGCGCGGCGACGAGATCGACCTCGACCGGATCCCGATCCTGCAGACCTGGCCCGGCGATGGTGGCCGCTACCTCACGCTGCCGATGGTGATCACCCGTGATCCCGGTCGCGGCACCCGGAACGTGGGGATGTACCGCGTGCAGGTGCAAGGGAAGCGCGACCTGGCGATGCACTGGCAGCGCCACAAGAGCGGTGCCGCGCACTGGCGCGACATGGCCGCGCGCGGCGAGACGATGCCGGTGGCGATCGCCCTCGGCGGCGACCCGGCGTCGATCTACGCCGGCTCGGCGCCGCTGCCGCCGGGGATCGACGAGTTCCTCTTCGCCGGGTTCCTGCGCCGCGCGCCGGTGCAGCTCGCCAAGGCGCTCACCTCCGACCTCGAGGTGCCGGCCGAGGCGGAGATCGCGATCGAGGGCCACATCGACCCCGCCGCGCCGCCGGTGATGGAAGGGCCGTTCGGCGACCACACCGGCTTCTACTCGCTCGCCGACCTCTATCCGCGGATGCACGTCACGGCGGTGAGCATGAAGCGGCAGCCGGTGTACCCGGCGACCCTGGTGGGCCGCCCGCCGATGGAGGACTACTGGCTGGGCCACGCCACCGAGCGGATCTTCCTGCCGCTGCTCAAGCTCACGGTGCCCGAGATTGTCGACTACCACATGCCGGCGGCGGGGATCTTCCACAACCTCGTGTTCGTGAGCATCGACAAGCAGTACC
Organism: uncultured Gemmatimonadota bacterium; assembly: GCA_937961295.1. Taxonomy (GTDB): domain Bacteria; phylum Gemmatimonadota; class Gemmatimonadetes; order Gemmatimonadales; family GWC2-71-9; genus Palsa-1233. Next base: position 11,333 of record CALGOK010000007.1, read on the forward strand.
CCGGCCAGGCGTACAAGGTGATGCACGCGCTGTGGGGCCAGGGGCTGATGTCGCTGGCCAAGGTGCTGGTGATCGTGGACAAGGAGGTCAACGTCCACGACCCCGACGAGGTGTGGTGGGTGGCGCTCAACAACATCGACCCGCAGCGCGACACCGAGTTCGTACGCGGCCCGGTGGACGTCCTCGACCACGCGTCGCAGCACTTCTCGTTCGGCACGAAGATGGGGATCGACGCCACCCGCAAGTGGCCCGAGGAGGGCTTCACGCGCGAGTGGCCGGAGCGGATCGAGATGGACGCCGAGACGAAGCGGCGGGTGGATGGCATGTGGGGGGAGCTGGGGCTGTGATGCGCGACACCGCGAGGCGCGAGGGGCGAGGGGCGGAGGCCGCGGGCGGCGCGCCCCTCGCGCCACGCCCCTCGCCGGTCGCATCACGCGAGGGCCAGACCTTCACCGGCACCTCCTCGCTTCTCGCGCGGATCAACTTCGTCAAGCTGCCGCACACGCTCTTCGCGCTGCCGTTCGCGCTGCTGGGCGTGCTGGCGGCGAGCCGCGTGGCCGCGGTCACCCCGCGGGCCGTCGCGTGGGTGGTGGTGGCGTTCACCGCCGCGCGCTTCGCCGCGATGGGATTCAACCGCATCGCCGACCGGGTGTACGACGCGCGCAACCCGCGCACGGCGGCGCGCGAGATCCCGGCTGGCCGGATCGGGGTGGCACCGGCGACGGTCGCGGTGGTCGCGGCGTCGGCGCTGTTCGTCTTCGCGGCATCGCGCCTCAATCCGCTCTGCCTGGTGCTCTCGCCGGTGGCGCTGGCGTGGATCCTGGGGTACTCCTATGCCAAGCGGTTCACGTCGTGGCCGCACCTCTGGCTGGGGCTCTCCCTGGCGATCGCGCCGGTGGGCGGCTGGCTGGCGGTGACCGGGGCATGGAGCGACCCGTGGTGGCTGCTGCTGGCGATCACCGTGGCGGTGCTCACGTGGGTGGCGGGGTTCGACATCTTCTATGCGCTCCCCGACGAGGGCTTCGACCGCGACCAGGGGCTCCGATCCGCCGTGGTGCGACTTGGCCAGCGGCGCGCGATCCTCGCCGCCAAGCTGCTGCACGGGGTCACCATCCCCGCGCTGGCGCTGTTCGGATGGGGTGCCGGGTTCGGGACCTGGTACTTCGCAGGCGTGGTGGCCGCGGCGGGGATCCTCGCGTGGGAGCACCGCCTGGTGCGCCCCGGCGACCTCACGCGACTCGATGCGGCGTTCTTCACCATGAACGGCGTGATGAGCGTGACGGTCTTTGCCTTCGCACTGATCGACCGGATCGTGCGATGAACCGGAACGCGACAGGCGAGGTGCGAGGAGCGAAGGGCGCTCCCGTAGCCCACGCCCCTCGCCCCTCGCCCTTCGCGGTGTCGCACGGGAGACCAGCGTGACCCAACTTCCCATCGTCCTAGCCGTCACCGGCGCCTCCGGCGCACCGTACGCCGTGCGGCTGCTCGAGGTGCTGGCGCGCGCGCAGGTGCCGGTCGACCTGATCGTGTCGTCGCACGGCTGGCGGCTGCTCGAGACCGAGGCCGGGATCGCCGACGAGGCGGCGCTGCGCGCCGCGACCGGCGGCGACTGGTCGAGCGTCACCGTGCATCCGGACACCGATCGCGGCGCGCGCCCCGCCTCCGGGTCGCACCGCACCCGGGCCATGGTGGTCTGTCCCTGCTCCATGGGCACGGTCTCC
>CALGOK010000008.1 GCA_937961295.1 uncultured Gemmatimonadota bacterium
CTCGTGTTCCAGTGACCCTTTCCACTCTTTCCACTGCCTCGCTACAATACGCGTGTTTGCATCCCGCAACGATCTCTGTGTTATGCGCCCGCGCCACCCTCGGCGAGATCAGCGATGTGCTGCGCGAGTGCTGGGGCACCTACCACGGGTGAGCACGCCGGCCGGCGATGACCGCGTGGCGGTCGAGCAGGTGGCGCTGGTCACCCCGCGCCATGCCCGGGTGGCGCTGCTGGGCGACGCCGAGCGCGCCACGGAGGCGTGGCTGGTCCTCCACGGCTACGGCATGACGGCCCGAGGCATCCTGCACTGGTTCCGTGACGCGCTCCGTCCTGGCCGATTGCTCGTGGCACCCGAGGGGCTGTCGCGTTTCTACCGCGAGGCCCGCGGCCTGCGCACGGTGGGCGCCTCGTGGATGACGCGCGAGGATCGCGACCACGAGATCGTCGACCAGCACGCCTATCTCGACGCGGTCGCCGCACGCTGGCTCGACGGCCGCGACCGGATCGAGGTGCACGGCTTCTCGCAGGGCGTGGCCACCGGCTGCCGCTGGGTCACCACCCGCCACCCGGTCGATCGGCTGGTGGCGTGGGGCAGCCCGACTCCTCCCGATCTGGAGCCGTCGCGCTACCTCGGCCGGACGGCCGAGCCGCTCGTCCAGGTCATCGGCTCCGAGGACCGCTACTTCCCGCCGGCCACGGTGGAGGCCGATGCGGCGCGGCTGGCCGAAGGGGGCGTGGCCGTCGAGGTGCGCCGGTTCGAGGGCGGGCACGGCGTCGACCGGGGCATCCTGGCCGCCCTGGCCGGTTGAGGGGCAGGGGGTCGGCCGCTAAATTCAAGGGTTGCACCGAGTTCCCTGCGGGGAAGGAAACGATGCCGACCTACGAGTACCTTCGCGCCGAGGGCCATGCCTTCGAGCGCTTCCAGAAGATGACCGACCGGCCGGTGGGGAAGTGCCCCACCTGCGGGGCGAAGGCTGCCCGCAAGATCAGCGGTGGGCAGGGACTGATCTTCAAGGGGAGCGGGTTTTACATCACCGACTACGGCAAGGACGGCAAGGGACCGCGCAAGGATGCCGAGCCCGCGGCGACTTCGGCCGCTCCGGCCGACGCCCCGGCCAAGGAAGCGCCTGCCGCCAAGCCCGCCGTGGAGCCGAGCAAGGGCGACGCACCCAAGAAGTCAGGTGGCGGCAAGGCGGACGCGGCGTGAGCGACGTGCTCCGGGCTGAGCTCGTCCGCGTCGCGGGCGAGCTCGGTGCACCCGATGTGGAATTCACCCTCGAGCGTCCCCGCGACCCCACCCACGGCGACCTCGCCACCAACCTCGCGATGCAGGTGGCCCGGCAGGTGCGCGCCAACCCCCGCGCGCTCGCGGAGCGGATCATCGCTGCGCTGGCCCTGCCCGAGGGGGTGGTTTCCGGCACCGAGATCGCGGGTTCCGTGTTCATCAACTTCCGGCCCGCCACCGAGACGCTCGCGGCCGCTCATGCGCGCATTCTCGCGGGGGCGGAGCGTTACGGCCGCTCGACCAGCGGCGCGGGTCGGCGCATCAACGTCGAGTTCGTCTCCGCGAACCCGACCGGCCCGCTGCACGTGGGGCACGGCCGCGGCGCGGCGCTTGGCGACGCGATCGCCGCGCTGCTCGAGTGGACCGGCCACACCGTCGTCCGCGAGTTCTACGTCAACGACGCCGGCGTCCAGATCGACAACCTCGTCGGCTCGCTCTGGGCTCGGATCCTCCATCAGCAGGGGCACGAGGCGGCGCTTCCCGAGGGCGGCTACCACGGCGAGTACCTCGTGGAGACGGCGGAGCGGTGGGTGGCCGACCGCGCCGGGGCGGTGCCGGGCGGGCCGGCCGACGCGCCACCGCCGGAGCTGCGCACGTACGTGCTCCAGGCGATGCGCGCCGAGCAGGACGACACCCTGGCGCGCTTCGGGGTGCGCTTCGACGTGATCGCCTCCGAGACCGACGTGTACCACTCGGGGAAGGTGCAGCAGGGCCTCGATCGGCTGGCCGCGGCGGGGCTCACCTACGAGCAGGACGGCGCGCTCTGGCTGCGCACCTCCGACTACGGCGACGAGAAGGACCGGGTGCTGCGCAAGCAGGATGGCAGCTACACGTACTTCGTTCCCGACATCGCCTACCACCTCGACAAGCACGCCCGCGGGTTCGACCAGGCGATCGACGTGTGGGGCGCGGATCACCACGGCTACATCCCGCGGCTGCGCGGGGCGCTGGTGGCGCTCGGGCTGCCCGAGGACTGGTTCGCCGTGACGCTGGTGCAGCTGGTCAAGGTGGTGCGCGGCGGCGACGAGGTGAAGATGTCCAAGCGCTCGGGGGAGTTCGTCACCCTGCGCGACCTGTACGAGGAGACCGGCGTTGACGCGGCGCGCTACTGGTTCCTGATGCGTCGTGGCGACTCGCACCTGGTGTTCGACATCGAGCTGGCCAGCGCGCGGACCGACGAGAACCCGGTGTACTACGTCCAGATGGCGCACGCACGGCTCACCGGGATCTTCCGCAACGCGGGAATCGAGCCGGCGACGGTCGAGGGAACGCTCGACCTCGACGCACTCGGACCGGCGGATCACGACCTGCTCAAGGCCCTCACGGCGTTCCCGGACGAGGTCGAGCGGGCGGCCCGGCACCTCGAGCCGCACCGGATCACCAACTATCTCGAGGAGCTGGCACGGCTGGTGCACGGGTGGTACCACGGCTGCCGCGTGCTGGGGGAGCCGCCAGCGGTGGAGCGAAGCCGCCTGCTGCTGGCCCGCGCGGCGCGACAGGTCGTGGCCAATGGACTCACCCTCCTCGGGGTCGCCGCCCCGGATCGGATGTGATCGGATGAGCCTCCTCGTGGTGGGCAGCGTCGCGCTCGACTCGGTCTACACCCCGTTCGGGCAGACCGCCGATGCGCTGGGGGGATCGGCGGTGCACTTCGCGGTGGCCGCGTCGCTGCTGCATCCGGTGCACGTGGTCGGGGTGATCGGCGACGACTACCCGGTCGATCAGCTCGAGCGGCTGGCGCCGCGCGGAATCGACTGGTCGGGCGTCGAGCGTGCCCGCGGCGAGTCGTTCCGGTGGAAGGGGAAGTACTCCTACGACCTGCAGAGCCGCGTCACCCTGGAGACGCGGCTCGGCGTCTTCGCCGACTTCCAGCCCCGGCTTCCGGCCAGCGCCGAGCAGGCGCGGTACGTGTTCCTCGGCAACATCGATCCCGAGTTGCAGCTCGGGGTCCTCGAACAAATCGAGGCGCCGGTGCTGGTGGCCTGCGACACCATGAACTACTGGATCCAGTCCAAGCGCGACGCGCTGCTCGCGCTGTTGCGCCGGGTCGACCTCCTCATGGTCAACGACGCCGAGGCGCGCGAATTCTCCGGCGACTGGAACATCCATCGCGCGGGGCGCTGGCTGCTCGACAAGGGGCCGCGCCGCGTGGTGATCAAGCAGGGCGAATACGGCGCGCTGCTCATCGAGCCGGGGCGCACCTTCGCGGTGCCGGCGTACCCGCTCGAGGAAGTCTTCGATCCCACCGGGGCCGGCGACGCGTTCGCGGGCGGGTTCATGGGCTTCCTGGCTCGCGAGGGCGCCATCGACACCGACCAGATGCGCCGCGCGATGGTGTACGGCGCGACGATGGGGTCGTACTCGGTGAGCGGCTTCGACATCCAGGGATTCGAGGGCGTGCGTGCGGACGACGTGGAGCAGCGGGTGCGCCGCTTCGTGGACCTGACCCAGATTCCCGCCGCGGAGCGGATCGCATGACGGATCCCCAGTACGCCGCGGCCGGCGTCGACCTCAAGGCGGCCGACGAGGCGAAGGCCCGGATCGGCCGGCTGGTGGCCGGGACCCGCACCGCGCTGTCGCTCGGCGAGGTGGGGGCGTTCGGTGGCATGGTCCGGATCCCGATCGGGATGCACCGGCCGGTGCTGGTGATGAGCACCGACGGCGTGGGCACCAAGGTCCTCGTCGCGCAGCAGGCGGCACGCTACGACACCGTGGGCGAGGACCTCGTCAACCACTCGGTGAACGACATCCTGGTCCACGGTGCGGTGCCGATCGCGTTCATGGACTACATCGCGGGCCACCGGCTGCCGGTGGAGATGATCGCCGGCGTGGTGGCGGGCATCGCGCGCGGCTGCAAGGCGCACGCGATGGCGCTCACCGGTGGCGAGACCGCGCAGATGCCGGGCGTGTATGCCGAGCGCACCTTCGACCTCGCGGGGACGATCATCGGCGTGGTGGAGGAGGAGGCCGCGATCCACGGCAGCGCCATCGTCCCCGGCGACGTGCTGCTTGGCTACGGCGCCACGGGGTTGCACACCAACGGCTATACCCTCGCCCGCAGGGTGCTGCCCGACCCCACTCGGCTGGGTCCCGCCGAGCGGCGGCCCGGGAGTGATCGCTCGGTGGCCGACGAGCTCCTCGCAGTGCACCGCAGCTACGACGCGGCCATCCGCCCGGTGCTCGGCGCGATCCACGGCCTCGCCCACATCACCGGCGGCGGCATCGGCGGCAACCTGGTGCGCGTGCTGCCGCCGGGGGTCGAGGCGGTGGTCGAGCCATCGGCGTGGACGTGGCCGTTGCTGTTCCGGGTGATCGCCGAGGGGGGACGCGTCGCGGTGGACGAGATGCGCGACGTCTTCAATCTCGGGATCGGAATGATTGCGGCGGTCCCGCGCGACCGGGTCGCGGAGGTCCGCGGCGCCGCCGAGGCCGCGCACGTGCCCACCTGGGAGATCGGAGAGGTGCGCGCCGGCGATCGCGGCGTGCACTTCGCCGACTGACCCATGTCTGCCTCCCTCGCGGCCCTCAATGAGCAGGACGCCATGCGGCGCGCCATGGCGCTGGCCGAGCGCGGCTGGGGTCGGGTGCATCCCAACCCGCTGGTGGGGGCGGTGGTGCTGCGCGACGGCCGGGTGATCGGCGAGGGCTGGCACGCCGAGTACGGCGGCCTGCACGCCGAACGGATGGCGCTGCAGGCCGCCGGGACCAATGCCCGCGGCGCGACGCTGGTGGTCACCCTCGAGCCGTGCGGCCACTATGGCAAGCAGCCGCCGTGCGTCGACGCGATCATCGCGTCGGGGATCGTCCGAGTGGTCATCGGGATGACCGACCCCAATCCCGAGGCAACCGGCGGGATCGCCCGGTTCAAGAGCGGCGGGATGAAGGTCACCACCGGCGTGCTCGAGGACGAGGTGCGCCGTCAGAACGTCCGCTTCACGCGGCGATTCGAGGGGCACCGCCGACCCTACGTCGCGGTGAAGCTGGCGGTCACCATGGACGGCATGATCGCCGATCGCCACGGCCAGTCGAAGTGGATCTCCGGCGACGAGGCGCGGGCGTGGGTGCAACACCTCCGCGCCGGATACGCGGCAATCGGCGTCGGCGCCGAGACCGCGATCACCGACGACGTCCGGCTCACCGTGCGCGGACCCGTCGAGCCGCGGATCGCGCCGACCCGCGTGATCTTCGATCGCACCGGTCGGCTGCCGCGCGACCACGGGATCCTCGCCGACGCCGGCGACGTTCCGGTGGTGATCGTGCGCGATCCGTCGGCCACCTCCGCGGCGCCCGAGGGCGATGGCGTGTCGGTGCTTTCCGCGGCCGACCTCGACTCGGCGCTGGAGCAGCTCGCCGGCCTCGGCTTGGACGCGATCCTCGTCGAGGGCGGCGGGCGCCTCGCGGGCGCCCTGCTGCGCGACGGCCTCGTGGACCGGATCTACCAGGTCCAGTCGCCCGCCTGGCTCGGCCGCGGGCGACCCGCCTGGTCCGAGCTCGGGGAGCGCCGCATCGGCGACGCGATTCGCTGGCGCATCGTCGACCGGATGCCGCTCGGCGATGATACGCTGCTGGTGCTCGAGCCCTGACGATGTTCACCGGGCTCGTCACCGCGGTCGGGACGGTTCGGGAGGCGAAGGCGCGCGACGGCGGTCGCGACCTTGTCATCGCGGCGCCGTACCCGGACCTCGCCGACGGCGAGAGCATCGCCGTGAACGGGGCGTGCCTGACTGTCGCGCGCCATGGTGACGGATGGTTCGCGGTGCACGTGGTGTCCACCTCGCTCGCCCGCACCACGCTGGGCGACCGCCGCGCCGGTGACCGCGTCAATCTCGAGCGGGCGCTCCGGGTCGGTGACCGGATGGGCGGGCACTGGGTGCAGGGCCACGTCGATGGCGTCGGGCGGGTCGAGGCGGTCACGCGGCAGGCCGATACGTGGCTCATCGACATCGCGGTGCCGGACGAGGTGGCCGATGCCACCATTCCGCTCGGGTCGATCACCGTCGACGGCGTGTCGATGACGGTCAACGCGATGCCGCGGCCCGGCCTCGTCCAGCTCTCGGTGGTGCCGTATACCTTGCAGGAGACCACGCTTGGCGGGCTGGCGCCCGGCGACCGTGTGCAGCTTGAAGGAGACCTCGTGGGGAAGCACGTGCGGGCGATGACGGCGGGGTTGCGGAATGCCACGGAGCCGCGGCGATGACGGCGACGATCGAGCAGGCCCTCGACGAGCTGCGCGCCGGCCGGATGATCGTGGTGGTTGACGACGAGGACCGCGAGAACGAGGGCGACCTCGTCTGCGCGGCCGAGACGATCACGCCCGAGATCATCAACTTCATGGCGCAGCACGGCCGCGGCTGGATCTGCCTCGCGCTCACCCCCGAGGACTGCGATCGGCTCGACCTGCCGCAGATGGTCGAGCGCAACACCGAGTCGATGGCCACCGCGTTCACCGTCACGATCGATGCCCAGCGCCGCTTCGGGGTGACCACCGGCATCTCCGCCGCCGATCGCGCCACCACCATCCGCGTGGCGATCGATGCCGACACCCGTCCCGACGACCTCCGGCGGCCCGGGCACATCTCGCCCCTGCGTGCCCGGCCCGGGGGCGTGCTCCAGCGGGTGGGGCACACCGAGGCCAGTGTCGACCTCGCGCGGCTGGCCGGGCTCCGTCCTGCGGGCGTGATCTGCGAGATCCTCTCCGGCGACGGCTCGATGGCGCGGCTCCCCGAGTTGCGGCGCTTCTGCGACGAGCATGGCCTCGCGCTGGTGAGCGTTGCCGACCTCGTGGCCTACCGGCTGCGCACCGAGCAGCTGGTGCATCGGGTCGCCGAGGCGCGCCTGCCGACCGCGTTCGGCGACTTCCACGTGATCGGCTACCGCAACGACGTCGACGACCACGAGCACGTGGCCCTGGTGCACGGTGACGTCGAGGGCAAGCCCGGCGTGCTGGTGCGGATGCACTCGAAGTGCCTCACCGGCGACGTGTTCCACTCGCTCCGCTGCGATTGCGGCAACCAGCTGCACCTCGCGATGGAGCACATCGTCCGCGCCGGCGCCGGCGTGATCGTCTACCTCGACCAGGAGGGGCGGGGGATCGGCCTGCTCAACAAGCTCCGCGCCTACGAGTTCCAGGACACGGGTGACGACACGGTGCAGGCCAACGAGCGCCTCGGCTTCAAGGCCGACCTGCGCGACTTCGGCATCGGCGCCCAGATCCTCCGCGACCTCGGCCTGAGCACCCTGCGCGTGATGACCAACAATCCCCGCAAGCTCGTGGGCCTCGAGGGGTACGGGCTCGAGATCGTCGAGCGGGTGCCGCTGGTGGCCGGCGAGACCCCCGAGAACCAGGCCTACCTCGCCGCCAAGCGCGACAAGCTCGGCCACCTCTTCACCAGCTGACGATGCCGGAATACCAGGGATCCCTCGAGGCGGTGGGCCGCGTCGCGATCGTCGTGGCGCGTTACCACGAACGCATCACGCGCAACCTGCTCGTCGGGGCACGCGAGGCCTGCCGCGAAGCCGGGATCGCCGACGAGGCGATCGACACCTGCTGGGTGGATGGCGCCTTCGAGCTGGGTGTCGTGGCGTCGGCGCTGGCGCACGGCGGCCGTCACGCGGCGGTCATCGCGCTCGGCGCGGTGGTCCGCGGCGAGACGCCGCACTTCGAGTTCGTCGCCGGCGAGACCGCGGCAGCGCTGGGTCGGGCGGCCAGCGCGACGCGCATCCCCGTCGGCTTCGGCCTCCTGACGTGCGACACCATCGCGCAGGCCGCCGAGCGCGCCGGGGGCAGCGCCGGCAACAAGGGCCGCGAGGCCGCCGAGGCGGCGATTCGCGCCGCCTCGCTGCTGGCCCGGATCCGCCACCCATGATTCGCGCCGAGACCCGGCGCCGCGCGCGCGCGCTGCAGCTGCTCTATTGCCTCGAGGCCGGTCCCGACGTCGGCAGCCAGCAGGCCTTTCGCGGCCTCGCCCGCCTCACCGGCCCCGAGCCGGGAGTGCTCGACGAGGCTCGCGCCCTGGCCGAGGCGGTCGTCGCCGTGCGGGACGAGCTCGACCGGATGGCGCAGGCCGCGGCAGAGAACTGGCGGCTGGAACGGATCGCCGCGGTGGAGCGCAACATCCTGCGGCTGGCGATCCACGAGCTGCACGAGGGTGTCACCCCGCCGCGCGTGGTGATCGACGAGGCGGTCTGGCTGGCGCAGCGATTCGCCGGCGGCCGCGCGCCGGCCTTCGTCAACGGCGTGCTGGATCGCGTCGCGCGGACGCTGGGTCGCCTGTGAACATCCTGGTCGTCAACTGGCAGGACCTGCGCAATCCGCACGCGGGTGGTGCGGAGATCCACCTCTTCGAGCTCTTCTCGCGCCTCGCCGCGACGGGACACCGGGTGCGGCTCGTCTGTTCCGGATTCGAGGGCGGCCGGCGCGTCGAGGACGTCGAGGGCATCGAGGTGCACCGACGCGGTGACAGGATGTCGTTCGCGCTGCTCGGGCGCGGTGCGGTGCGCCGCGCGCTCCGTGCCGAGCGGCCGGACGTGGTGGTCGACGACATCAACAAGCTGCCGCTCTGCGTGCCGACCCTCACTGACCGCCCGGTGTACGCCATCGTGCCGCACCTCTTCGGCACCACCGCGTTCCAGGAGGCGTCGTGGCCGATGGCGGCGACGGTCTGGGCGGCCGAGCGCCTCATCCCGCGCTGCTATCGCCGGGCCTGGTTCCACGCGATCAGCGAGTCGACCCGCGACGACCTGGTGGAGCGGGGCATCCCGTCGCAGCGGATCGCGGTGGTCCATCCGGGGGTGGATGCCGGGCGCTACGCACCGGAGCCCGGCGGGATGCGGTTTGCACCGCCGCGGTTCGTGTACGTCGG
>CALGOK010000009.1 GCA_937961295.1 uncultured Gemmatimonadota bacterium
GACTATAGCCCGCAGAATGTCGGCCAGGTTTTCGCCAAAAAAGGCGGTCACCCCCTGGGAGCCAATCAGATAAAACAGGCCGCCAATGAGAATAGTCAAGATCAGGGAGACAATCTGGTTATCGGTCCGAGATGAGACAAACAGGCCGATGGCGGTATAGGCGGCGGCCAGCAGCAGGGCGGCCAGATAGCCGCCAAAGACCGGGCCCCAATCCAGGTTACCCAGCAATGAGACGGTGATCGGCAAAAAGATGGTCAGGGCCAGGGCGGCCACAACCAGCCCCATCACCCCCAGAAATTTCCCCAGCACCAGTTGCCAGACGCGGGTTGGCAGCGTCAGCAGCATCTCCAGCGTGCCGCTGCCTTCGCTCGTGGCCTCGCGGGCGAAGCCGTCGGATCGCACCACGCGCCGGACGGTGCCCGACATGGTGCCGCCAGTGGAGCTCGGTCCCATCTCCATCGAGACCACGACGGTGTCGATCCCTTCGATGACGTAATCGTCCCCGATCATCCCGCTCACCCGCCAGTGGGCCATGCCCGTCGTCTGCACACCCTCCGCGGCCATGGCCGAATCGACGGCAAGGGTGTCGCTCCAGGAAAGGCCGACGTAGAGCGAGTCGGGAAGATCGCTCGTGACATGCTCCAGCACCTCGGCAAGCAGCCCGAACCCCATGTCGGCCGTGGAGTCGGTTGATTCGACCCCGGCGTGCACCCCTTGGATCGTCGTCCACGACATCTCGATCCCGGAACGGATCGTGAACATGCTCCCGAGCATCGGATTCGACGACGAGATCTCGGCAGTGTCGACGCGCAACGTGAACACCTTGCCATCCGTGGTGTCGCGGGACATCACCGAAAGGCGGCCGGTGATCGAGAGCACCTGCTGCATGCTCGCTCCGCCGAGGGCCGACATGTCGATGTCCTGGTCCTGGTGCATCTCGAACCGGTAGCGCAGGGTGTCCTGCGCCGGGGCGACGGCGAGGAGGAGGGCGAGGGCCAGCATGGTGACTCCGGGGGGAAGGGGATGCCGGAAATCTAGCCGCTGGAGCTGCCGTACATCCGGCCGCGCCACTCCACCCGGCGGCGGCCGCGCAGGGTGGAGCGGATGGTGATCCAGAGCGCCATCGCCGCACCGAGCGGGTAGCCGAGGGCGTACCACGGCGGGATCTGCATCCCGAACGAGATCAGCGCCCAGAACACCAGCGAGCAGCCAACGGCCACCAGCATCGCGGGCATGGCGACGCCCAGTGCGAGCAACACCGGCGGCAGCAGCCAGAAGAGAAACCCCAGCATCACCCCGAACGGTGCCAGCGCCTGCAGCATGGCACTGTCCCCGGCCGACTGGCGCGCGCCGATGTAGAGGTTCTTGGACCACCCCTCCACCATCTCGCCGAGCGAGCGGTACATCCGCGTGGCGAGAAGCGTCTCGCCGTAGTGCATTCGCAACCGGCGACCCTGCCGGAAGAAGTGCTGGGCGAGCGCGAGATCCTCGACCACCTCGCCCTGCACCGCGGCGTGACCACCCGCGGCGTCGTACGCCGAGCGATCGACCATGATGAACTGGCCGTTGGCCACCAGCTGGTCGGTGCGGGTGGCGCGGTTGACGCCCTGCGGCGGATAGCGGAGCCCCAGCAGCACCCAGATCTGCGGCATCACCAGCCGCTCCCAGAAGGTGCGGCAGTGCTGGCGCGAGGTGAGGGTGAGCATTGCCGCCTCCTCCTGCCGCAGCGCGCCGACCGCGTGGCCGAGCAGCGCCGGCTGGTGGGTGGTGTCGGCATCGGTGAAGAGGAGGATCTCGCCGGTGGCGGCGCCGGCGCCCTGGTGACATGCCCACGGCTTGCCGTACCACCCCGCCGGCAACTCGGCGCCGCGCACCAGCCGGACGCGCGGGTCGCGCCCGGCGATCGTCGCGACCTGTGCCGCGGTGTCGTCGGTGGAGCGATCGTCGACGACGATCAGCTCGAACGGGTGGTAGCCCGAGGCGAGGATCGAGTTGACGACGGTGCGGATGGTGCCCGACTCATTGCGGGCCGGGATGATGACGGAGACGGGAGTCCCGGAGGCGTGCGGGGCGTCGGCGACGTCGGGCTTGCGGCCGGCGAGCCGTGGCAGCCCGGCGAAGGGCAGGGCCCAGGCGAGCCCCGGGAGCCAGGCCGGGAGGAGGCTCAGTGCCTCACCGGCGGGCGGCAATGGTGGCCAGTTCGCCCTCGAGCGCGGCCAGCTGGCGGGCGAAGTCCTCGGGCGACGCCTCGGTGAGCGCAGCGCTGTGCCGGTCGGTCATCATCAGCGAGGCGACGAGTGCGTCGGTGTAGCCCACCACCGCCTGGGCGATGCCGCGGTCGACGACGTTGCTGAGGCGGATGAACACCGCCACGGCACGGCGGGGCCGCATTGCCGCGACGCCGGCGCCGATGTACTTGATGAGCAGCGCCCGGAGCTGCTGGATCTCCTCGACCACCTCGCCGGCGGCGAGCCCGCGCGCCGCGCCGGAGCGACCGTAGTGCTCCATCACGTGTTGCCAGACCACCTTGGCTTCGCGCCGCAACGGGCCTAGCATTTCGATCAGCGTGTCGATGACCAGCCGGAGCTCGCGCTCGACGAGCGCGGGGGGCATGTTGCCTGCGGCGGTGCGGTCGGCGAGCCACTCGGCCCACTCGGCGACCATCACGTCGCGGACGTCGGCAATCGCCTTGGCGGCGGCCAGCTGGGTCGAGTGGGACGAGCGCAACGCTTCGCCTCCGGGTTCCGGACGATCAATCGTAACTGGAGCGCCGATGCTTCCCAAGCCGATCCTCCCTCCCCGGCTCCGGCCGGGGGCCCGCGTGGCCCTGATCGCGCCGTCCGGGCCGCTGCTCGAGCGCGACGACCTGACCCGGGCGGTGGAACTGTGCGCCGCGATGGGCTTCGAGGGCACCATCGCCCCGAATGCCGACCAGGCCTACGGCTACCTCGCCGGTCGCGACGAGCAGCGACTCGCCGACCTGAACGCCGCCCTCGCCTCGCCCGACGTCGACGCGGTGTGGTGCATCCGCGGCGGCAACGGGATGAACCGGATCGTCAGCGGCGTGGACTTCGCGGGGTTTGCCCGCGCGCCCAAGCCGGTGATCGGCTACTCGGACATCACGGTGCTGCTGCTCGCCCTGTGGCAGCGCACCGGAGTGGTGACGTTTCACGGTCCGATCGCCCGCACGCCGATGCCGAACTTCCAGCGCTGGCACTTCGACCGCGTGCTCTCCACCGTGAGCCCCGCCGGCCGGCTCGGTCGTCCCGCGCCGCCCTCCGACGTGCTGGTGCCGCGTTCCGGGCGGATCTTCACGCTGCAGGGCGGCACCGCGCGCGGCCCGCTGATCGGCGGCAACCTCACCCTGGTGCAGGCGCTACTCGGCACGCCGTACTTTCCCGACCTGCGCGGTGCGATCCTCTTCCTCGAGGACGTGGACGAGGATGTCTATCGTGTCGACCGGATGCTCGCGCACCTGAAGCTCGCCGGCGTGCTCGAGCACCTCGCCGGAGTGATGATCGGGCGCTTCACCGAAATGTCGCAGGGCGGTGACAGCGGCGCGCTCGGCTTTGACGAGGTGCTGGCCACGCACTTCGGTCCGCTCGGCATCCCGGTGGCCGTGGGCTTCCCGTTCGGCCACATCGACGACCAGTGGACGCTGCCGGTGGGCGTCACCGCGGAGATGGATGCCGACGCCGGCGAGCTGACGATCGTCGAGGCGGCGGTGCGCTGAACGGCGCGACAATGCGAGGGGCGAAGGGCGAGGGGCGAGCGCAGTCCGCCTTTCGCCCTTCGCCCCTCGCATTGTCGCCTATCTTCCTGCATGGCCACTCCCACGCTCACCCGGCACGTCCTCCCCGGCGCACTCGGCGACATCCTCGTCGACGTGCGGGCGGGATCGCGGGCGACTCCCCAGCCCGCGGTGCTGCTGGTGCACGGCTTCAAGGGATTCAAGGACTACGCCTTCCTGCCGGTGTTCGCCGAGCGGCTGGCTCGGTCGGGGTTCGCGGCGGTGACGGCATCGGTGAGCGGGTCGGGCGTCGACGAGCAGGGCGACTTCACCCTGCTCGACCGGTTCGCGCGCAACACCTACTCGCGCGAGCTCGATGACCTGCACGTCGTCGCTCGCGCGATGCTGGCCGGCGAGTTGGGATTCGTGCCGCCCACCAGCCTCGGCGTGGTGGGCCACTCGCGCGGTGGGGGGATGGCGCTGCTGCTGGCGCACGAGCTGCCCGCGGTGCGCGCGGTGGTGACCTGGAGCGGGGTGGGGAAGGCGCGCCGCCACACCGACGCCGAGCTGGAGGCGTGGCAGCGACTCGGCACGATCCAGGTGCTGCACCAACGCTTGCGGATCCGGTTGCCGCTCAGCTGGGAGGTCGCAGCTGACTGCCTGGCGCACGAGGAAACGCGCTTCAACATCGCCGAGGCGGCGCGCACGCTCGATCGGCCGTGGCTGCAGATCCACGGCACCGCCGACACCACGGTGCCGCTGGCCGAGGGCGAGGCGCTCGCAGCGGTGGCCGGGCCGGGTCATCAGTTCCTCGGCATCGCCGAGGCCGACCACACCTACGGGACGAAGCATCCGTGGGCCGGCAGCAGCGTCGATGCCGATGCGGTGTTCGAGGCGACCCTCGCGTTCCTTTCCCGTCACCTGAGCTGAGCGATGCCCCTCTTCGACTTCCGATGCACTGCCTGCGGCCGGGTGTTCGAGCGCCTGGTGCGCGGCGACAGCGTGGTGGCGTGCCCCGATTGTGGTGCGACCACGGCCGATCGATTGCTGGCGGTTCCTGCCCGGGCACAGGTGCGCGCCGCGAGCGGAGCGCCCGCAGCGTGCGATGCGCCGCCGCCGGGTGGATGCTGCGGCGGAGGATGCGCGATGTGACCCGGCTGGAGCGATTGCTCGCGCGACTCGCCGAGCGACCGCCGCGGCACGTGAGCGATCCGGCGCGCCGGGAGGCGGCGGTCGCGCTGCTGCTGGTTCCCGATCCCGACCGCATCCTGCTGATCCGGCGCGCGACCCGGGATGGTGATCCGTGGTCGGGACAGATCGCGCTCCCGGGTGGCCGTCGCGATCCCGGTGATGCCGACCTGCTTGCCACCGCGCTTCGCGAGACCCACGAGGAGACCGGGATCGCGCTGGCCCCGGCACTGCTCCGCGCCACGCTCGACGACCTGGCACCGGTGACGCCGGTGCTGCCGCCGGTGCTGGTGCGACCGTTCGCGTTCCTGCTCGACCGCGAAGTGCCGATCGCGCCGAACCACGAGGTGGCCGCGGCGGAATGGGTGACCTTCGAGCAGCTGAGCGACCCGGTGATCCGCCGCCCGGCGGAGCTCGAGGTCCGCGGGGCGCCGCGGGTGGTGACCGGCTACCACCTCCCGGCGGGGCTGCTCTGGGGGATGACCGAGCGGATCCTGACGCCGGTGATTGCGGGGTGGCAGGCGGCGTAAGGGCGACAGCGCGAGGGGCGAGGGGCGAAGGGCGCTTCCAGCCTCCCCTCGCCCCTCGCCCCTCGCCGTGTCGCGTCCCTTGACATTCGGAAGCCCAATTTATTGTTTTAGGTATGCCTAAACTTTTCCGGTCGCTCCTGGTGGCCCTGCCGCTGGGCGCCTGCGACCTGGTCACCACCGCGACCCCGTCGGACGACGACCTGTTCGATGCCCCGCTCCCGGGCCTCACCGCCGAGGAGATGGCCGCGTTCATCCGCGGCGACGAGGAGTTCGGGCGGCGATTCTCGCCGCTCACCGGCCTGGGCCCGATCTTCAACAACGCCTCGTGCGCGTCGTGCCACAGCGGCGACGGGCGCGGCCTCCCCGACAACGTCCTGGTCCGCATCGGCACCGCGCAGGACGGCTTCCGCACCGACCTCGGCGGGCCGCAGATCCAGGACAAGGCGGTGTCGGGCACCGTCGGCGAGCCGGTGCCCACCGGCATCGCGCTGTCGCGCCGGCTGCCGCCGCCGGTGTTCGGCGTGGGATTGATCGAGGCGATCCCCGAGGCGGCAATCCTCGCGAACGCCGATCCCGACGACGCCGACGGCGACGGGATCTCGGGCCGCCCCAACTGGGTGACGCCGGTGCACTATGTCGGCGCGGGTGGCCAGCAGCTGGGCCGCTTCTCGCGCAAGGCACAGGTCTCGACGCTGCTGGAGCAGACGGTCGAGGCGTACCATCAGGACATCGGCATCACGTCGGAGTTCCGGCCGCAGGAGAACCGCAACCCGTTCTCCGGCGTGCCCATCGAGGCCGTGGATCGCGCGCCCGATCCCGAGATCCCGACGGCGACGGTGCAGGCGGTGGTGCACTACATCCGCGCGCTGGCACCGCCGGCGCCCGGTGAGCTGACGCCGGGGCGGCAGCAGGGGCAGCAGCTCTTCACCGCGATCGGCTGCGCGTCGTGCCACGTGCCGACGCTCCGCACCGGTCCGTCGCCGATCGCCGCGATCGCCAACCGCGACGTGACGCTCTACTCCGACCTGCTGCTGCACGACATGGGTGACGAGCTCGCCGACGGCCGTCCCGACGGCTCGGCGAGCGGGCGCGAATGGCGCACCACTCCGCTCTGGGGGCTGCGCCTGATGCGCGACTTCCTCGGCGGGCGCGCGTTCCTGATGCACGACGGACGCGCCACGTCGGTCGAGGAGGCGATCCTGCTCCACGGCGGCGAGGCGCGCGCCACGCGCGACCGCTTCAGCGCACTGTCGCCCGCCGACCGTGCGGCGCTGCTCGACTTCGTGGAGTCGCGGTGAGCGGACTCGATCGCCGCGCCTTCGTGCGGCGCGCGGCTGGCGGGGTGCTCGCCGGGGTGCCGCTCGCGACGCTGCTGGCCGGCTGCGCCGGATTGGTGGCGCGCACGGTGCCGGTGCGCGCCGGCCGGCTCGAGCTCGCGCTGGTGCACTTTCCCGAGCTGGCCGAGGCGGGCGGTTCCGCCAAGGTGCTCCCCGAGGGAAGCGAGACGCCGGTGTACGTGCTGGCCACCGCCCCCGGGACGTGGGTCGCCCTCTCGCCGATCTGCACCCATCTCGGCTGCACCGTGGAAATCCAGGCCAACCGGATCGTCTGCCCGTGCCACGGTTCCACCTACGATCGCGAGGGCCGGGTGCTGCAGGGCCCGGCCGAGCGCCCGCTGGCGCGCT
>CALGOK010000010.1 GCA_937961295.1 uncultured Gemmatimonadota bacterium
GCCCTGGCGCTCCTGCGCGGGGAGCGTGCCGCGGTCGCGGCCGCGCGCGAGGAGCTCGACGGTCGCGTCGCCGAGCGGCGCACTCGCTGGAAACAGGACGAAAAGGAGGCGCGCACCAAGCTCGACTTCTACCGCGATCGGTACAAGGAGCTTCGCGACCAGCGCAGCGCCATCGAGGAGGCGGGCGCGGACGGCATTTGCCCGTTCTGCCAGCGGCCGCTCGGGGCCGACTTCCCGAAGACGGTCGCCCTCCTCGCGGCGCAGATGGAGGAGGTCGAGGCGAGCGGCAACTACTTCCGCCAGCGGGTCGACCAGCTGCGGACCGCGCCGGAGGAGCTCGCGACGCTCGACGCGCAGCGTGCCGAGCGCGAGGAGGCGCTCCGCCGTGCCACCGAGGCGCTCGCCGCCGCGGAGGGGCAGCGCGAGCGCGCCCGCAAGGTGACCGACGAGCGCGATCGCCTGCAGGCCGAGCAGGCCGCCCTCGCCGCGGAACTGGGCCGGGACGCGATCGCGTACGACGCCGAACGCCATCGTGCGGTGCGCGCGCGACTCGCCGAGCTGGAGCCGATGCGCCGCCAGCACGACCAGCTGGCCGGCCTCGCCGCTCGCGCCGAGGCGCTGGTGCACGAGGCCGCGGCGGCCGAGCAGCGCGCCAGCGAGGCCGAGGCGGTGGTGGCGGAGCTCGACCGGCGCATCGCCGCGCTCGGCTGGGACGGCGAGGCGTTCACCGCGCTGCAGGCGCGGGTCGAGGCCGCGCGCCATGCGGTGCAGCAGGCGGAGGTCGCCCTCGCCCGCTCGGCCACCGAGGTGGAGGGCGCCACCCGGATGCGCGAGGCGGTGGTGGCCCGCCAGGCCGACCGCGCCGCCAAGGCCGAGACCGCGCGCCGGCTCGCGGCCGACATCGAGCGCTGGAACGAGCTCGACCGCGCGTTCGGCGAGTTGCGCACCGAGCTCAACCAGCAGCTGCGCCCCGACCTCCGCGAACGCGCCTCGCTGTTCGTGCAGCAGCTCACCCGCGGGCGGTACGACGACCTCGAGCTGAGCGAGGAATACGTGCCCACCATCGTCGAGGACGGCGAGGCCAAGCCGGTGATCTCCGGCGGCGAGGAGGACGTGGTCAACCTCGCCCTGCGGCTGGCCATCTCGCAGATGATCGCCGATCGTGCCGGCCAGCCGCTGTCGCTGCTGGTGCTCGACGAGATCTTCGGGTCGCTCGACGAGGAGCGGCGCCAGGCCGTGGTCGACCTGCTCCGCGCCGTGGCCGACCGATTCCCGCAGGTCATCCTCATCTCGCACGTGGAGGCGCTGCGCGACGCCTTCGATCGGGTGGTGCGGGTGAGCTACGACGAGGAACGGGGCGTCACCGTCGTGCGCGACGACCAGCCGGAGCTGGCCGGTGTGGAAGTCTGACGCCTCAGTGACCGGCCCGCATCGGGCCACCCGCCGCGACATCCCGGCGCTGAACCGGCTGTTCAGCGATGCGTTCACCGATCGCTACCGGCGCGACGGCATGGCCAGCGTGCGGGTGCCACACCTCAACCCCCTCGTGTGGCAATACGCCCTCGGCAATGCCGGCGACGGCGCCATGCTCTGGCGCGACGGGCGCGGCGACCTCCTCGCGTTCAACCTGGCGCACCGCTCGGGGCGCGAGGGCTGGATGGGCCCGATCGCCGTGCGCGCCGACCGCCAGGGGCAGGGGATCGGGTGCCGGATCGTCGACGCCGGGATCGACTGGCTGCGGACGGCAGGTGCCACCACGATCGGGCTCGAGACCATGCCGCGCACCGTCGAGAACATCGGGTTCTACGCCCGGCTCGGATTCCGGCCGGGGCCGCTCACCGTCACGCTGCAGGGTCTCGCCGAGGCCGACGATGGTGGTCCGGCGATCCGGATCGGAGAGCTGCCGGTGGGTGCGCGCACTCCCCGCCTTGCCGAGTGTCTCGCGCTCACCGCGGCAGTCACGCCGGGCGCCGATTACACCCGCGAGTGCGACCTGACGCTGCAGCTCGAGCTCGGCGACGTCCACTGCGTCCTCGACGAGGACGGCAAGGTGGCGGGGTTCGCGGTGTGGCACGGCGTCCCGCTCGCGGAGGGCCGCCGCGCCGAGGAGTTGCGGATCCTCAAGCTCATCGCCCGCGACGCCCCGATCGCGCGGCGCGTGGTGCGCGCCGTCGCGGCCGAGGCCCATCGACGCCGCCTTGAGCACGTGACACTGCGCTGCCAGGGGACTCAGGGTGAGCTCTTCGGCGGCCTCGTCAACGCGGGATGGCAGGTGCAGTGGACCGACCTGCGAATGACGCTCGACGGTTTCCCGGAGCCGGCGCCGCAGGGCGTGGCGCTGAGCAACTGGGAGATCTGAGGCGACAACGCGAAGGGCGAGGGGCGAAGGGCGAAGTGCGAGGGGCGAGGGCCGCCGCCCCTCGCTTCTCTCTCTTCGCTTCTCTCCTCACTCGTCCGGCTCCCTGAACCGCACCGCCTGCTCGGTGTCGCCGATCTGTTCGTAGGCGGCGGCGAGGTCGGTGCGCGCGGCCTTGATGAATCCCTCCGGCGCCGCGTCGCGTGCCATCAGCAGATCGTAGCCCCGGCGTGATTCCTCCGCCGCCTCGCGGTAGCGCTCCTGTCGCAACAGGCAGCGGCCCAGCTTGACCCTCGCGATGGCGCTGTTGAGATGGTCGGGTCCCTGGGTCGCCTCGAACTGCGCGAGGGCCTGCCGGTAGAGCGGTTCGGCATCGCGGTACCGGGTCCTCGCCATCAGCACCGACGCGATGTTCGACTCCGCAATGCCGATCAGCCAGTGCCGGCCCTGGTACAGCCCGGCGTAGATCCCCCGATTGCGGCGAAAGTACCCCTCGGCGTCGTCGAGTCGTCCCTCGCCGAGCGCGAGGATGCCGAGCTCGTTGAGCGCGGAGGCCACGCGCGGGTGTGCGGGACCGTGCACCGCCTCGAGGATCACCAGCGCCTCGCGGAGCGCCGTGTCGGCCGCCGCCCTCCGCTCCTGGAACACCAGCGACCGGCCCAGCACCGTGAGGGCCGACGCCGTCACCGGGTGTGCGTTGCCGTACCAGGCCCGGATGCGCGACAGCGCCTCGCGGTTGTGTTCCTCCGCGGCGGCGTAGTTGCCACGCTCGAACTGCGCGGCGCCCAGGTTGATCAGCACGTCGGCCACCAGCGGGTGCCGATCGCCGCGCCGGTTGCGGAGGATGGCCAGCGCCTCCGAGTTGAGGGAGTCGCTGGCGTCGAGGTTGCCCGCATAGAAGTGGGTGTTGGCCAGCGCGACCATCGCGTTGGCGTACTCGAGCGACGTGGCGTCGTCGACCAGCAGTCGCCGGACCGAGTCATGCGCCGCGATCGCTTCCTCGAAGTGCCCCTCTTCCTCGGCAACCTTGCCCAGCGCCGTGAGCGCCTCGAGCACCACGGGGTGGCCCGCCGGCAACGTCCGGCTGGCGATGGCGAGCCCCTCGCGGATCGCCGTGTCGGCTTCGGCATAGCGAGCCTGGTCGATCCGGAGCCGTCCGATCGCGACCAGCGAGCGCGCGACCTCGCTCGAGGCCGGGCCGTGCAGCCGCCGACGGGCCTCGAGCGCGCGTGCCAGCAGCGAGTCGCTGCTCTCGAACGCGCCCAGCTGCCGCCGCAGCTCGCCGAGCGTTTCGTAGAGCTCAGCCTGGATGTCGGGCTCGGCGGCGAGCGCGTCGGCCTCCTGCACGCCGCGGTCGATCAGCGTCACCACGCGAAGCGAGTCGGCCGGGCCCGACTCGCTCTCGTCGCCCTGGAACAGCCCCAGCATGAATGCCTGGATGCGCGCGGTGCGCGCGGCCTCGCTGCGGGCCGCGTCGCGCGCCCGCGTGAGGTTCACCGCGTACGCCGCCGTCAGCGCCAGCACCAATGCCAGCAGCGATGCCGCGACGGTCAGTCCGCGCCAGCGTCGGCGGACGAACCGCCCGGCGCGGTAGCCGATCGTGTCGGGCCTGGCATCGAGCGGCTCGCTGGCAAGGTAGTGGTCGATGTCGCGGGCAAGTGCCTCGACGCTGGCGTATCGGCGCACCGGATCCTGGTGCATCGCCGTCTGCACCAGCACGTCGAGCTCCCGCCAGCCCGCGCGCCCGGGGGCGGAGGTACCGCGCCCGGCCACCGAGGAGGGTCGCGTCACGTCGCGGCTCCGACCGGCCAGCGGGGCGGGTCCGGCCTCGTCGCCGACCGGCCAGGGCAGCTGGTTGGCGAGCAGCTCGTAGAGCATCACGCCGATGGCGTGGACGTCGGTGCGCACGCCGATCGGGCCGCCGGTGAACTGCTCGGGGGCGGCGTACGACGGGGTGAGCATCCGGAATCCCGTGCGGGTGCGCTCGCCGCTCTCACCGCGCTCGTCGAGCTGCTTGGCAATTCCGAAGTCGAGCAGCTTGACCGTCCCGTCACCGGTCACCAGCACGTTCGATGGCTTGAGGTCGCGGTGAATCACCGCATGGGCGTGCGCGTGCTCCACGGCGCGGCAGACTTCGCGCACCAGCGCGAGCCGCGCGCGCACCGGGAGGTCGCGCTCCCGCGCGTGGCGCGTGATCGGCACGCCCTCGACGTATTCCATCGCGAACCAGGGGGTGCCGTCCGGGAGGGTGCCGGCGTCGAACAGCCGCGCGATGCCGGGATGCGAGAGCTGCGCGAGCGTGCGCTGCTCGGCGAGGAAGCGCTGGCGGCGCTCCTCGCTGATCCAGGCGTCGCGCAGCAGCTTGAGCGCCGCACGGCCGCCAACGTCCTCGCGCTCGACGAGGAACACCCGCCCGCTGCCGCCCTCGCCGAGGAGGCGCAGGATGCGATAGCGGCCGACCCGGGTCGGTGCGGCGGCGCCCTCGTCGAGCAGCTCGCCGATCACCGCCTCGCCGCGATCGAGCACCGTCGCCCCCTCGGCACGGAGCATCGCCTCGAGACGGGCAGCGAGTTCCGGTTCGTCCCGGGCAAGCGAATCGAGGAGGGTGCGGCGCGAGGTGGCGTCGAGGGCGAGCGCCCGCTCATGCAGGTCGACGAGGCGATCCCAGTCACGATCCATGCGAGCAACCCGCCGGCGAGAGCTGGCCGCCGAGCACTCCGCGCGCGCTGCGCTCCTCGCGCAGCGCGTCGGCCTCCGAGAGGTCGAGCGCCGCGGCAATCTCGGCGGTGGTCAGCCCGCCGAAGAAGCGCGCCTCGACCACGGCGGCGGGGCGGGGATGGGCGCGGCCGAGCTCGGAGAGGGCGCCGTCGAGCTGGAGCACGTCGGCGGCGAGAGTACCGGGATCGGCGCCGCCGTCGTCGAGGGTGATCGCCACGCGCTCCGGACCGCCGCGCTTCTCGGCGTGTCGGCGGCGCGCCGATTCGACCAGCACCTGGCGCATCGCGCGCGCCGCGATGCGCTTGAAGTGGAGCGGCGAGGTGTCGGCGAGTTCGGGGGATCGGGCAAGCTTGATCCACGCCTCGTTGACCAGGCCGGTGGGGTCGAGGGTGGTGCCGGGTTCGCGCCGCTGCAGGTGCGCGGCAAGGCGTCGCAGCTCTTCGTACGCCGCCACGAACGCCGCATCGAGCCGCTCCGGATCACCCGCCATGGCGTCCCTCCCTCACGGACCGTTCGCGGTCGGTCGCATCCCCGCCGGCGGCGGGTCCCGGCCGAATCTACCGCAAAACGGCGACTCCGCTCGGCGGGGTGCTCAGAGCGCTCCCGCGCGCCACGGTCCCCGGATGGCGAGCGTCATGCCCCGGGTGGTCCCGGTCCGGGTGGTGCTGCCCTGGATGTTGACGAACAGCGTCTCACCGTCCGGGGCGAAGCATGCCCCGCAGAACTCACTCGTGTTCACCGTGTTGCGCGCCAGGTCGAAGATCCGGCCGTCGAGGGTGAGGCCGCGCACGTACTGCTCGCCCGCGCCGTCCTCGCAGAGCACCAGGCCGCCGCGCGGGGAGACGGTGATGTTGTCGGGGTAGTCGAGCACGTCGCGCGACGGCGACTCGAACACGAGCGTCAGCTGTCCGCCGCCGATCGGATCAGGGCGGTGATGCCAGACCTGCCCCACGCCGGCGTCGCCGCCGCTGGTGGCATGGAAGAAGATCCCGCCGTCGCCGTACCAGCAGCCCTCGAGCCGCGCGAAGCGCGCCCCGCCGTGGGCGTAGCCCTGCGTGAACACCGACGGCGCGCCCGGGCCGGGGTTCGCGTCGTCGATCGGCACCCATCGCACCGATCGCGTCGTTCCCATCCACTGCCCGGTGGCCGTGTCGTGATTGGGATGGTCGGTGAGGGCGAGCATCTCCAGGCGACCGCCATCGAGCAGGCGACCCGGTGTGCGCGGCAGGTAGCGATAGAAGCCGGAGCGGCCCGCGTCCTCGGTGAGGTAGACGAAGCCCGAGTGCGGATCGACCGCGACCGCCTCGTGCACGAAGCGTCCCATCGCCACGATGGGAACCGCCGCGACCTCCGACTCGGCGCGGGCGGGCACCTCGAACACGTAGCCGTGCTCCCGCTGCCATCCCTGGGCGGCTCCGCCGACCGACTCCTCGCAGGTGAGCCAGCTCCCCCACGGCGTCGGGCCACCGGCACAGTTGACGATCGTGCCCGAGAGCGAGACGAAGTCGCGCACCACGCGCGGGATGCCGTCGTCGCCGATCCGGACGTCAAGGGTGGTCGTCCCGCCGCCGGCCAGCGGGTCGTAGGCGAGCGCGGACTCCCCCAGGAGCCGCGCCGTGCCGGCCGCGTCACGGTTCTCGTGGTTGCGCACCAGCCGGACGTCACCGTTGGGTCGCGGGAAGGCCGCCATGCCGTCGAAGCCATCCGGGGTGGGGGAGCCATCGGACATCGGCTGGCCGATCTCGCTCAGCACCCAGTACCGAAACCCTTCCGGGAGCGCGAGCTCCGGGCCGGCGGGACGGAGGGGGCCGTAGCCGCCCTCACCGACTCCCGCGCGCCGGACGGTCACCACGGCCTGGCCGTCGAGGCGCGAGACGAGACCGGCCATCGACGGGGCCAGGACTGCCGCACCGCTCAGGGTGGCGGCCCGGCGGAGAAAGCTGCGGCGCGAACTCGGCATCGACGCTCCAGGGTGGGATCCCCCAAGCTAGCGGGGCCGGCGGCCGTCGCAGGCCACGAACCGGTCACGGTCCCGACCCCCTTGACGCTCCCGCCGGTCACCGGGTACCGTAGGTCATGATGTCCCGCGCCTATCGATTCGCGTTCGCCTTTGCGGCCTTTCTCCATGAGAGGGCCGGGAGTCGACGCGCGCGATAGCTGAAGCTTGCCAGCGCACCGACCGTCCCGCGGCCCTCTCGATCCCCGAGAGGGCCGTTTGTGTTTCCCCACCCGAGGAGCAGGTGATGCGAGTCGTCTACCAGGGCGCCCCCGGCGCCTACAGCCACGTCGCCGCACAGGAGCGGCTTCCCGACCTCGAGAGCCGGGGGCTGGACGACTTTGCTGCCGTGGCCGCCGCGGTCGCAGCGGGTCGCGCCGAGCTCGGCCTGCTGCCGGTGTGGAACAGCATCGTCGGCGAGGTGACCTCGGCGACCAGCGTGCTCGCCGAGTGGCCGGGGGTGGAAGTGATCGATCGCTTCGACCAGCGGATCGTGCACTGCCTCGTGGCGCTCGACGGCGCCGACATCGCCTCGCTGCGCTGGGCGGAATCGCATCCGGTCGCCCTCGCCCAGTGCGCGCGCTGGCTCTCCGCCCGGCGCCTTGCCCCGCGGGCGGCCGCGGACACCGCGGTGGCGGCGCGGGCCATCGCTGCCGATCGCGACTGGACCCGCGCGGCGATCGCGCCGGAGGAGGCCGCCGCGCGCTACGGGCTCGCGGTCCTGGCACGCGACATCGCCGACGCGCCGGACAACCGGACCACGTTCGCCGTGCTCGCCCGGCGCGCGGCGGTGCGGGTCGAGGCGGCGTGATGCTGCGCTCCCTGCTCACCCGCGCCCTCGGCGTGCCGTCGATGCGCGCCATCCGCGGAGCCACCGCCGTGCCGGTCGACACGCCGGAAGAAGTGGCGATCGCCGTGCGCGAACTCCTCGCCACGCTCAAGCATGAGAACGCGCTGCGCCACGACGAGGTGGTGTCGGCGATCTTCACCGTGACCCCCGACCTCGTGAGCGCCTTCCCCGCGGAAGCGGCGCGCGCCGCCGGGTGGGAGCACGTGCCGCTGTTGTGCACCACCGAGATCCCGGTGCCCGACGGCCTGCCACGCTGCCTGCGCGTGATGCTGCACGTCGAGCGGCGCTGGAACGGCACCCGACCCCGGCACGTCTATCTCCGGGAGGCAGAGCGGTTGCGGCCGGACCTGGGCAAGGCGCGATGATGGAGGATGGAGGATGGAGTGGGATGCCGTGACGACCCCTGGTGTCCATCTCCGGTTCGGACCCTCCATCCTCTGGCGACTAAGGCCATATTGGGGGGGTCCTCAATCGGAGTCGGCGTTGCCGCGTCCCACCAGGATCCTGCAGTCCATCCAGCCCTACGTCTTCACGACCCTGATCCGCAAGAAGCGGGTGTTGCTGGACCAGGGTCACCGGGTGCTCGACCTGTCGCTGGGGTCACCCGACCAGCCGATGCCGCCGGCGCTGATCGAGGCGGTCGCCGTCGCCGCGCGGGACACGACCGGGCACGGCTATCCTGCAATGTTCGGCGAGACGGCGTTGCACGAGACCTTCGCCGCCTACATGCAGCGGCGCTTCGGCGTGACGCTCGATGTCCCGGCCGAGATGGTCCCGACCGCCGGCGCCAAGGAGGCGCTCGCCCACCTCGTCACGGCGTACTGCGAGCCGGGCGACACGATGCTGATCACCGACGTCGCGTATCCCGTGTACGAGCGCGCGGTGGCGTCAAGCGGCGCCGAGCTGGTGCGGCTGCCGGTGCGGGAGGCCGACGGATTCTGGCCCGACCTCGAGGCGATCCCGGCCGACCAGGCGCGCCGCGCCAAGTTCCTGCTGCTCAACTTCCCGAACAACCCGACCGGTGCGGTCACCACCCGCGAGCGCTGGGCCGAGGCGGTGGCCTACTGCCGACGGCACGACATCATCCTGATCAGCGACATCGCCTACAGCGAGCTGGTGCTCGAGGGCGACCCGGCACCGAGCGTGTTCGAGATCGAGGGCGCGAAGGAGGTTGCCGTCGAGATCCACTCCGGGTCGAAGAACTTCTCGATGGCCGGCCTGCGGCTCGGGGAGGTGTGCGGGCGGCGCGAGGTGATCACCGCGCTCAATGACTACCGCACCCTGGTGGGGTACGGCGTGCCCACGGTGGTGCAGCGCGCGGGGACGTTCGCCTTCGCCCACGCCGAGGAGCTCGCTGCGGTGCTGCGCGAGGGCTACCGCGCGCGGTTCGACGCGGCGGTGGCGGGGTTCGCCGACGCGGGGGTGAGGGTCAAGGCGCCGCCGGCCGGGATGTACCTGTGGGTTCCGGTGCCGCCGGGGATGACCGACTGGGAAGTCACCGAGCAGCTGCTGGCGGAGGAGCGGATCGTCATTACGCCGGGAAGCGGGTTCGGTCCCGGCGGCACGCCCTACATCCGGATCTCGATGGTGGCGCCGCCCGACGTGCTGCGCGACGCCTGTCGCCGCGCCGCGGCGCCGTGGGCGGCGGCCGCGGTGGGGTGAGTCACTCCGCCTGCCCGTTGCCCGGCGTGGAGAGCGTGATCCCGCGGATCACCAGCCCGACGCCGGCGATCAGCAGCAGGTGGATCCAGCCGGTGGGCGACACGGTGCCGAACTGCAGCACCAGCCAAGCCGCGATGATCAACGTGCCGAGAATCAGGTCGCGCAAGGTGCCTCCGGGAGGCCGCGACGAGCGAGGGGCGAGGGGCGAGGGGCGTGTGTTCGCACTTCGCTCCTCGCGCTTCGCCGCTGTCGCGACATGCATTTGACCGCCGCCGTACCGGGCTCTATTATACCCTCGGCCGTGCGGTGGCGGGGAGCCATACGTACTTGAGCCAACATGTCCGAGGATGGGCCCGCATGCTTCATGCGAACGTCACGCCCCCGCTGCGGGGAAGACGGACGATGGGGTGAGGGCGCCGAGCGTTTCTCCCCGGGCTTCAAGAACACCTCCCCGCCATCGCGACGGTCAGCGGCGCAGCTTCCCATCCTGGGGGCGACGCAGTTTGCGCTTCCGCCCACGAGGAGTTCCCGATGCCGCGAGCCATGGTCGTCCGCCGGGCCCACTTCAACGCCGCCCACCGGTTGCACAATCCCGCCCGGTCGGACGAGTGGAACCGCAACGCCTTCGGGCCCTGCAACAACCCCAACTACCACGGCCACAACTACGAGGCCGAGATCTGCGTCGAGGGCGAGATCGATGCGGAGACCGGCTACGTCTGCGACGTGGCGCTGCTCAAGGCGCTGTTCGACGAGCTGGTGCACACCGAGCTCGACCACCGCAACCTCAACCTCGACGTGCCGTGGTTCGCCGAGCGGTTGCCGAGTGCGGAGAACATCGCGGTGTACATCTGGGAGCGTCTCGAGCCGCGCATTCCGGCGGGCAAGCTCGTGCGGGTGCGGCTGTGGGAGACACCGCGCAACTACGTCGAGTACGAGGGTCGCTGAGGTGACCGACACGCTGCGCAACCGCGTGGTGCTCGTCACCGGGGCGTCGCGCGGGATCGGCGCCGCCACCTGCCTGCGCCTCGCGGCCCTGGGGGCCACCGTCGCCCGGGTCGCGCGCGGTGACATGCCGCCGGTCGATCGCGCGGTGGACTATCGCGCCGACCTGGCCGACCCCGGGGCGCGCGAGGCGTTCCTCGACCAGCTCGTTGCCGATCACGGCGTGCCCCACGCGGTGGTCAACAATGCCGGGGCGTTCATCCTGGCACCGCTCGAGGACACCAGCCACGGGCTGCTTCGCGAGCAGCTGGCCATCAACCTCGAGGCGCCGTTCGCGATCGCCCGGCGGTTGCTGCCGCTGATGCGCAAGCGCGGCTCGGGTCGCCACATCCTGGTGGGATCGGTGTCCGACACCCGCGCCTATCCCGAGAACGCGGCGTACGCGGCGTCGAAGTTCGCCGCGCGCGGGATGCACGAGGTGCTGCTCGAGGAGTACCGCGGCAGCGGGGTGCAGTGCACGCTCGTCTCGCCCGGACCGACCGACACGACCGTGTGGGATCCGTTCGATCCCGACAATCGCGACGGCTTCCTCGGCCGCGAGGCGATGCTCCGTCCCGACGACGTGGCCGATGCGATCGTGTGGGCGGCGACGCGGCCGGCGCGGAGCCACGTGGAGTCGATCCGGCTCTCTCCGGGAGCCTGACGATGACACACCCCCTGCGGGCGCGCCCCTTGGGGCGCGCGATCCTCCGCCCCTGATGCACATCGAACTCACCGACCACCTGCGCTGTCCCGAGCCGCACGACGAGGCGTTCCTCGTCCTCATCCCCAATGCCATGGACGGCCGGCGCGTCATCGCCGGTCACCTCGGCTGCCCGGTCTGCGGCTGGAGCTGCGACTGGGACGACGGCGTGCCGGTGTTCGAGGACGTGGCGATCCCCGAGGGAAGCCCGCCGTTCGACGCCGAGTCGGCGCTGGCGATGCTGGGACTGGAGGGACCGGGCGGGTGGATCGCGCTGGCGGGGACCGCGGGGGCGCTGGCGCACGAGCTGGCCGAGCTGCTCCCCGACGTGGCGATCGTGGCCGTCAACCCGCCGGAGGGTGTCGCGTCAGCCGGGGCCGTGAGCGTGATCCGTTCGCCGGTGTGGCCGGTCAAGCGTCACGCGATGCGCGGGGTGGTGATCGGCGAGGGCGTCGTCACGGTGACCGACGCGCTCGGCAGCGCCCTGCCCGGTCTGCGGGTGGTGGGGCAGGGGACGCGGCCCGACCTCGGACCCGGCGACGAGCTGGTGGCCGAAGCCGACGGGGTGTGGGTGATACGGCACCGATGACGGAGGACCGAGGACCGAGGACCGAGGATGGAGGATGGAGGATGGAGGATGGAGTGGCGGTCGCCATCCTCCATCCTCCATCCTCCATCATTCCTCGTCTCCCTCCGCGTACAGCGCATCAATCTCCCGCTGCCACTTCTGCTCGACCACCTTGCGGCGCACCGACATCTTGGGCGTGAGTTCGCCGCCGGTGATCGAGAAGTCCTCAGGGAGCAGCAGGAACTTCTTGGGCACCTCGAAGTGGGCCAGGTCGCGGAGAGACTTGCGCGCCTCGCGCTCCACCTTGTCGCGGAACTCGGCGCGCCGGACCATCTCCGCCGGCGGCAGGTCAGGGAGCCCCTTCTGCGCCGCCCAGGCCTTGAGCGCCGTGAAGTTGGGCACCAGCAGCATGCTGGGGAAGCGGCGCTTGTCGCCGATCATCACCGCGTTGGTCACGAACTCGTTGGTCTTGAGCAGCGCCTCGATCGGCTGGGGAGCGATGTTCTTGCCGCCGGCCGTGACGATGATGTCCTTCTTGCGGTCGGTGATCCGCAGGTAGCCGTCGGCGTCGATCATCCCGATGTCGCCGGTGTGGAACCACCCCTCGGCGTCGATCGCCTCCGCCGTCGCCTCGGGCTTGCGGTAGTACCCCTGCATCACGTGCGGCCCGCGGGTGAGGATCTCGCCGTCCTCGGCGATCTTCACCTCGACTCCCGGGATCGGCGGTCCCACGGTGCCGGGCTTGATCCGGTCCTCGGGGTTGACCGAGATCACCGGGGAGGTCTCGGTGAGCCCGTAGCCCTCCATGATCTTGAGCCCCGCCGCGAGGAAGAACTTGCAGATCTCGGGGTTGAGCGGCGCGCCGCCGGAGACGAAGAACCGGAGCTTTCCGCCGGTGCGCGCGCGCAGCTTGGAGAACACCAGCCGGTCGGCGATCGCCCCGCCGAGGCGGAGCGCGGCCGGTGCGGGCTTCTGGGCGATCTGGTAGTCCACCAGCTTCTCGCCGGTGGCGCGTGCCCACTCGAAGATCGCGCGCTTGAGGCTGCTTCCCGACGTCGCGTTCTCCACCACGCGGGCATAGATCTTCTCGTACAGCCGGGGCACCGAGGCCATCAGCGTCGGCTGCACCTCGCCCATCTCCGCCGCCACCGCGTCCATGCTGCTGGCGTAGTGGATGATCACGCCGCCGTAGAGCATGGTGTAGTGGCCCACCATCCGCTCGAAGATGTGCGACAGCGGCAGGAAGGAGAGGCAGCGGTCGCCGGGGCGCAGGTCGAGGACCTGCAGCGAGGCGACGACGTTGCTGGTGATGTTGCCGTGCGACAGCATCACCCCCTTGGGGTCGCCGGTGGTTCCCGACGTGTAGATCAGGGTCGCCAGGTCGTCCGGCTGGGCCTGGCGCGCCTCCTCCTCCCAGTCAGGCCATTGCCCCGCCGCCTCCCTGCCACCCGCTTCGAGCTGGCGGAACGTCTCCACGCCCGGCAACTCGATGTCATCGTAGATCACCACCCGTTCCAGCTCCGGCAGCTCGCCGCGCACGGCCAGCACCTTCTCCGCCTGGGCCTGCGTGGAGCAGAACACCATCCGCGCCCCGGAGTCGCGCAGGATGTAGGCGACCTGGTGCGGCGGAAGGGTGGGATACACCGGCACGTCGGTGCAGCGCGCGGCGAGACAGGCGTAGTCGGTGATCGCCCATTCGGGCCGGTTCTCGGAGAGAATCGCGACCCGGTCGCCAGGACGCATGCCGTCGGCGCGGAGCGCGGCGTGGACGTGCCGGACGCGCTCGCGCAGCTCGTCGTGCGAGATCGGGATCCAGGCGGAGTCGTGCTTGTGCACCAGCGCGGCCGGCAGGACCCGGTGTCGCGCGATGGCGTCGAAGAACAGCCCGTTCAGGGTCGTCGGTGGCATGCGCGACTCCGGGAGTCGGAGTGAGTGACGCCCTGCCGAAGGGCGATCAGGAACCGCTGGCGGGCTGCAGCGTGAAGGTGACGAGGTTGGAGCGCAGCGTCCCGGCGGCGGCCTGCACGCGGCCGGTGCCGGACGCTGCCGTGCCGGTCACCCGGCCGGTCGCATCGACCGTCACGGTGGTGTCCGGGGTGGACCAGGTGATCTCCGCCTCCGGCACCACGTTGCCGTCGGCGTCGAGGGCGCGCGCCGTCAGCTGCACGGAGGCTCCCTGCTGGAGCGTCAGGGAGCCCGGCGAGGTCACCTCCAGCGCAACCACGCCGTCACCGGTCACCGGGAGGTTCCCGCATCCCGCGGCGAATGCGATCGCCATCAGGGCCGCAATGCCCCGCTTCCTCATCCTTGCTCCTCCTGCATCCCGGCCCCCTCGAGCCCCGCGAGCGTTTCGCGCGCGTGACTGACCCAGCGGCTCATCTCCGCGTCACTGGGTGGCCTCGCCAGGAACGCCCGCAGGTGCTCGGCCGCCCGGTCGCCATCGCCGCGCCGCAGCAGCAGGAACGCCAGTCCGTAGTGCGCCCCCGCCAGGCCGGGCTCGAGCTCCAGCGCCCGGCGATAATGGCGGATCGCTTCCTCGATCCGCCCCGTCTTGGAGAGGGCGATGGCGATGTCTTGCAGGATTCGCACGTTGTGCGGCTGGTCGCGAAGCGCCAGCTGGTACGACGTCACGGCGCCCTCGAGATCGCCCTGCCGCTCCAGCGCAAGCCCCTCGTTGAGGTAGTCCAGGCGGCGCGGCGCGACGGACTCGTCGTCACCGGCGAGAATGCGCTTCCACCAGCTCATGCGCGGGGACCGATCGGGAGGCGTGGCATTCGGTGGAAGTTAGGCCGCGGCGTAGGCACGGGCAACGAGCCGGGGCCGCTGGCGCGGGGCCGGTGGCGGTGTACCTTGCCGGGGAGGTGGTGCCGTTCCCCCGTCCGGAGGTCCCGTGCCCCGTCGCGCCCAGCCTGCCCCTCCCCGTGACGTCCTCGAGGTCGATTGGGCCTTCTTCGGGGAGCTCTGCCGCGCCCTCGCGGTGCACGTCGCCCGCGGCTTCGACCCCGACGTGGTGGTCGGGATCGCCAAGGCGGGAGTGATCCCCGCTGCCATCGTCGCGACGATGCTCGAGCGCGAGTTCGTGGCGATCGTGATCACCCGCCCCGACGAGGACGCCGAGCCCCAGGTGGTTGCCGGCCCGCCGGCATCGCTCAAGGGCCGGAAGGTGCTGCTGGTCGACGAGACTTGCGACAGCGGCGACACCCTCAAGCTGGCGCTGCATGAAGTGCAGGCGGTGCGCCCGGCCGACGTGCGCACGGCCGTGTCGTTCAAGACGGGAAAGTGGCAACCCGACTTCCACGCCTTCGAGACCGACAAGGCAATCGTGCTGCCGTGGGATCGGGAGGTGGTGAGCGACGGCGAGCTGATGCCGCGCGAGGCGCTGGAGGGCTAGCTGTCGCGGCCGGTGCCGAACGCCTCGCGCCAATCGCCCCCGGCGGCGAGGAGATCGTAGGCGGCCGAGAGCATCTCCGAGGAGCCCGCGAGGAATCGGCAGGCATCGGCCCCCGTCGAGCGGCACTCCACCTCGAGCACGGCGATCGGCGCGCCCGCCTGGCCGGTGAGGAACGCCGCCATTGCCCCGGCGGTGAAGTGGCACGACGGCACGGTGGCCGAGCCGGGGTCGGCTTCCGCCCAGTCCCCCGACTCGAGCACCACCCCCTCATCCTCGAGCTCGGACACGCTCAGCGACCCCCATCCCAGGTTGACGCACAACTGGTCGAGCAGCGGCCCGAACCAGCGCGAGTCGAGTCGGCCGGCGTCGTCGAGGCCGGTCTGCTCGGCGATCCGGTTGCGCCACCGCGCGCTCAGCATCTCGCCGGCGGCGAAGCCGGCCTCGTGGAGGATGCGCGGTGCGCCGCCGCCGGCGGCGCGCAGCTCGCGCGCCAGGCGGTGGAGCGAGGCCGGGGCAATGGTGAAGGCTTCCATCGGAGGCGGTGAAGCTAGGGCGCGGTTCCCGCGCGCCGCAAGAGCTCGGCCTCGTCGATCACCTCGATGCCGAGCTCGGTGGCCTTGGCGAGCTTGTCGCCGGCGTCCTCGCCGGCCACCACCACGTCGGTCTTCTTGGACACCGACGACTTGACCGTCCCCCCTGCGGCCTCGATGAGCTCCGCGGCGGCCGCACGCTTGAGGGTGGGGAGGGAGCCGGTGAGGACGTAGATCTTGCCGGCCAGCGGACGCGGCCCGCCGGTCGTCACGCTCCCCTCCCGCGTGGCAACTCCGAGCTCCTGGAGCCGGTCGAGCAGCGCGGCGTTGCCGGCGTCAGCCACGAACTCGCGCACCGCGCCGGAGATGGCGGGACCGATGCCGTCGAGTTGCTCCAGCTCCTCGACCGTGGCCGCGCACAGCGCCTCCAGCGACCCGAAGCGTCGTGCCAGCAGCTTGGCCGCGGTGGCGCCGACATGGCGGATGCCGAGCGCGGTGAGCAGGGCGCGGAGCGGGCGCTCGCGCGACGCGGCGATCGCCTCCACCAGCGCAGTCGCCGACTGCTCGGCGAATCCCTCCAGCGGAATCAGCTGCTCCGCCGTGAGCGCGTAGAGGTCCGCCGCGTCGGTGATCAGCTTGGCCTCGAGGAGGAGCTCCACCCGCTCGGGTCCGAGGCCGGCGATGTCGAGTCCGGCCTTGGAGACGAAGTGCACCAGTCCCTCGTACGCCCGGCCCGGGCAGCGCGGATTGGGGCAGTAGCGGTTCACCTCGCCGTCGGGCCGCACCAGCTCGTCGCCGGAGTACGGGCAGGTGCGCGGCGGCTGCCATGCGACCTCGTCGCCGGTCCGCTTGCCGCGATCGGGGCCGAGCACCTTGGGAATCACGTCACCGCTGCGGATCACCTCGACGGTGTCGCCGATCCGGATGTCGCGCGACGCGATGATCTCCTCGTTGTGGAGCGTGGCGCGGCTCACCGTCACGCCGCCGATCCGTACCGGTTCCAGGATGGCGGTGGGCGCCAGCGCCCCGGTGCGGCCGATGTTCACCTCGATGTCGAGCAGCTTCGTGAACGCCGACTCCGCCGGGAACTTCCGCGCGATCGCCCAGCGCGGCACCCGGTTGCTCACCGTGCCGAGTTCCTCCTGCAGCCGCAGGTCGTCGAGCTTGATCACGAGGCCGTCGGCGTCGAACGGCAGCGTGCGCACCTTCTCCACCCAGTCCTCGCTCTCGGTGATGACGTCCTCGATCGACGCGCACGGATGGTGATGCGGCTCCACCGGGAAGCCCCACCGAGCGAGCAACTCGAGCTCGGCCTCGTGGCTGGCGACCGGCAGGGTCCCCTCCACCGTGACCACCTGGTAGGCGAGGAAGTGCAGCCGCCGCCGCCGCGCCTCGGCGGGGTCCAGGGCGCGCAGCGCGCCGGCGGCGGCATTGCGCGGGTTCTGCAGCGGCTCGAGTCCCTCCGCCTCGCGATCGGCGTTGACGCGGTCGAAGGCACGCCGGGGGATGTACACCTCGCCGCGCACCTCGATCAGGGCGGGGACATCCTTGCCGGTGAGCACCAGCGGGATGTCGCCGATCGCCTTGACGTTGCCGGTGATCTCCTCGCCCTCGACCCCGTTGCCGCGGGTGAGGCCGCGCTCGAGCGTGCCGTCGCGATAGGTGAGCGACAGCGCGGCGCCGTCGATCTTCACCTCGAGCGAGAGTCGCGCCTCGGCGACGCGCCGATCGGCCTTGACCATCCGCTCGTGCCAGGCGCGCAGCTCCTCGGTGGTGAAGGCGTTGTCGAGCGACAGCATCGGCACCGCGTGGCGGCCCTTCGGCAGGTACTCCGCCGGGGCGCCGCCGATGCGCTGGGTGGGCGAATCCGGGGTGGCGAGCTCGGGGTGCTCGGCCTCCAGCGCCTGGAGCCGCCGGAAGAGGACGTCGTACTCCTCGTCAGAAATTTCCGGCTGGTCGAGCTCGTGGTAGGCGCGATTGGCGCGCTCCAGTTGCTCGCGAAGCGCCCGGGCCTCGCTCGCGGCGCTCCGGGGCGTCATGGCCGCCGGCGCGCCATCACGTCGCGAAGCAGGCGCGCCGCTTCGCGGCGGTAGGACACGTCCATCGGCTCGTCGACGGGCAGGCGCGAGATCGCCTGCAGCTGCGCCGCGGCGTCGTCCCACTTCTCGCGGTCGATCAGCACCTTCGCCAGGTCGAGGCGGTGGTAGATCCGCTCGGGTGCATGGGTCACGGCCTCGCGCAGGTACCGCTCTGCGGAGTCCCACGATGCCTCGTCGAAGATGTCGGCGCCGAGGAAGGTGCGCGCGAAGAAGGTCTGCAGCGACGACAGCCGCTTGATCTCCGCGTGCCAGCGCCCCATCACGTGGAGCGCGCCGCTGTGCGACGGGTCAAGCCCGAGGGCCCGCAGCGCGCTGTTGCGGATCTCCACCGCGCGCTCGATCTGCTCGCGCTTGCTCCGCGTGAGCGAGGCGCGGCCGATGGCGCTGGCGAGGACGAAGTGGCCGTCGGCGCCGTCGGGGTTCGCCTCGACCGCCCGGCGCGCGTAGCTTTCGGCGCGGTCGTAGAGCGAGTCGCGCACCGGCGAGGCCACCGTGTCGGGGGTCTCCTTGCCGATGTCGAGCAGGACGTGGGCGAGGCGCCAGTTGGCCTCGTAGCTTTGCGGGGCGGCGGCCACGGCCTCCTCGAGGTGACGCCGGGCGGCGGGGAGGTCCCAGCGCTCCATCGCCGCGATGCCGCGGGCCAGCGCGTCCTGTTGCGCCCGCACCGGTGTCGCCAGTGCGACGAGGCTCAGCAGGGTTGCGACAATCCGCTTCGGCATGGCGTCACAGTCCTTCCATCCGGGTCCACGATCACGAGGGTGAATGGTCGTTCCACGCCTGATCGAACGCAAGCGAGACGGCGGCGCGCTCACCGCCGAGGAGTGGCGCGCGCTGGTGCGCCGCTACGCCGCCGGCGAGGTGCCCGACTACCAGATGTCGGCCCTGCTGATGGCGGTGATGTTCCGCGGCCTCGACGCGAACGAGCTCGAGGCGCTCACCGCGGCGATGCTCGACTCGGGCGCCCGGCTGCCGAGGCCCGCGAGCGGGCCGGTCCGGGTGGACAAGCACTCGACTGGCGGCGTCGGGGACAAGACCTCGCTGATCCTGGCGCCGCTGCTCGCGGCCTGCGGGGTGGCGGTGCCGATGATGTCGGGTCGCGGCCTGGGCCACACCGGGGGAACGCTGGACAAGCTCGAGGCGATCCCCGGCTTCACAACGCGAATGCCGCTCGAGCAGGCCGCGGACCAGCTCGATGCCATCGGCGTGGTGATGTTCGGGCAGACCGACGAGATCGTTCCGGCCGACCGCAGGCTCTACGCCCTCCGCGACGTGACCGCCACGGTCGAATCGATTCCGCTGATCACCGCCAGCATCATGTCCAAGAAGCTGGCCGAGCAGCTCGACGCGCTGGTGCTCGACGTGAAGGTGGGCAGCGGCGCGTTCATGCCCGTCCTCGACGATGCCCGCACGCTGGCGCGCACCATGATCGGCGTCGGGGATGCGGCGGGATGCCGCACCGTCGCCCTCCTCACCGCGATGGACCGGCCGCTCGGCCGGACCGCCGGCAACGCGAACGAGTTGGGCGAGTCGATCGCCGCGCCCAGGGGCGGGGGGGCCGGCGCCCTGAGGGAGGTCACGCTCGCGCTGGGCGCCGAGATGCTGCTGCTGGCGGGCGGGGCACCCGACCACGCCGGCGCGCTGCGGATCCTCAAGGCGACGCTCCGCTCCGGCGCCGCGCTCGACCGGTTCCGGGAGGTGATCCGGCGGCAGGGCGGCGATCCGCGGGTGGTGGACGATCCCTCGCTGCTCCCCGCCGCCCCGGTGGTGCGCGAGGTGCACGCGGGGCATGCCGGACGGATGCCGCCGCTCCCGCCGCGCGTCCTCGGCGAACTCGTGGTGGCGCTGGGCGGCGCCCGCCGCGTGGCCGACGACCGGGTCGACCCCGGCGTGGGCCTGGAGGTCCTGCCGCGGGCAGGCCAGCCCGTCGCGCACGAAGAGGCGCTTGCCAGCGCGCAAGCGCGCA
>CALGOK010000011.1 GCA_937961295.1 uncultured Gemmatimonadota bacterium
GCCTGCGGTGGCGGTGGTTCGGTCCTCTGGTTGATGTAGCTTTCCCTGATGCGCAGCCTTCCTCTCCTCCTCGCCATCCCCCTCGCCCTCCCCGCCCAGCAGCGCCCCGTCCCCTACCAGCCCGGGATGGTCATCACCACCTCGGTCCGGATCGAACCCGGCTCCTACATGGCGCCGGCGGGGGAGCGCGCCGCCATGACCATCCGCGGCGACGGGGTCACCGTCGACCTGCGCGGCGTGGAGCTGGTGGGTACCGCTGATCGCCTGCGCCCTGACCTGTTCAGCGGCACCGGGATCGCCGTCGAGGGCGGTCGGCAGGTGACGGTGCGGGGCGGCAGCGTGCGCGGCTACAAGGTGGGACTCCTCGCCACCGGCACCGACACGCTGCGGCTGCTCGACGTCACTGCGTCGCACAACTGGAAGCCGCGGCTCTACTCCGGGATCGAGAAGGAGTCGCTGGTGGACTGGATGTCGTTCCACCAGAACGAGAAGCGCGAGTGGCTGGCGCGCGGGGCGGGGATCTACCTCGAGGACGTCACCGGCGGCGAGATCAAGGGCGTCACGGTTCGGCGGGGCCAGAACGGCCTGCTGATGACCCGCACCACCGGGCTTCGGGTCTGGAATTCCGACTTCTCGTTCAACTCCGGGCTCGGCATCGGGATGTATCGCAGCTCGCACAACGTGATCATGCACAACCGCATCGACTACAACGTGCGCGGCTACCAGCACGGCTTCTACCACCGCGGCCAGGACTCCGCCGGCCTGCTGATGTACGAGCAGAGCTCGCACAACGTGGTGGCGCACAACAGTGTGACCCACGGCGGCGACGGGCTGTTCCTCTGGGCCGGCCAGCACACCATGGACACCGGCGAGGGCGGTGCCAACGACAACCTGTTCTACGGCAACGACTTCTCGCACGCGCCCACCAACGGCATCGAGGCGACGTTCTCGCGCAACGTGTTCGTGAACAACCGGGTCGAGGAGAACTGGCACGGCGTGTGGGGCGGCTACTCGTGGGAGTCGACCTGGATCGGCAACAGCTTCCGGGACAACGACGAGGGGATCGCCATCGAGCACGGCCAGGACAACCGGGTCGTGGGCAACACCTTCGATGGCGACACCACCGCGATCCGGCTCTGGTGGAACCGCACCGAGCCGGGCGACTGGGGCTACCCCAAGGCCCGCGATACCCGCTCGCGCGACGTGGTGATTCTCGGCAACCGTTTCCGCGATCACGACAACGCGCTCCGGATCGAGAACACCCAGCGCGCGCGGATCGCCGGCAACACCTTCACCAATGTCGACACGCTGGTGCGCACCGCTGGCGACACCGCCGGCTGGGTGTTCACGCCGAGCACCACGGGACGCCCGGCGCCGGTGCCGATCCCGGCGGAGTGGCGGGTGGCGAAGCTCCGCGGCGGGATCGACCCGATGATCCCGCCGGGTGCACCCCGCGGCCGCAAGACGATCATCGTCGACGAATGGGGGCCGTACGACTGGCAGTCCCCGAAGCTCTGGCCCGTGGACCGCAGCGATGCCACACCGCAGCGCCTCCGCATCCTCGGCCCGGCCGGGACATGGCGCGTGGTCGGGTTGCGCGGTGTGGTGTCGCTCTCGGCGGAATCGGGACAGGTGGGCGACACCCTGGTGGTGGTGCCCACGGCGGGGAAGGAACACGACTACGAGGTGGCGCTGGAGGTGAGCGCCGAGCGGGCGTACGTGAACCGCTGGGGCGAACCGGTGCCCGCGGGGCAGCCGGTGCGAGTGGAGTGGGGGCGATTCGTGCCGCGGATTGAGTGGAAGCTCGAGTTCCGGCCCGCACCCGATCTCCCGTTCGACTCGACGGCTGCCGTGGTTGCGACGATGGACACCACGCGGCTCGACCTCACCTGGTACCGGCCGCCGAGGCAGGAGATTCCGCAGGCCGATGTGCGGACCACCGCGCGCGGCACGGTGGTGCTGGAGCCCGGTCGCTATCTCCTGCGCACCATCGCCGACGACGCGGTGTGGGTGGCGATCGACGGGCGATTCGTGCTCGAGGATCCGGAGCCCGGCGAGTCGCGGGTCAAGGAGGTGGAGTTCACCGCCACCGGCCGCCACGAGCTGCTGGTGCAGCACCTGCAGCGCGGCGGCTGGTACGAGTTGCGGGTGGATATTGAGAGGGTGCAATGACCCGCCCCTTGATCATCGGCGTCGTCGGCGGGTCGGGGAGCGGCAAGACCACGGTGGCGCGGGCGATGCTCGCCGCGGCGACCGACGGCGCGGCGTTCCTCGACCAGGATGCCTACTACAAGGACCTCGCCCACCTCACCCTCGACGAGCGGCGGCATGTCAACTTCGACCATCCCGATTCGCTCGACAACGACCTGATGATCGCGCAGCTCGAGCAGCTGGCCGCGGGCGAGGCGATCGAGAAGCCCACGTACGATTTCGCGGCGCACACGCGGGCACCGGCGACGGTGCGCGTGGAGCCGGCGCCGATCGTGGTGGTCGACGGGATCCTGCTCTTCGTCGAACCGGCGCTCCGCGACCTGTTCGACATCAAGGTGTTCGTCGATGTGGCCGACGACATCCGGTTCATCCGCCGGCTGGAGCGCGATGTCGAGGAGCGGGGCCGCACCGTGGACGACGTGATCCGCCAGTACCTCGCCACGGTGCGGCCGATGCACCTGGAGTTCGTCGAGCCGTCGAAGCGCTGGGCCGACGTGATCATCCCGCAGGGCGGCCAGAACCGGGTGGCGGTGGGGATGCTGGTGGCCCGCGTCGCGCAGGAGCTCCGCGCCCGCCGGGACGCCAAGTGACTCGGACTGCACTCCTCGCCGCGCTGCTCGGCGCTCCGGCGCTGGCCGCGCAGCAGCCGGCAGACTACTTCGCCCGCCACATGGTGGTCGACGCCGATGCCGCGCCCGACGCGTCGGTGATCGCCTACACGCTGCGCTTTGCCGATCCGGTGGTCGACACGTTCCGGCACGTCGTCGAGGTGATCCCCGCCGGGGGCGGCGATCGATGGACGCTCGGCCCCGGCCGCCAGCCGGCGTTCGCGCCGAGGGGTCGCGCAATCGCGTGGCTGGCGCCGGTCGAAGGGAGCTGGCAGCTCGCGGTGCGTGATTCGCTCGCCGGCGAGACGCGCTTCCTCACCGACCTCCCCGGCGGCGTCACCGCGCTGCGCTGGTCGCCCGACGGGCGCACCATCGCGTTCAGTGCGCCGGCAATGGAGCGCGCGGGGGTCGCGATGCGCTACCCGGCGGGCGACCGCAACGCACGACGTGCCCTCCACCTCGTGTCGGCGAACGGCGGCGAGGTGCGGCGGCTCACGGGGACGGACTTCGCGCTCGGCCCCGAGGCCCCGGAGCTCGAGCGCCTGGTGGAGTTCGACTGGCTGCGTGACGATGCGCTGGTGGTTTCCGGCCGGGCCGCGGACAGCGGCGAGCCGCCCGATGCCGCCTCGCTGTTCGTGGTCGACGTGGCGAGCGGAGCACGGCGCTACCTCGCGGGCCAGGGTGGCCGTTGGCACCTGCCGGTGGTCTCGCCCAATGGTGAGTGGATCGCGTTCACCGGGCAACCGGTGGGAGCCGCCACCTGGTCGGCGTCGGAGCTGCTGGTGCTGCGGCCCGACGGCAGCGGCTTGCGGCGGCTCACCGTGGGGCTCGATCGCGACGTGCTCGACCTCGCGTGGGCCGACGACCGGGAGCTCTGGTTCGCCACCGAGGATCGCGGCTCGCGGAACCTGCACCGCATCGACACACGCGACGGACGGATCCGGACCGGCACCAGTGGGTTGCACCTGCTCACCCTCGCGTCGATCCCGCGCCGCGGCAACTTCGCCGTGGCGATCCGCTCCACTCCCGCGATCGCAGGGGAACTGATCCGGTTTCCGCTCGGTCGTCCGGCGGAGTTCCGCTCGCTGATCGAGCCCGACAACCCGCTCCCGACCGGCGAACTCGACGAGCTCGAGTTTCGCGCCGCCGACGGCACGGCGCTCGGTGCGTGGCTGGTCCGTCCGCCGGGGTTCGATCCGGCACGACGCTATCCGTTGCTGGTGGAGGTCCACGGCGGTCCGCACGCGATGGCGGGTTCCGGATACGCGCCGTCGGTGATGGCGCGCGCCGCCGCCGGATGGCTGGTGCTCCGGGTGAACGGTCGCGGCAGCACCGGCTACGGCTTCGACATCGCCAACGGACTCGGCCGCGAGTGGCCCGGACGCGACGTGGACGACATCCGCGACGCAATCGCCGACGTGATCGGACGCGGCATCGTCGACACCACCCGCATCGCGGCCTTGGGCACCGGTGCCGGTGCGGTCACGGCGGCTGAGCTCCGGCGTCGCGACCCGCGCGTGTTCCGGACCATCCTGCGGTGTGCTGGAAGTGGCTGGCTCCCCGGTGGCGCGGGGATCGACGCCGCGCCGTGGCATGAATGGCACGCGGCACGGCCGTTCCGGATGGCGGTGCCGCTCTGGCTCGACCGCTCACCGCTGCACCGTGGTGCCGAGGTGCGGAGCCCGGTGCTGGTGATCGAGGCGACCTCACCGGAACCGAACGCGGTGGAGTTCGCGGCGAGCTATCATCTGCACCTGGGTCGCGCGGGGATTGACGCGCCGTTCCTCCGGGTGCCCGGTCGCTGTGCCGACGCGGGTCCGGCGACGCAGGCGGCACTCTTCGAGGCGGAGCACGACTGGCTGATGGGTACGGAGCGGGAATGATGACCGATTCGCTTGCCGCGGCATGGGGCCGAATCGCGGAAGAAGTCGCCACGTTCGAGGAAACGATCCGCGGACTGCCGGTGGTGCACCAGCCCGACCCGCTCGAACTGCGGAGCGAGCTCGAGGGGCGCTATAGCTTCGATCACCCGGTACCGGTCGACCGGCTCACCAATGAAGTGATCGACCTGCTGCAGCGCGGGCTAGTGCACGTGACCCATCCCCGCTACTACGGCCTCTACAACCCCACGGTGCGTCCCGCGGCGGTGGTGGGCGACACGCTGGCGGCGCTCTACAATCCGCAGCTGGCGGTCTGGTCGCACGCCCCCGCGGTGCAGGAGCTCGAGCGGCTCACGCTTCGCCACCTCGCGCGGGCGCTGGGCTACGACCCCGACACCACCACGGCGCATTTCACCTCGGGCGGCGCCGAGGCCAATCTGGTGGCGGCGCTGGCGGCGCTGGCGATGCACTGCCCGGCGGCAGCGACCGGCGGGCTCCGGGCGCTCGACCGGCAGCCGGTGCTCTACCTCTCGCGCGAGTCGCACCATTCGTTCGTCAAGGCGGCGCGGATGTCGGGGCTCGGCACCGACGCGGTGCGCGAGGTGCCGCTCGACGATCGGTACTGCATGGACCCCGGCGCCCTCGACCGGATGATGGCCGACGATGCCGCAGCCGGTTTGCATCCGTTCCTGGTGGTCGGCACCGCTGGCACCACCGGCACCGGGATGATCGATCCCCTGCATGACCTTGCCGATGTTGCGGCGCGACATGACGCGTGGTTCCACGTCGATGCAGCGTGGGGCGGGGCGGCGGTGTTGTCGCCGGCGCTGCGCGGTCATCTCGGCGGCATCGAGCGCGCCGACTCGATCACCTGGGATGCCCACAAGTGGCTCTCGGTGCCGATGGGGGCGGGGATGGTGTTCACCCGGCACCCCGCCGCGGCGGAGCGGGCGTTCAGCGTGGCGAGTGGCTACATGCCGCCGGCCACGTCGGCGGTCACGGTGGATCCGCACCTGGTGACGCCGCAGTGGTCGCGCCGGGCCACCGGGCTCAAGGTGTTCTGCGCTCTCGCCGAGTTGGGGCTGGATGGCTACGCGCGACTGATCGACCACCAGGCGGCGATGGGCGACCTGCTGCGCGGCCAGCTTGGCTCGGCCGGATGGGTGGTGGTCAACGACACGCCGTTGCCGGTGGTGAACTTCACCCACGCCGATATCCGCGAGGGACGCACCACGGCGATCGCGCTGCGCGATGCGATCTACGCGCGGGGCAATGCCTGGGTCTCGGCGCTGCCCG
Organism: uncultured Gemmatimonadota bacterium; assembly: GCA_937961295.1. Classification (GTDB taxonomy): domain Bacteria; phylum Gemmatimonadota; class Gemmatimonadetes; order Gemmatimonadales; family GWC2-71-9; genus Palsa-1233. The sequence continues at coordinate 5,996 of CALGOK010000011.1, forward strand.
ATGCCTGCGGCGAGCCGGCGCTGCGGGCGTGCATCACCAGCTACCTCACCACAGAAGCGGACATTGTGGCGCTGGTGGAGGAGCTGGAGGCGGTGCGGGGCTGAAGGTCCCTGCAGGCGCGTCCCTCGGGACGCGCGATGCCGGCATCGCGCACCCCGAGGGGTGCGCCCGCGGCTGACCCGGATTCCCCGGAGCGACATGACCAACCCGCCAGCGACGGTGATGGATCCCCGGACTCTCGAGATGGTCGCGGCGCGGTGGCGCGAGATTGCCCCGCCGACCGCGGCGGCGGTCACCCGCTTCGCCCCCTCGCCCACCGGCGAGCTGCACCTCGGCCACGTGGCGCACATGGCGTGGCTGTGGGCGCTTGCGGAGGTCACAGGTGCGCGGGGGAGTGCACGGCTGGAGGATCACGACCGTTCCCGCTGCCGCCCAGAGCACGAACGTGCGATCCTCCACGACCTCGCCTGGCTCGGCTTCACTCCCGAACCGATGTCACTTCGTTCACTCGATGGCCACCCGTCGCCGTACCGGCAGAGCGACCACCCGGAGCGGTACCAGGAGGCATTCGACGCGCTGCAGGAGCGCGGGCTGCTGTACGGCTGCAGCTGCACCCGCGGCGACCTGCCGCCGCCCGACGACGACGGTGGGCGGCGCTATCCCGGCACCTGCCGGGGGCAGCCGGTGGAACGCGAAGGGCGACACGTGGTGCGGGTGATGCTGCCGGATGATGTGACCCGCATCGACGACCTGCTGCTGGGGCCGAACGTGCAGCGGCCCGGCACGGAGCACGGCGACCCGGTGGTCCGCGATGCGCTGGGGCAGTGGACCTACCAGTTCTGCGTGGCGATCGACGACATGATCGATGGCGTGAACCTGATAGTCCGCGGGGACGACCTCCGCAGCTCCACCGGTCGGCAATGGCTGCTGGCGCGCCTGCTCGGCCGCACCACGCCGTTCGTCACCGCGCACCACCCGCTCTTGCTCGGCGACGATGGCCGCAAGCTCAGCAAGCGCGACGGCAGCCTGGCGATTCGCGCGCTGCGGGAGCGGGGGATGACGCCGGGAGAGGTGGTGGCGGAGGCGGTAGGGTGACGGAGGGTTGTCAGCCGCGGCCGTCAGGCCGCGGAAATGAACGCCGTCGGCGAGGTCTGGTGCCGGTCGGCATCCCCGCGGCCTGACGGCCGCGGCTGGGTGGTCTGTCCGTCATCGTCCGTACAGCATCCCGTACATCGCCCGATTCACCGTGATGTTCCGGATGTACACCCGGGTCTCGAGGTAGGGGATCCGCTCGACGAAGAGTTCGGCGTCGAAGTCGGCCGCATCGGCGGAGCCGCCGGAGAGCAGCGTGCGGCTCCAGCGCGAGACGCGTCCGCCGCCGGCGTTGTAGGCGGCGAGCACGCGCTCGAGTTCGGGGTAGCGCGAGAGCTCGCCGGCGAGATGACGGGTGCCCATCGCGAGATTCACCTCCGGCTGCCACAGCAGTGCCGGGTCGAAGTCGCTGATCCCCACCGCCCGCGCCAGAGCCGGCCCGTTGGCTGGCATCACCTGCATCAGGCCGCGCGCCCCGGCGCCGGACGTCGCGCGGGGATTGAACGCCGATTCCTGGCGGATCACCGCGGCGGCGAGCCACGGGTCGAGGTTGACCCGCTTCGCCGACGCCTCGAGTGACGCCTGGTACGGCAGCGGGTAGAGCAGTTCCAGCACCGCCGCGTCGCGCGCCGCTCCGTTCTCCAGGGCGCGGAATCCCAGCCGGGTGGCACGGGCCGGATCGCCGGCGGCAAGGAAGGCCGCGCCGGCTCCCACCTGCGCGGCGGCGTTCGTCGCAGCGGCGGTGAACGCATCGCGCTCGAAGTCGGCCTCGGCGCCCAGTCCGAGCGCATCGAGCGCCATGGCGCGGGTGAGCGCCTCGGGGAGGTCGGTCGGCAGGGCGAGGGCACCCGCAGGCCGGCGCCACGGCAGCGTGTCGAGTCGAGCGGCGGCGCGCAGCGCGTAGTAGTTCTCCGGACCGCGGGCGAGCAGCTCGCGGAAGCGCGCCGCCGCCATCTCGCGATGGCCGAGCGCCATGTAGTTGCGACCGAGCCAGTAGTTGCCTGCATCGTCGTCGAAGCCGGTGAGCTTGCGCTCGCGCAGCGCCGCCTCGAGTTCGCGCTGAGCTGCGGGGTGATCGCCTCGGCCGAATGCGATCAGCGGAGCGATGAGTGCGGCGCGCTGGGCGTACTCGGAGCTCGGGTAGCGCGTGTGCAACCGGTTGAAGAGCGCGCGGGTCGAGTCGGGGCGGCTGTTGTCGAGTGCCAGGTCGCCGAGGAGGTAGAGTGCGGTGCCGGCGGCGAAGGTGTCGGTGGGGAAGCGACCCGGAATCTGTTCCAGCAGCTCGATCGCGGTGCCCACGTTGCCGGCCCGCAGGAAGGCACGCGCCCGATAGTACGCGGCGCGACCGGCGAGCGGCCCCGAGCGGACCGTGGCGAAGGAGCGTGCCGCGGCGTCCCAGCGTCCGAGGGCGGATTCGGCTTCCCCCCACGCCATCATTTCCTCTGGCGTGAGGGTCCCGCTGCGGTTCAGGTTCGTGAACAGCGCGTTCGCCTGCGATGCGCGGCCGAATTCCACGGCTCGACGCGCCACCAGCAGCGATTCGCTGCGCGCCATGGTGACGCTGTATCCCTCGACAATCTCGAGCGCCTGGCGCACCTGCGCGCGCGGCGACGCATTGCGAATCATGTCGAACAGCTCCACCGCCACTCGTGCGCGGCTGGTGGCATTGCCACTGGCTTCCCAGCGCAGCCGCAGTGCGGTGGCCGCGGCGCCGAGGGCGGCGTACTGCCGTGCCGCGTCTTCCCTGCGGCCGAAGCGCGCCAGCGCCATCGCCTCGGTCCAGGCGACCCGGGCACGTGCCGCCGGCCTGGTGACGGTGGCGTAGAGCCGCACGCGGCGCGCCGAGTCGGCGGTGACGCCCGCGGCGCGCAGCGTGAACCAGTCGCTCAGCTCGGGCATCAGCGGCGCGGCGCGAATGTATGCGCTGGCGCTGCTGTCCCACGCGGTCATCCGTTCGTGAACGCGTCCCAGCAGCACCCAGCGCGTGGCCGACTCGGTGTCGGTTCGGGGATACACGGTGCCGGGAATCGCCCGGCGGGCGTGCTCGAGGGCGCGTGCGGTCTGGCCTTGTGCCAGCGCCGACTGCGCCAGCAGCCGCCGGGCGAGGCGATCGAAGCGGGAGTCGAGCCAGTCCTGGCCGTCGAGCAGCCGGTCGACCGTGGCCCATCCTTCCCAACCCGCAGCGGCCTGCGCCGCGGCGATGATCACCTCGGGGGTGCGGGTGCTCGCCGACGCGAGCTTCGGTCGGAGCAGGACCGTGGCGTGCCATGCCTCGCCGTTGCGGAGCGCAGACTCGACCTCGGCGAGGTCGCCGGGCGACTGCGAAGCCAGCCGGGCGACCGGAGCGAGTGTGAGCAGCAGCGTGAGGACGGCATGGCGCATGGCGGAGATCCGGGGGCCGGCGTTCAGGGCGCCTCATCGAGGGCGCGGTGCATGATGAGGGCGTCGACCTCGCCCTGGGTGGGGTGGACGAATGCGCGGGGGATCCGCCCCACAGTCGCGAAGCCGAGCCGCTCCCAGAGCCGGACGGCGGCGGTGTTCGTGGTGATGACCATGTTGAACTGCATTGCGCGGAATCCCAGTCGGCGCGCCTCGACCAGCGAGTGCTCACCCATGAGGCGACCCACGCCGCGGCCCTGCCCGCTCCGGGACACCATGTAGCCGGCGTTGGCCACGTGGGCGCCGCGTCCCGGCTGGTTGGGCTTGAGGTAGTAGGTGCCCACCACCGCGCCATCGTGCTCGGCCACGAAGCACGCGGTGGCCGATTCGAGCCAGAAGTGGAGGGCGCCCTCGCGGGTGGTCTGGTGGTCGAAGGCGAACGCCTCGCCGCCGTCGATCACCTCGCGAAAGATCTCCCAGATCGCGTCGGCGTCGTGCGGGGTGGCCCGCCGGATGATCACGGCGTCATCGAGGCGGGCCGGGTCGGGCATCGTCGCCGGCGAGCTCAGGGCGCCGTGCTGCCGACCTCGCCGGCCTTGGCCGCGACGGTGTCGAGCAGCGAGTGCCAGCTGGCGGCGAACTTCTTCACGCCGTCGTCCTCGAGGAACGCGGTGCGCTCGGCGAGCGGCGGCAATCCGAGCGCGTAGTACTGCTCCAGCATGCGTGCCGCCTCCGCCTCGGTGTCGCGGGTGATCCGGATGATCGGATCGCCGTGATCGGCGTAGGCGCGGAAGGTCTCGGGCGGCAGCGTGTTCACGGTGTCGGGCGCCACGAGCGCCTCGACGTACCAGGTGTCGGGGAGCCGGGGGTCCTTGGTGGAGGTCGACGCCCACAGGGTGCGCTGCGGCTGCGCGCCGCGCGCGGCGAGCGCCCGCCAGCGGTCGCCGGCGAGGATGCGGCGGAACTCGGCGTAGGCCGCGATCGCGTTGGCAATCGCCATCCGGTGCAGCAGCGGTGCCGCCTCGGGGCCGGCGCGCTCGATGGCGGGGTCGGTCTGGCCGTCCACCCGCGACACGAAGAAGCTCGCCACGCTGCAGAGCCGGTCGATCGGCTTCCCCGCGGCGACGCGCTGCTCGAGCCCGGCCATGAACGCCTCGACCACCTCGAGGTAGCGCTCGACGCTGAACAGCAGGGTGACGTTCACGTTGATGCCATCGGCGAGCAACCGCGTGATGGCGGGGAGGCCGGCGCGGGTGCCCGGCACCTTGATCATCACGTTGGGCCGGTCGACGCGCGCCCAGAGGCGCTCGGCCTCGGCGATGGTGGCATCGGTGTCGTGCGCGAGGGTCGGCGCCACCTCGAGGGAGACGGTGCCGTCGCCGTTGGGGTGCGCGTCGTACACCGGGCGGAACACGTCGCACGCCGCGCGCACGTCGTCCACCATCAGCGACTCGACGACCTGCGCCGCATCGGCGCCGTCACCGGCGAGGCGACGGATGTCGTCGTCGTAGTCGCCCGATCCCGCGATCGCCTTCTCGAAGATCGTGGGGTTGGAGGTCATCCCCCGCAGCCCGTCCTCGCGGATCAGGCGCGACAGCTCGCCCGACGCGACGAGGTCGCGGGTGATGAAGTCGTACCACGGACTCTGGCCGAGGTCGCCGAGGCGCACGAGCGGATTGGACATCGTCACTCCAGGTCAGGCCAGCGCGCGGACCGCGTCGATCACGCGCTCCGCAGTGAAACCGAATTCGCGGAACAGCCGCTCGGCCGGGGCGGACGCGCCGAACCGGTCGATTCCGAGGATGGTACCCCGCGACCCGACCCAACGCTCCCAGCCGAACGCGGTCCCGGCCTCGATGGCGACTCGCGCGGTGAGTTTCGCCGGGAGGACCCGCTCGCGCCACTCGGCGTCCTGAGCCGCGAAGAGTTCCCACGATGGCATCGACACCACGCGGGTGGGGATGCCGTCGGTGTCGAGCTGGCGCGCCGCCTCGAGCGCCAGCTGAACCTCCGACCCCGTGGCGATCACCACCGCGCGCGGCTCGGCCGACGGCTCGTGGAGGATGTAGGCGCCGCGCCGCGCCTCGCCGGCGGGGTCGGCGTTGCGCTCCAGCGCCGGCAGCTTCTGCCGGGTGAGAATCAGCGCGGTCGGCCCGGTGTCATTGAGCATCGCCGAGCGCCACGCCTCGACCGTTTCGGCGGCGTCGGCGGGACGGATCATGGTCATACCCGGGATGCTGCGCAGCATCGCGAGGTGCTCGATCGGCTGGTGCGTGGGGCCGTCCTCGCCGAGACCGATCGAGTCGTGCGTGAAGATGATCGTGACTGGCAGCTGCATCAGTGCCGCGAGCCGGACCGATGGCTTGCAGTAGTCGAGGAACGCCAGGAACGTGGCGCCGTAGGGGCGCACGCCGCCGTGGGCCGCCATCCCGTTGCACGCCGCCATCATGCCGTGCTCGCGCACGCCCCAGTGGAATCGCTTGCCGTGGGTCACCGGGCCGAACACGCCGCCGATGCTGATGTCGGTGCCGTTGCTGCCGGTGAGATCGGCCGATCCGCCGGCGAGCGCGGGGATCACCTCGGCCAGTGCCGCAAGTGCCTTCTGCGACGCCTGCCGGGTGGCGAGTGACTGTCCCGCGAGGTCGGGGAGCGCGAGCTGCCATCCTTCGGGGAGTTCGCCGGCCAGCCGACCGCGGAACGCCACGGCGTCGGGGTGTGCGGCCACGCGCGCCTCCCACGCCCCGGTCATCTCGCGGCCCGCCGCCACCACCAGCTCGCCGGCCTGGTACGCCTCCGCCGGGACGTGGAACGGTTCCTCGGACCAGCCGAGGATTTCCTTGGTGCGCGCCACTTCGTCCTTGCCAAGCGGCGCGCCGTGAGCCGCAGCCGTGTCGCGCTTGGTCGGTGCCGGGTCGCCGATCACCGTGCGCAACACGATGAGGGTGGGCTTGTCCTCCTCCATCCCCGCGCGCGAGAGGGCGGCGTCGATGGCCACCAGGTCGTTGCCGTCATCGACGCGCAGCGTCCGCCAGCCGTATGCCTCGAAGCGCTGGGCGATGTCCTCGCTGAAGGCGAGATCGGTGCGGCCGTCGATGGTGATCCGGTTGTCGTCCCAGATCACCGTGAGGCGACCGAGGCCGAGGTGGCCGGCGAGTGACGCGGCCTCGTGCCCGACGCCCTCCATCATGTCGCCATCGGACGCGAGCACCCAGGTCCGGTGGCTGACCACGCTCTCCCCGAACTCGTGGCGCAGCATCCGCTCGGCGATCGCCATGCCCACGGCGTTGCCAAGCCCCTGGCCGAGCGGTCCCGTGGTGGTCTCGACCCCGACGGTGTGGCCGCGTTCGGGGTGGCCGGGGGTCCGCGAGTCCCACTGCCGGAAGTCCTTCAGCTCCTGGAGCGGCAGGTCGTATCCGGTCAGGTGAAGGAGCGAGTAGAGCAGCATCGACGCGTGGCCGCAGGAGAGGACGAACCGGTCGCGGTCGGCCCAGTCCGGGGCATGGGGCGCGTGCTTGAGGTGCCGGGTCCAGAGGACCCAGGCCGCGGGGGCCAGCGCCATCGGCGTGCCCGGATGCCCCGATTCGGCTGCCTGGACGGCGTCCATGGAGAGGACGCGGATGGAGTTGATGGCCGTCCAGGCGGCGGTGGTGTCGAGCGTCGAGGCTGCGGCGATTCCGGTCACGGCAATCCGATGCGGGTCGAGGGTCGGGGAGTCTGGGCCATCGGCCGCCCCAAGATAATCAGCGCCCCCCGCCCGGGTCCCGCCCGGCTCAGGCCACCGGATCGCGCCCGGTGCGGGCGAGCGCCTGGCGGTCGAGCTCGGCGGTGTCGAGCCGGGCGCAGCGGCTGCAGATGCTGTGGGTGATGGTGGCGTCGCTGTGCGAAGTGAGGTAGTCGTCGACGCTCTTCCAGTAGCCCTCGTCGTCGCGGATCCGGCTGCACCAGGCGCAGATCGGCAGCAGGCCCGACAGGGTTCGCACCTGCCCGACCGCGCTCTCGAGCGCGGCATTGCGGGTGATCAGGTCGGCCACCAGCAGCGAGGCGTAGAGCGCGACCACGAAGAACGCGACCTCGAGGTCGCCGATGATGCCGAGGAGGTTGGTGGCATCGGCCTGCTGGCGCACCTCGAAGGTGATGGCGAGCACCGCGCGCACGGCGTGGAATGCGGCATGCAGCAGGAACACCGTCGCCGGCGCGATCACCGATCGCCAGAACGCCGGCGCGGCCTGTCGCAGCGCGACCGCGGACATCAGCGAGAGCCCGCCCCACACCACGCCGTTGATCGCGGTGCGGAGGTGCGAATGCGCCGCGTCCATCGCGACGAAGCCGATCAATGCCGCGACGTGCAGCGCCACGATGCCGGCCACCAGGCCGCGAGCGGGGCCGAGCCCCCCGGTGCGGCGGGCCGCCATGTAGAGCACCGCCTGTCCCACCGTGACCAGGGTGGTGGGGAGGGTTCGCGACACCGATTCGGTCATCTCGGGGCGCAGCACGAACAGCACGTCGGCAATCACCAGCACCCAGGCCGAGACCATCCACGCGCGCACCACGATGTTGTGCTCGCGGCGGACCCAGTAGTGGGTGAGCACCACGGCGAACACTGCGGTGATCAGGATGTTGGAGAGATAAAACGCGCTCTCGTAGTCCATCGGGACGCCCTGGTGGGTGGTGCGGAGTGATCCGGCCGCGATGGACGATAGGGGGGAGGAGGCGGCGCGGCCAAGCCGGGCGACGCCGGCAGATCAGGGCAAGCGGGTCTCGGCAGTGCGGCACGGGTCAAGCTCCCGCCCGA
>CALGOK010000012.1 GCA_937961295.1 uncultured Gemmatimonadota bacterium
GCGCGCCCCTTGGGGTGCGCCATCCGGTCGACCGCCAGCCGCCCCTAACCGCAGACCTGACCTCGCGCGCCCCGAGGGGCGCGCCTGCAGTCACCGGGCCCTCGCCGGCGCCAGCGGCGTGATCAGCTCGAACCGCCCGACGTGCAAGTTGAGTCCCGGGCCGACGCGCAGCCCGGGGATCGCACGGTGATCCTCGCCGCCGGTGGGTTGCACGACCATCTCGCGGCCATTGACGCTGAAGATCAGGTGCCCCTGTTCGTGCATCACCCGCAGCACGTACTTCACCACCCCGCCCTTGTGCACCGTCGCCGCGGTGTCGGCGGTCCACGGCGCGATCATCTCGGGCTCGCCGTTATGCCGCGCCACGAGAGCTGCCTGCCCGTCGCGCCGCACCAGGAACTGCAGCTGCACGCTCCCCGGCGCGGGCGCATCGGCCGCCTCGAGCACCACGCCGAACGGTGAGGCACTCGGGTTCGGGAAGAGGAAGACCTCCGCCTCGACGCCCCAGCGCCCCTCGACCGTGTGCTCCTTGGGGAGCAGCGTCACGCCCTGGGCCGTGGTGGTGATGTGCCATCCGGGCGGCATTCGGGTGTAGCGCCACTCGCCGTCCTCCACCGCCTGCATCGTCGACAGCTTCTGGTCGGCGTCGAGCCGGTAGGTCCAGTCATCAGGCATCGCGTCCTGCGCCGCGAGGGTGCCCGGCAGCAGCAGCGCAGCGAGCATCCGGAAGCCATGTCGTGTCATCGTCTTCTCCCTTGTGTCAGTCGTCAGTCGGTCAGGACGGCAACCAGCAGGCCGATCACGGCACCACCGACGCCGAACATCAAGTTCCCCTTCGTCGTGCAGCCGCTGGATCCCTTCGCCTCCTCGATTGCCTCGGAGATCAGGTTGCAGGCGAGCACGCCCGTCGCCGCGCCGATCACCCCTCCGAGCACCATCCGCCCCCCGCTCGCCCGGCGCAGCGCGTTGGTGTGATGCCTGGGCGCCAACTCGGCTGGTGCGGTTGCACGGACCGGAACCGCGACGCCGGGCTGCGGCCCGGCGATCCTGCCCTGCCCCGCCAACGGCGAGGCGAGCAGGATGGCGACCATCACCGGAACCATCACTCGACTGATGTCGATCCGCATCCTGTCCTCGCTACCGGCAGTGGTGCCGTGTGTTACGCGTCCGGCGCGCGACCCTTGAGGCCGGGATCAGGAGGCCGCGCGCTTCGGCTGGTGCTTCTGCGTGGCGTAGCCCACGATCAGCCCGACGATCATCCCCGGAATCAGGATCTCCCAGAAGTAGACGCTGCCGTTTGAGGACGGCATGGTGGCGATCGGGTAGGTCACCGCCGCGCTCACCAGTCCGCCGACCAGGATGCCGAGCGGGAGGTTGTCGAGCTTGCGGGCGATGAAGCCGATGATCAACCCGGCGATCAGTCCCTTGCCGGTCGACCCGATGATGATCATGATGATCTCGGGCTTCACCTCCGGTGCCGAGATCAGCGCCGTGAGCCCGTCGAAGATGCCGAGGATGCCGCCGAGGATGAGACCGAAGAGGGGCTTGCCCATCGAAAGGACTCCGTTCGAGAGAGGAACGCCAACGCTGCCGCGCCGCGCGCGGCGCGGCCGAGACCGAGCTGAGGCCGACCTCGGCCGCGGCGGATGCGCCGCGGCAGCGCCCGGCCTCGTTTGTCCATTACCCCCCGTCCGAGGAACCTTGACCCCTGCCCGCTAGACCCCGCGCCAGAGCAGGACCACCATCCGCATCACGAGGTAGGCCAGCACCAGCACGATCGGGGTCCGGTACCGCGACACGAACCGGCCCAGGCGCTCGACCAGGGTCTCCCGGTGTGCCTCGACCGCCAACCCGTCCTGGAACCGGGCGAGGTCATCGCGCAGGGCCAGTGCATCAGGATAGCGCGCCGCGGGATCGGCGGCCATCGCGCGGTCACGGATCGAGGCGAGTGGCGGCGGGACGCGACCGGGGAGTGCATCGAGCAGGTCGCGCAGGATTGCGCCAAGCCCGAAGATGTCACTCCGGGCATCGGCCCCGAGTCCGGCGGCCTGTTCGGGTGCCATGTAGCCCGGCGTCCCCATCACCGTCCCGTGCGAGGTCGCCCCGGCGTCGACCGCCTGGAGTTCGCCCTCCGCACCCGGGCCACTCGCGTCGTCGCTGCCGGAGTCCTTCGCGACACCCCAGTCCAGCGCCAGCACCTCGCCGAAGGGACCAAGCATCACGTTGCGTGGGGTGAGGTCGCGGTGCACCACCCCCTGTGCGTGCGCAAACGCCACCGTCTCGACCAGCCGCGCCATCACCCGCACCACGGCACCGGGACCCTCGAAGCCGCGCGCCGCGTCGTCGAGTCGCTCGCCGAGCACCAGCCGCATCACGTACCACGGGCGGCCGTCGTCGAGCACGCCGGCATCGTGCACCGCGACGATCCCCGGGTGCTCGAGTCGCGCCAGGATCCGCGCCTCGCGCCGCAGCCGCACGGCCAGCGACTCCGCGTCGGCGTGCTCGGCGAGCACCTTCACGGCCACGTCGCGCGCCAGCTCGGCATCGTGCGCGCGCCACACCACCCCCATGCCGCCGCGGCCGATCACCTCGATCGGCTGGTAGCGCGGCGGCAGGTCGGGAATCGTCATCGCCGCGCTGAGTCGGGTGATCGCCGCGTCGCTGAGCCGCGTCACGGTGCCTCGATCCCGAGCAGGTCGCGCACGTCCTCGCGATACTCCGCCTCGCTCCCGGCGAGCCGGCGGACCACGTCGAGCACGTGCACCCGGAAGCGCCGGCGCGCCCAGGCGAGGTGGTTGAGCACCTGCGTCTCGGTGAGGTCGTGCACGGTCGCGAGCGCGGCGTAGGTGGGCCGATCGTGATCGGCGAGGTCGTAGGCCTCGAAGATCGCGAGGTGCACGGCACGGTCACGCTCGCGAGCCTCCGTGCGGAGCGCATCGAGCGCGAGGTCGAACACGCTCCGCACCCATTCCGCGCGGAAGCGCGCCTCCGACTCGTCATCGCCGTCGGGCAACGCGCCCGCGAGGTCGTCGAACGACAGCGTCACCGCACCGCCGCCCCGCTTGAGCCGCTGGTCGGCTTGACGACGATTCGCCGCGAAGCGATCGGCGCAGACCCGCAGGAAGGTGCGGAACCGTCCCCGCGCCGGATCGAACCGATGGATCCAGTCCTTCTCGAGCGCGGTGGCGAAGAACTCCTGGGCCAGGTCCTCGGCATCGGCGTCGTCGAGGTTCCAGCGCCAGCGCAGCACCTCGAGCACCGGCGCGCGATAGGCGCGCACCAGCAGCTCCGCCGCGTCGCGGCGGTGGTCAGGATCGGCAGCCGCGAGGGCCTCGATCACCGAGAGGCGGGTGTCAGGAAAGCGGGACGTGGGCGGGATCCGGGAACAGGGGCAACGCCGACGTCGCCCGGTTCGTGAAGGGTAAAGGGTGATGGGTGCAGGGGGATACCGCCGCAGTCACCGTCGGCCTACTCGGTCGGCAGCTTCCGGAATCCCGGGACCGTGCCCTCGCCGCCGCCGCAGGTGACACGGAGCCGCACCGTGCGCGTGCCGGGGAACCGCTCGCCGGCGGTCCACCGCTCGTGGGTCATCACCACCGGCATACCGCCCTGCTGGTCCCCGTTGGGTGACATCTCCAGCTCGAGCTCGAGCAACGGCCCGCTCGAGGTTGGCCGCGGCAACCACGCGACGTAGCGATCCACCGAGAGGACCACCGTGTCGGTGTCCTGCCAGTCGCGCAGCCGGACATTGATCGGGTTGTTCTGCCCGGTGGCTTCGCGGGTGACGCGATTGGGCCGGGTGCGGAACCCGTGCTCGGGCCGATCCTGGTCGCACTCGATCAGCACGGTGTACTCACCGTCGTCCGTGAGCACCACCGCCTTTCCCACTCCCCCCTGGGCGAGGACGGTGGGCGGACCGGCGGCTGCCATGATGAGCGCCAGCGCGGCGCACGCGATCTTGGCGGTTCGCGGCATCTCGCTGCTCCTGGTCACGGGTTGGGTTCGGGCTTCCACCATGCAAGGTACCCCAACCGACCCGCAGTGGTGGCGGTCCGGAACCGTGCACCGGGAGCCCGGTCCCACGTCACCTGAATTGTCACTTTCCTCGCTTCACTACAACTTCATGGCGTCGTCCCTCCCCCGAGGCCCCGATGCGCGCACGCCAGCTGCTCACCGGCGTCCTGCTCCTGCTGCCACTTCCGGCCGGGGGACAGTCCGAGCGCGACCAGGCGCTCCTGACCCGGATCGATGCAGCGATCGGCATCGAACCGATTCCTGACATGGCGCGGCCCGAGGACGGCGTGGCCCGGCAGATCCAGCAGGGACTCCTGGAACTCGAGCGGCACCTGCGACAGAGCGACCGCCGCGCGCTCGAGCGCGCGCTGTTCCGCTTCAACCAGGCCAGCCTGCGCCGACCCGAGTGGGCCTGGCCCGAATACGCGATGGCTCGCGCGTTCCTGCTCCTCCACGACCTGGAAGCACCGGTGATCGCGTCGGCGGGTTCCCGCCTGGGAGAGCCGCACGTCGCGGCGATGTGGCGCCACCTGCTCGAGGCGACCCGGCGCGATCCCGACCTGCTCCGCGCCCGCATCCTCCTCGCCGAGCTGGCCTAAGATCGGAAGAGCACACGTCTGAACTCCAGTCACCGTACGTAAACTCGTATGC
>CALGOK010000013.1 GCA_937961295.1 uncultured Gemmatimonadota bacterium
CATGAACCCTACGTATTCTCCGGACGGTCGCCGGGTCGCGTTCATGAGCACCCGTCCCGGCCGCCCGCAGATCTATGTGATGGACGCCGACGGGGCCAACCAGCAGGCGCTCGATCCCTCGGCGGGACCGGGGACCGGCGGCTCGTTTGCGCCCGACTGGTCGCCCGATGGCGAGCGGATCGCCTTTCACCGCGACATCGCCGGCGGGCGGCAGGTGCTGGTCTACGAGTTCGGCACCGGGCGCGCCACCGCCGTCACCGGCACCGGGCGCAACGAGGACCCGAGCTGGGCTCCCGACTCGCGGCACCTGGTGTTCCGCTCGAGCCGCGGCGGCGGGTCGCAACTGTGGGTGCTCGACAGCGAGACCGGCGCGATGCGCCAGCTCACCAACCTGAACGGGCCGGCGCGGATGCCGTCCTGGTCGCCGTCATTCTCCGGAACCACGCCTTGACACGGAGCAGCACGATGTCCCGCAGCCTTTCAGTTCTCCTCGGCCTCGCGATCCTCGCCACCGCGTGCGGCAAGAAGGAAGAGCCCGTGGTGACCCCGACGCCGACCGCCCCGCAGGGGCCGGTGGTCAACCAGGACTCCATTGACGCGGCCAACCGCGCCCGCGCTGAGCAGGCCCGGCGCGACTCGCTGGCCCGCGCCGCCGCTGCCGCCGAGGCCGAGCGCGCGGCGCTCGTCAACGAGATGGCGACGATGATCCACTTCGACTACGACCAGTCGGCGATCCGCAGCAGCGACATGGCGCTGCTCGCGCGGAAGGCCGACATCATGCGCGCCAACCCGAACGTGCGGATCCGGGTAGTGGGTCACGCCGACGAGCGCGGGTCGGACGAGTACAACCTCGCCCTCGGCATGCGCCGCGCCACCTCGGCCAAGGAGTACCTGGTCCGGCAGGGGATTGCAGCCGGGCGGATCGAGACCGCGTCGCTCGGCGAAGAGGTGCCGCTCGATCCCGCCGCCACCGAGTCGGCCTGGGCGATGAACCGCCGCGGCGAGTTCGAGATGATCGCCGGCGCCCAGACGCTGGTGCGGCCGCAGTGACCCGCGGCGTCCGGCTCGCGCTGCTGCTCCTCGCGGGTGGCGCGACCGCGGGCTGCGCCACCAAGGGGCAGCTGCGCGAGATCGAGACGCAGCTGGCGATGCGGGAGCGCGAACAGGAGCGTCGCGATTCCACGCTTGCGGTCGCGCTCCAGCAGATCATGCAGGTGCAGCGCCTCACGCTCGACTCGCTCGAGGCGACCCGTCGCCAGGTCTCGCTCGCCAAGGGCGAGACCTCGGCGGAGGCGCTCGAGCTCCAGCGCCGGATCCTGAACCTCCAGGAGCAGATGGCGCAGAACAACCAGCGGATGAACGACTTCCTGGCGCAGCTCGACGCGCGCCAGGCGGCGCTGCTGACGCCCCCGCCCGCCGACGCCACGCTGGGCACGGCGGCCCCGGGCGGGGCCGCCACGGCGGTCCAGATGCTCGAGGCGGGGAACACCCAGCTGCGGCGCGGCGCGTGGGCCACCGCCCGCAATGCGTTCCAGGAGCTGCTGGTGACGCACCCGCTGTCACCGCTGGTGCCCGACGCCCTGTTCGGCATCGCCGAGACCTACGCCACCACCCTGCCCGACTCGGCGACTGCCTACTACCTCGAGGTCGCCCGCAACCACGGCGACTCGCCCAAGGCGGCCTCGGCGATGTTCAAGCTGGGGACCCGGGCGCAGTCGCGCGGCGACCTGGCCGAGGCGCGCCGATGGTACACGTCGGTGGTGGCCGACAAGTACCGCGGCACCGCCGAGTACGACCTCGCGCGTGACCGGCTGCGGCAGCTGCCCTAGCGCGCTCCGGCGCCTTCCATGACCAACCCGACCGGCGAGATGCCGTTCCTCGACCACCTCGAGGAGCTGCGCTCGCGGCTGTTCAAGGCGCTCGGCGCCACCGTGGTCGGCGTGGGCATCGGCATCTGGGCGGTGCTGCACTTCCGCGCCATCGAGTTCCTGGCCGGTCCGATCGCGCCCTACCTGCCCAACGGGAAGCTCACCATCCTCGGGGTCACCGACCAGTTCCTGATCACGCTGAAGCTCGGCGCGGTCGTGGGGCTGGTGCTTGCCTCGCCGGTGGTGCTCTACCAGCTGTGGGCGTTCCTGTCGCCGGCGCTGTACGAGCGCGAGCGCAAGGCGATGATCCCCGCGCTGTTCGTGGGGCTGGTGCTGTTCGTCGTCGGGGCGTGGGTGGGCTGGACCTTCGTGCTGCCCAAGGCGATCCCGATCATGCTGGGCTTCCAGTCGGACGCCTTCAACAACATGATCACGTACGATCGCTACTTCCCGTTCGTGATCCAGATCCTCCTGGCGCTCGGCATTTCGGCCGAGGTGCCGCTGGTGATGATCCTGCTGGCGGCGCTGGGGATCTTCGATGCGCGGCGCTACAACAAGTTTCGGCGCTACGCCGTGCTGCTGGCGTTCGTTGGCGGCGCGCTGATGTCACCCGGCGGCGACGCGTTCCTGATGCTGCTGCTCACGCTGCCGCTGCTGCTGCTCTACGAGATCGGCGTGGCGGGGGCGTACCTGGTGCAGCGGCGATCGCGCCGTGCGGCCGGCGGGGGACCCTCGATCGGGGGCGGCACCACGGCGATGCTGGCGATCCTGCTCAGCCTCGGCCTCGCGGGCACCACGCCGCTCGCGGCCCAGGTGGGGGGCGCGCCGCGTTCGGGCGGCCTCGGGGCGCTGGGGCGGATCGACACCCTCCGCCGCGGCGGCCAGCAGGCGCGCGAGGTGGACAGTGCCACCGCCCGGCGCCTCGGGCTGCCGACCGCGCCGAGCCGCGAGTTCCCGGCGCCGGACTCGGTGATGCGGGCGCTGCTCGAGCGACCCGGCTTCGCGCGGACCCGCTACCTCGGCGACACCGCCCGGATGGTGGCGGACTCGCAGGTGATCGTGCTCTCGGGGAAGGCCGCCACCGAGCGCGAGGGCGCGGTGATGGAGGCCGACCGGATCGTCTACGACGACCCGGCGTGCCTGCTCGTCGCGAGCGGCGCTCCCCGGCTGTTCGACGACGACAAGATTGCCATCGGCCGGGTGCTCCGCTTCGACACCTGCCGCGAGCGCGGGGTGTTCAGCGAGGCATTCACCACCTTCGACGAGCTGGGCGACAACTGGTTCGTGCGCGGCAACCTCGCGGTCGACTCGAGCGCCTCGCGGCTCTACGCCGCGGGGGGCGAGTTCACGTCGTGCGACCTGCCCCAGCCGCATTACCACTTCGAGGCCGGCGAGGTGAAGTGGGTGTCGCAGTCGTACCTGGTGGCGCGGCCGGCGGTGCTGTACGTGCGCGACGTGCCGATCGCGTGGCTGCCGTTCCTGTTCCAGGACACCAAGCCCGGCCGGCGCTCGGGGATCCTCATCCCGCAGTTCGGCTTCAACGACATCGTCCGACCGACGCGCGGCTACAACCGGCAGATCACCAACATCGGCTACTACTGGGCGCCGAACGACTACATCGGCGCCACGGCTCGGTTCGACTGGTTCTCGTCGCGCTACATCCAGTTCGGCGGCGAGCTGCAGTACGACTGGCGCAACCGCTTCCTCTCGGGCGCCTTCGCGGTGAATCGGCAGGTGGAGATCGACGGCGGCTCGTCGACGCAGCTGCAGTGGACTCATGCCCAGCGCTTCAACGTCTCCACGCAGCTGCAGCTCAGCGCCAACTACGTCACCAACACGCGGGTCCTCTCCGGGAACGCGGTCGACCCGCTGCTGTCGACCCAGCAGATCTCGTCGTCGGCCAACTTCAGCAAGCGCTTCGCCTGGGGGACCGTCACGCTGGGCGGCACCCGCCGCCAGAACGTCAGCGACGGCTCGGGAACGATGACGCTGCCGTCGCTCACGGTGACGCCGGCCCCGATCGCGCTGGCCGGGCCGGTGTCGTGGTCGCCCACCTTCTCGGCGACCAACGACGTGGCCTTCAGCACGCCGCTCGCCGCCGAGCTGGTGGTGGGCGGCGGCGTGATCGACACGGTGCTGGCCACCGGCAGCGCGCGGACCTCCTCGGTGCGGTTCGACACGCCGTTCACCATCGGGACGTTCACCTGGCGCAACCAGGTGACGTACCAGGACCAGCGACTCACCGCGCGCACGGTGGTCACCGAGCGGGTGCCCGACCTCTCCACGCCGGCGCCCGACGACTCGGTGACCGTCAGCACGGTGCGCGGCGGGACCTTCCAGTCAGGGGTCAACTGGGAAACGGGAATCAACCTGCCACAGCTGCTCCGCGGCTCGTGGAAGGTGCAGCCGTCGCTGGCGATCGTGAACGCGACCAGTGGCCCGTTCCTGCTGCGGAACGAGCGCACCAACGGGCGCTGGGTGCAGCAGTCGAAGCGGATCGAGCTCGGGCTCGCGGCGCGGCCCGACTTCTTCGGCTTCCTGGATGCCGGGGTCGGCCCGTACGACCGGTTCCGGCACCAGTTCTCCCCGAACATCACCATGCAGTGGTCGCCCGAGGCCAGCGTGCCGGCGGAGTACGCCGCCGCGCTGCCGCGGCGGAGCACCGGCGCGGTGGCGCCGCCCCGGATGGAGCTGCGGATCGGGCTGACCCAGAACTTCCAGGCCAAGCCGCGGCCCGAGCCGGGCGACACGACCACCGATCCGCGGGGGCTCCCGCCCGTGACGTTGCTGAGCGTGAACACCAGCGCCATCGGCTACGACTTCGAGCAGGCCAAGCTCGACGGACGCACGGGGTGGACCAGCCAGGCGGTGACCAACCAGATCCAGAGCGACCTGGTGCAGGGCTTCACGCTGTCGCTGACCCATGACCTGTGGGATGGCGCGGTGGGATCCGACACGGCACGGTTCGACCCGTTCCTGCAATCGGTGTCGGCCAACTTCACCATGACCGGCCGCACCTTCGGCTCGCTGCTGTCGCTGTTCGGCCTCGGGAGCGCCGGCGACGTCCGGGCCACCCGGGCCGCCGACACCAGCACCACGCGCTTCCAGCCGATGGGCGATCCGCGGTTCCGGCCGGGGTCGTTCGCCACCACCAACCCGATGATGATGCCGCGGCAGCAAGGCTTCTCCGCCGGGGTGACCTACTCGCTCACCCGGCAGCGCACGCCCGGCGTGGTGGCCCTGCCCAACACGCCCGGTCCCGGCGAGTTCGACGACGACCCGCTCGGCACCCTGCCGCTGCCGGTGGTGCCGATCCAGGGCGCGCGCCAGAACATCGGCCTCAACATGTCCTTCGCGCCGACCACGTTCTGGTCGGTGTCGTGGAACACGCAGTACAACGTGACCGACGGGCGCTTCGAGTCGCACCAGCTGCAGCTCACCCGCGACCTCCACGACTGGCGCGCGGCATTCAACTTCATGCGCAACGCCAACGGCAACTTCGCGCTCTACTTCAACATCTACCTGTCGTCGCTGCCCGACATCAAGTTCGACTACAACCAGACCACGCTGCAGCCCTGAGTGTCCTGAATTGTGGACACCCGGCGGCCCCGCGACGGCGGTGGGCCGGTGGAACGCCAGCTGGAATGCGGGATGTGGCGCGGCACGCGGGGTGCACTTGCTCCGGGGCGAACCTCCACCGGAGTGGTCCGTGCATCGCCTGTTCCCGTTCCTGTTCCTGCCGCTGCTCGCCGCATGCGAGCAACTCGTCATCGGCCCAGTGGGCGAGGCACCGCCGCCGCCGGCGACGGTCACCAGCACGTCGCTCGACGGGCGGGTGGCGCTGGCGTGGTCCGACGAGTCCTACCAGTGGAACCCGGCGCGCTTCCGGCTCTACCGCGT
Source organism: uncultured Gemmatimonadota bacterium (assembly GCA_937961295.1). Taxonomy (GTDB): domain Bacteria; phylum Gemmatimonadota; class Gemmatimonadetes; order Gemmatimonadales; family GWC2-71-9; genus Palsa-1233. Next base: position 5,769 of record CALGOK010000013.1, read on the forward strand.
GTGGAGTGCGGCGTACGACCTCGACCGCGACCTCTGTCACTCGCCGTGGTCGGTGGAAGGCACCACGGTGGCGCCGTCGTTCGTGGTGGGCGCCCTGGTCAATGGCGACCCGCGCTGCTTCCGGGTGAGCGCCGAGTCGACCGACGGCTACGAATCGGCGTTCTCACCGGCCCGCTTCGACACGCCGCGATTCGATGCGAGCAACGAGGTGCTCTTCGCGCGCCAGGTGAACGATGCCGAGGCCGGCTTCCGGTTCTGGCGAGACCTCGACGGCGACCGCCGCGCGGTGCGTGGCGAGCTCGGCTGGGTCGAGAGCGGCGCCGGGCCGGTGGACATCGCCGTGGTGCGCGGCAACGACGGCGCGTTGTACCTCGAGCCGGTGCGGGCGGGCACCCAGCTGGCCATCTGGGACAACGCCCCGATCGCCAAGCTGACCGACATCGATGTCGCGCCGGCCGCTGGCTACTCCCGGAACGCGATCGAGGCCGTGGCGGGGTGGGGATACGTGGTCCGCATGGACGGCCCGGACGGCTGGGCCCGGTTCGGGGCGATCCGGGTCACCTGGTCGGGAACCGGCCACCTGATCTTCGAGTGGGCCTTCCAGGACGACCCGGGGAACCCGGAGCTGCTGCGGGCGGAATAGCTGGACGATACTGGACGGAGAATGGAGGATGGAGGATGGAGGATGGCGGTCCGTTCGGGTCTCCATCCTCCATCTGCCGTCCTCCGTCTTCGCCTTGTGTCGCCTACCCTCGCGGCCTAGACTTCAAAGCTCAAGCAGCATCGCAACTTGAGCCCTGTCTCCCACCCCGGTCGGCCATGACGCTTGACAAGCTCAAAGTCGCCGCGCGCCAGCACGAACAGCGCGATGAATGGCGAGCCGCCATCGATCTCTACCGGCAGGCAATCCGGGCTGCCGAAGAGGGCGGCGCCGCGTCCGACCCGTCGCTCTACAACCGGATCGGCGATCTCGAGCAGAAGGCCGGCAACGACCGCGGCGCCTGCGAGGCGTGGGAGCAGGCCGCCAGTCGCTACGGCGACCAGGGTTTCTTCAACAACGCGATCGCCCTCTGCGGCAAGATCCTTCGCCTCGACCCGAGCCGGCTGCGCACCTACCTCGACCTGGCGCGCTTCCAGGCCCGCAAGCGGGTGATCTATGACGTGCGCCAGAACCTCGCGGTGTACCACGAGCAGATGACGGCACGCGGCCAGGCCGAGCAGTCGGCCGCCGACCTCGAGCGGTTCGCCACGGAATTCGGTTCCTGGCAGGAGTTGCGGCCGGTGATCGACCAGCTGCTGGGCCGGGAAGCGGAGCAGGACACCCCGAGCAGCGGTCCGAGCGAGCAGCAGGGCGGGGGCGGGCTGGTGTTCCTCGACGTGAGCGAGGGCCGCACACCCCCGGTCGCCCCCCCGGCCACCCCGAAGCCCTCCACCGAGGAGATGGTGGTCGAACCGACCGCGCGGGCCGGCGAGGGGCCGCGGGAGGAGCCCGAGCCGGAGGGGATGGTCGAGTTCGAGGGCCCCGTCGACGCCGTCGGCGCCCCTGGAGCCGTGGAGGGGCTGGTCAAGGCCGACATCGGGACCACCGACGTGGACGACACGCCGGTGATCACGCTGGAAGGCTTCGAGAGCACCGCGGTCGACGTGCCGCCGATCGAATCGACTCCCGAGGTCGAGCTCGACTCGCCGCCCACCGAGCCCGACCCCGATTCCGAATCGCTGATCTACCTCGACACTGGCGAAGCGCCGGCACCGCCGGAGCCGACCGGCGACACCCCGCCGCGCGACGACGACGACCCGCTTGGCGACCGCGCCACGGCGCACGCGCTGCTGGAGCACGGCGACCGCGCGGGCGCCATTGCCGCCCTGGAGCGGGCGCTCGACGGTTACCAGCGCGAGGAGGACTGGGCCAAGGCGTGGCAGGTGGCCACCGAACTGGTGCAGGCCGAGCCGCGGGCCATCGCCCGCTACCAGACGCGGGTGGAAATCGCCGCGCGGATGCGCGATGCCGACCGCCTCTGCACCGCGTACATGGACCTCGGCGAGACGCTGGTCCGCGAGGGCGCCTCGGAGAAGGACATCGCGGTCTACCGGCGCGTGCTCGAGATCGACGAGGGGCACCAGGGGGCGCGGCGCGCGCTGCGCGACATGGCGCCTGGCGAGTCGTCGAGCACCACCGAGGAGGGGTTCGTCGACCTCGGCGCGATGGTGATCGACGACGCCGGGCCGCGCTCGACCCGGATGCGCACCGAGACCACCGCCATCAGCGAGGACGAGGACGAGACGTTCCGCGAGGCGCTGGCAGAGTTCAAGCGCGCGCTCGACCAGAATCTCCCGGTCGAGGACCACCAGACGCACTACGACCTGGGGCTCGCGTTCAAGGAGATGGGGCTCCTCGAGGAGGCGATCGCCGAGTTCCAGAAGGCGCTGCGCTCGCCCGAGGGGCGGCTGCGCACCAGCGAGGCGCTCGGCCAGGCGTTCTTCGACCAGGGACGCCCGGCCGTGGCGGAGGCGGTGCTGCGGAGCGTCGAGCGGGGCGAGGAGGGCGTGACGCTCGGCGAGGCCTGGCGCCGCGACCA
>CALGOK010000014.1 GCA_937961295.1 uncultured Gemmatimonadota bacterium
GATACGGCGACCACCGAGATCTACACTCTTCCCCTACACGACGCTCTTCCGATCTTGCGCGCTGGCGATGCCGCGATACACCGCGTCGGGCTCGAACTGCCGGCGCTCGCCGGTGGCGCCGCGGAGTCGCGCGAGGTCGAACACCATCAGGCCGTGCTCGCCGGCGCCGTCGCCGGTCATGAACACGTGGTCGCGGTACACCTTGATGTCGCGCGCGCCGCTGGGGTTGGCGGGCATCTCGCCCATGATCCGCGGCGCCGCGGCATCGGTGATGTCGACGAACACCAGCGCGCCGGTGCGGCCGAGGAGCGCGTACTCGCGGCCGGTCTGGGGGTCGGTCCAGCCCCAGATGTCGCTCACCCGCTCGGCCGGCGTGCCGCCTAGCGTCTGGATCGAGAGGAACGCCTGCAGGTCGACGTTGTCGCAGGCAAAGCCGTGCGCGGTGCCGCTGTCGCAGCGCAGCTCGCCGCTGGCGTGCGTCGCCGGGCCGGGATCCGGCGCGAGCTCACTCGGGTTGCCGAGCTCAGCGCCGCGCATCGGCCAGACCCACACGCGGCCGCGACCGCCCACGGCGTTGGGTGCGCCGACCGCGAGCGCGCGCGGACCGATCGCCAGCGCCGACCCGAAGGTGGTGCGATCGGCGCCGCCGGGCGGTGCCAGCTCGCCGGCGGCCACGAACGTCCCGCCCACCTGCTGGTACCGGAACACCCGACCGCTGCGCGGCGCGCCGACCAGCAGCTCGCCACCGCGGAGCGCAATCGCGCTGCCGAACCCGGGCACGCTATCGGGAGCGACGCGCTGCCGCTCCACCCAGCCGTCGGCGCCGCGGGTGTAGAGCATCACTGCCATCGCACCAGGCGCACCGACCGCGAGCGTCGTCCCGTCGAACGCCAGCGCCCAGCCGAACGTCGCGCGCGCGGCATCGTCGCCCATTGAGAGCGTGCCGACCTCGCGCCATGCATCGCCGATCGGGGCGATCACGCGCACCAGCCCGCTGCCGTTGTTCGCGAGCGGCACGGCAACGAATCCCGCCTCGTTCCCCAAGGCGACCGCGTTGCCGGTGCTCGGCATCGCCTCGAGTTCGAGCGGGATGCGGGTCCAGTCACGGCCGACGCTGCGGAAGAGGTGGGCGCGGTTGGCGTAGCCGATCAGCACTGCCTCGTCGGCGGCTGCCACCGCGCGCGGCTGCGGCTGCAGGATCGCCATCACCGTGGCCATCGAGACCTGCGGACCGCCGTCGGGCGGCGGGGAGAGTTCGACGCCGGGATAGTCGCGATAGCTGCCGCCGTCGTGCAGCCAGGTGTGACCGCCCCAGCGACCGTAGGGATCGCCGGCGCCCACCAGCACGCCGTCGCTGGTGGTGGCGATCGACGGCGACAGCGCCAGGCCGCGCTCCACCGCGCCGGGGGCGCGGAGTTCGGTGCGCCGCTCCCAGCCGCCGGTCGTCTCCCGGAACACATGCACCGCCGCCGGCCCGCGCGCGGGGGCGCGCTTGACCACCAGCAGGTCGTTGCCGGCAAACGCCACGGCGGCGCCGAAGTAGTCCTGATCCTGGGCCACCAGCGGGGTGGCGACGGCGAGCGACGTTGCGACCAGCAACGCGAGGCGCGGCATCCGGATTCTCCTGTGCGGGGACACGAGACTATGGATACCCGATCCCGGACCGATCCGCGACCGTCGAGGTTTCAGCGAGGTGACCCCACCCCTCCCTTGCGGGTCCCTCGGGCAGATATCTTTGGGGCCTGTCCCGAACCATTCCCGGAGCCCTGACTTGAAGCGAGCGACCCTGTCGGCAACCTTCGCGGTTGCCGCCCTCTTCACTGCGGCCTGCAGCAGCACCCCGCCAACGGGTGGCGGTGGCGGCGACGGCGAGGTCGCCAGCATCGCCATCGCGCCGACCACGCTGTCCTTCGACGCACTGGGCATCACCGCCTCGCTGGAGGCGACGCCCAAGGACGGCTCGGGCGCGACGGTCCCCGGGGCCGGGGCGATTTCGTGGGCGGTCAAGCGCACCGGCGTCATCACCGTGAGCCAGACCGGCACGGTCACCGCGATCGGCAACGGCAAGGACACGGTGGTCGCGCGGATCGGCAACGCGACCGGCGAGCTCGAGGTGGTGGTGCAGCAAGTCCCGGTCTCGCTCGAGCTGGGCAACGCACAGACCGTGTTCACGGTGCTCGGCGCCACCGCGCAGCTCACCGCCGAGCTGCGCGACCGCAACAACCGCCCGATCGTCGGCGCGGCCGGCAACGTGACGTGGAATTCCAGCAACCCCGGTGCGCTCGCCATCAACGCCACCGGCATGGTCACGGCAGCCGGAGTCGGCAACGCCACCATCACTGCTGCAGCTGGCGGCCTGACGAAGAACGTCACCGCGGCGGTGTCAATCACCGGCCCGGTCGGCGGACCGATCACCGGCACGGCGACGCCGTGCGCCGGCGGCTTCGCCGGCCCGTTCCCCTGCAGCGGCGTCACCCTGCTCTCGTACCTGCCGCCCGGCGCGCTCGGCGTGGACAACTCCGTCGGCTTCAACGACATCTGGGGCTGGACCGATCCGCAGACCAACAAGGAATACGCCATCGTCGGCCGGCGCGACGGCGTGTCATTCGTCGACGTCACCGACCCGATCCGGCCGGTGTACCTGGGCCAGATGATCCGCACCGCGGGCTCGCCCAGCAGCACCTGGCGCGACATGAAGGTGTACCAGAACCACGTGTTCGTGGTGGCCGACGGCGCCGGGGCGCACGGCATGCAGGTGTTCAACCTCACCCAGCTGCGCGGCGTGACCTCGCCGCGGACGTTCACGCCGCTCACCACGTACACCAACGTGAACAGCGTCCACAACATCGCCATCAACGAGCAGACCGGGTTCGCCTACCTGGTGGGCTCGTCGTCGGGCGGGACCACCTGCGGCGGCGGGCTGCACATGGTCAACATCCAGAACCCCGCCAATCCCACGTTCGCGGGATGCTTCAGCGACCCGCTCACCGGGCGCTCGGGCACCGGCTACACCCACGACGTGCAGTGCGTGATCTACAGCGGGCCCGACGCGGCGCACACCGGCAAGGAGATCTGCTTCGGGTCGAACGAGACGCACCTGAGCATCGCCAACGTGACCAGCAAGGGCGCCCCGGTGGCGATTGCGCGGGCCACCTACCCGGCGGTGCGCTACACCCACCAGGGGTGGCTCACCCAGGACCAGCGCTACTTCCTGATCAACGACGAGCTCGACGAGACCAACGGCGTCGCGGCCACCACCCGCACGCTGGTGTGGGACGTGAGCGACCTCGACGACCCGATCCTGGTCAAGCAGTTCTTCGGCCCCACGCCGGCGAGCGACCACAACAACTACATCGTCGGCACCCGGATGTGGGCGTCGAACTACCAGTACGGCGTGCGGGTGGTCGACGTGAGCAACCCCGTCGACCCGTTCCAGATCGGCTTCCTCGACACCGCGCCGCAGTTCGCCAACGTGCCCGGCTTCAACGGGTCGTGGAGCAACTACCCGTTCTTCGCCAGCGGCAACGTGATCGTGAGCAGCATCGGCGAGGGGATGTTCATCGTCCGGATGCCGTAGGCGCGACAGCGCGAGGGGCGAAGGGCGAGGAGCTGTCACCCCGAGTCCGCGCGCAGCGCGGGCGAGGGGGCGGAACCCAAGGAATGCACCGCCGAGGCCGGCTCCTTTGCAGGGGCCGGCCTTGTCGTCCGCCGTCGCCGGTCCCGCCTGCCGCCCGGGCCGGCCGACCCATGGGTCGGCCCTACGGTTACCCGTTAGTCTTCACTCCCTCGCTGCGCTCGGGACAAGCCTTCACCATTCACCGCCGGCGACCCATGGGTCGCCCCTATACCGGACACCGCCATGCGCCGCCTCCTCGCCCCCCTCCTCTTCGCCCTCCCCCTGGCCGCGCAGGGGCCCAGCAAGGCCGCCCCCGTCTTCGCCGACGGCCAGGCCCAGATCGTCCCGGCGTTCGCCGACACCGCGACCTGGATCCGTGAGCGGCTCTGGGTCGAGACGTCGTTCGACACCGACGGCGACGGCCGGCTCGATCGCGTCCACGTGGACGTCACCCGCCCCGGCCCCACCGCGAGCGAGGGACTCAAGGTGCCGGTGATCTACGAGACGAGCCCCTACTACGCCGGCACCTCGGGCGAGCGGCAGTACCTCTGGGACGTGCACCAGGAAGTCGGCGGCCCGCCGCCGCCGCGCACGTCGCAGCCCGAGATCGCCTACCAGAGCGAGCGCAAGTGGATCAGCAACACCCACGTGAACACCTGGGTGCCGCGCGGCTTCGCCGTGGTCCACTCGGAGTCCCCCGGCACCGGCCTCTCGCAGGGATGCCCCACCGTGGGCGGCCCCAACGAGGAGCTCGCCCCCAAGGCGGTGATCGACTGGCTCAACGGCCGCGCCCGCGGCTTCACGGCGCCGGTGGGCGGCGACGAGGTGCGCGCCACGTGGACCACGGGCAAGGTGGGAATGACCGGCACGTCGTACAACGGCACCCTGCCCGTCGCCGCGGCGATCACCGGCGTGGAGGGACTCGAGGCGATCATCCCGATCGCGCCCAACACCTCCTACTACAACTACTACCGCTCCTACGGACTGATCCGGCACCCCGACGGCTGGCTCGGCGAGGACATCGACTTCCTCTACGACTTCATCAACAGCGGCGATCCCAGCAAGCGCGAATACTGCAACCGCACCGTGCGCGACGGCGAGATGGCGGCCAAGGATCGCGTGACCGGCGACTGGAACGACTTCTGGGCCGCGCGCGACTACTGGCCCCGCATCGACAACATCAAGGCCGCTACGCTCATGGCGCACGCGTTCAACGACTGGAACGTGATGCCGATCCACAGTGTGCACGTGGCCAAGCGGCTGCAGGAAAACGGCGTCCCGGTGCAGATGTACTTCCACCAGGGCGGCCACGGCGGCCCGCCGCCGCTCGAGCTGATGAACCGCTGGTTCACCCGCTACCTCTACGACGTGCAGAACGGCGTCGAGAACGACCCCAAGGCGTGGATCGTCCGCGAGGGCGACGCGCGCGACAAGCCCACGCCGTACGCCAACTACCCGCTCCCCACCTCCGCCGGCGTGACGCTGCATCCCACCGGCGGCGGCAACGGCGTGGGCGGCCTCGCGATGGGCGCCCCGGCCACCCCGCCGATCGAGACGCTGACCGACCTGGTCGACTCGAGCAGCGTGGCGCTGGCGCGGATGGCAGAGTCGGAGCACCGGCTGGTGTACGCCACGCCCGAGCTCACCCAGCCGCTCCACATCAGCGGCACCCCGCGGGTGACCGTGCGCGTGGCGGTCAACAAGCCCGCCGCCAACCTGTCGGTGTACCTGGTGGCGATTCCCTACGACGAGCCGCAGCGCCGCCAGCCCGACTTCTCGATGATCACCCGCGGCTGGGCCGACCTGCAGAACCGCAACTCGCTGGAGAAGAGTGAGCCGCTGGTGCCGGGCGAGTTCTACGAGATGACCTTCGACCTGCAGCCCGACGACCAGGTGATCCCGGCCGGCAAGCGGCTGGCGCTGATGGTGTTCTCGAGCGACCGGGGCTTCACCCTCTGGCCCGCCCCGGGCACCGAGCTGCAGGTGGACCTCGCGGGGACGTCGATCACCATCCCGGTGGTGGGCGGCGCGGCGGCATTCGCGGCGGCGACGACGACGCCCTGACTGACGCGACATCGCGAGGGGCGAGGAGCGGGAGCGGGCGGTTTCGCCCCTCGCCCCTCGCCCTTCGCCTTGTCGCAGCAGTCAGTCCACGTACGGCACCCATCGCAGCAGGCGCACCGTATCCCGCAGCACCGCCAGCTCCACGTAGCTCTCCGCCTCGTGCGTGGGGTGGCGCCAGGTGGCGATGGTGCTGTCGCCGCGCGCCTCCTCCGCTTCCGGCGGGCCGAGCCGCGTGCGGGCGACTTCGCCGGTGGTGGTGCCGATGGTGATCCCGCCCGGGAAGGTCACCGTGGGGTCGGTGGTCTCCGCGCCCAGCAGCAGCACGTTGCCCGATGCGCCGAGGGCGAGGAACTCGTGCCGCCAGCGGGGATGCACCATGGTGATGGCGGTGTCGGTACCGTAGCCGTGGCGGTTGGGCACCGTGTTGCGGTCGACGCGGAGCGGTTCGCCGAGGGAGCGCCGTACCGCCGCGGGAGTGTCGCCGTGCATCCCGATCCGGTCGTAGAGTGCCGCCACCGCGTCGCTGCCGGTGCGGCCCGAATAGCCGCCGCTCGCCCCGGCGCACGCGGTGGTGGCGAGCAGGCCGACGATGATCGCGCGCCTCATCGCGTCTCCGGGGTGATGACCATGAAGCGAATCCGGCGCCGGTGCCGCGCGATGAGGTAGTCCACCAGGTCGCCGATGATCAGGTGCTGCCGACTCTTGCCGCGGGTGATCACGCGGCAGAGCAGCAGCCGCGCGTCGCCGTCCCACTCGACGTTCACGGCACCGGGCCGGTCGGGGGCGGTGCTGCGCAGCTTGAGCCAGCCGGGATAGCGGCCGGGCTTGTGGGCCCACACCACCTCGAGCGCGTGGCGCTTCTCGCGCTGGGGGTCGTTCTCGATCGCGTCGCGCAGCGACGCGCCGCGGGTGCAGTGGACGGTGATCAGGGTCTGCATGGTGCCCCGGGGTTGAGGACGCGCAGTCGTACCCGACGCACGGAAGGATGTGCCCGGTCGGCAGGCAGAATGTCACGGGGGACGGGGGACGGGCGACGCGTAACGGGGGACAGGGGCCCGCTCGGACGCTGGCTCGTGCAGTCCCCGTCCCCCGTCACCCGTCCCCTGTCACCTGTTTCCCGTCCCCCGTCCCTCGTCACCGTCTTCAGAGATCTCTGCGGTAATGAATCGCCCGCTCCACCTCCTCGAAGCCGAGGCCCAGGTGGGCGCGCTGCGAGCCGAGGTTGTCGAGCAGGACGTCGGAGGCCATCTCGGTGTAGCCCTGGGCGCGGGCCCAGTCGAATGCGGCCTCCACCAGCGCCGACCCGACACCGCGGTCGCGCGCATCGGCGTCGACATACCACCCCTCGAGGTAGGCCACCGGCGAAGTCAGGCAGCCGTCGGCATACCGCCGCGCCCCCACCTCGGCGAAGCCGCACAATCCCCCGCCGTCGCGCTCGGCCACCAGCACCACCGCGTCAGCGCGCGACAGCCAGTCGTCCATGTCGGCCTCGACCTGGTCGGGCCAGAACGTGGTGCGCATCCGGCCCCACTCGGCGCGGTCGGAAGCAGTGTAGATGCGGATGGTGTGCATCGGAGCTTGGTGAACGGTGATGGGTGAAGGGTAAAGGGGACTGCCCCCTTCACCCTTCACCCATCATCTCCACCGATGCGACGACGAGCTCGCCAGTATCGACCTCGTATATGCCATACACCTTGCTCCCCTCGGCCTCCCACGGCGTCAAGCCGCTCGGGAGGATCAGCTCCCAGAGCAGCCGGCCGTCGCGGTCGAACACGTCCCAGTGGCGGTGCGCCGGGCGGCGGCTGGGGGTGAAGCGGATCAGGATCGGGTGGATGTCGGCGGTGGTCGAGTCGACCACGTGCACCCAGAGCCGGTTGTCGCGATCGAAGTTGAGCGCCGTGAGCGAGTTGCGGCGGTCGCCCACCTCCACCAGCTCGAGCACCTCGCGGAGCGGTCCCAGCACCGCCTCGGGGACACCCGACTCGGCGTACACCGCCTGCCAGTCGGGATTGCGCACCGCGTCGGTGACCGGCACACGATCCCAGTCGCGGCAGAACCGCTTCGGTCGCACGTCGCCGCTGATGGCGATGCAGTATTCCACGCCGTCGGCGAGCGCGGCCCGGCCGTCCGGCGCCATCGCGATGATCGGCGTGGGACCGAAGAGTGACGCGAGCGAGGCCGTCATCGACGCGCCGAACACGTACGGCTGGCCGATGACCCGGCCGCGTTCCGACGGCAGCGCGCCGTTGAGCGGGTGGCTCACGATCCCGGCGAAGTTGGGTTCGCCTCGGGTGCTCACGCCGGAGCCCCACGCCAGCTGGGCGATCTGGTCCACCAGGGCGATCCGTCCCGGCATCATCGAAGGCAGGTCGGGGTCAAGCAGCATCGTCCCCGATTCGAGCATCGCGCCGTTGGTGTCGAACCGGGCCCAGTGCCTGTGCTGCCGGTCGACGGCGAAGATGACGCTGTCGGTGCTCCCCATCGCGCCGATCTGCACGAACTCGCCCGGCCCCTCGCCTTCGCGGCCGAGTGTGGCGATCGGGGTGCCGTCGGTGGAGATCAGGTGAATGCGGGTGCGGTCGGCGATGGCGATCCGGTTGCCGGCGAGCACCAGCTGGGTGGGGCGCTCGAGCGACTCGCTCTGCCAGAGCACCGTCACCGAGTCGATCACCTGCCGGCCGCCCACGCTGCCAGCGTGCGTGGTGACCACCGTGGTATCGCCGGCGGAGGTGGTGGTGCTCCGCCAGGCGCCCGACGCGGCATCGCCCGAGGAGCAGGCGGCGAGGGCCAGCAATGCAATCGCGCAGGCGCGTCCCTTGGGACGCGCGGTGCCGGCATCGCGCACCCCGGGGGGTGCGCCCGCGGGTATCCATCCCATCACCACGTCAGCTCCCCGCGCGGAAATCGCTCCACGTCATCCGGTACGACTCGCTCTCCGGCACCCATTCGGCGTTGAAGGTGCGCGGGTACGCCCACGTGGCGCCGGGGATCTCCGGCACCGGCAGCGTGAACGACTGCCGTTCCATCAGCTTGGCTCGGGTGACCATCGGCTCGATGAAGATCGGCCGGCCGCCGTAGTAGCCCACCACCATCGTCCCGCTGAACAGTTCGCTGGTGGCGTACTCGGACTCGAGCAGCGAGTGCATTCCCATGTTGGGGACGCAGGTGCCGATCAGCGTGTCGGTGCCGAGCATCTCGGCCACTGGCGGCGGCAGCGGCTCGTCGCGCAGCGTGTAGCCGGCCGGCACCGCAGCGGGCTTGGTGCGGTCGCTGCAGTCGATCGCCTGGCGCTCGGCGGCGGAGATGAAGTTGAAGTGGAAGTCGAAGTGGGGTGCAAAGAACGTCGGCGGCGGGTGGCCCATCGGCTCCCACGCGAAGGTGTAGTTCACCAGCCCGCTGGCGGCCTCGCTGCCGGCCGGCATGGCGAGGTCGGCCTGGTAGGCGGGCGGCCACGACATCTCCATCGAGTCGGGGGCGCCGGCGATCGACGCGAGCGGCACGGTGGCCCCCACCGCGAGGAGCGAGTCGCCCTGGCTCCGCGACCAGGTGCAGGTCTGGCCGCCGAAGGCGTCGGCGCAGGGGCCCGCGGTCTCGACGATCTCGGGCGGGGCGGCGGTGCAGGCGGCGAGGGCAATGGGCACGGCGGCAAGGCGCAGACGTGGCACGGGCGGCTCCTGTGGGTGTGGGAGGAGCCGGGAATGTACTGCAGGGAGAAGTGAGGGGTGAGTCCTGAGACGTGGGGGGAGGGGACATTCTCACTCCTCGGGACTCGTTCCTCACTTCTCGCGCAAGCGGACCATCCGCGGCCCGCCCCGTGCGGGCGGCGGACCGGGAGGTCGCAAGGGAGGAATATCTACTGCGGTGAAGCCGGAGGAGCAGCAACTTCTGCCGGCCTCACTGATATGGATGCTCCGGGGTCGGGAAGGGTTGCAGGGGGGTCAGGGGAGGTCGTCGGCCGGTCGCATCCGGGTGAACGGGAAGCCGTTGCAGCCGGTGCGCGGGGCGTCCCTGCGGGCGATGGTGACCCGGGCGGCGGAGTCGGCGGTGGGGGCGTTCCAGGTGGCGATGCAGAAGGCCCAGGTCCAGGGCGGCATCGCCTCGAGCGCCATCCAGTCGATCCGGGTCCAGGTGGAGTCGACGTTGCGGGCGATGAGGAACTGGCCGGCCGAGTCCCAGCGGGTGATCCGGTACCGGGTGCCGGGGTGATGGAGCCAGGCGGTATCGGTGATGGTGTGCCGGGACCGGTAGTCGTCGATGAAGTCGCCGGTGACCGGCGACTGGGCGGCGAGTGGGGTTGTGGAGAGGGTGACTGCGAGGAGCAGGAGGGCGGGTCGGCGTGAAGCTGGCACGAAGGGTTCTCTGGGCTGGCGGGTCGCGGATTTGAGGAGTATTTGAGGGTAGTGTAGCACCCTTCCGGGGACACCCTCTCCAGATGGAGGCCTCGACGTGCTCCCCTTCCGCCTAGTCTGCCTGGGGCAACCGCAGTTGTTCGGTCCAGATGGCGAGCCGGTGCGCTTCCGGACTCGCAAGCACTTGGCATTGCTCGTCTACCTCGCCGTTGAGCCCCCAAGAGCGCACCGTAGAGATCAATTGGCCACACTACTTTGGCCGGATGCTGAGCTTGAGGATGCACGACACTCCCTCGCAACAGCCCTGTCGGTCCTGCGGGGCCGGCTAGGTTCGGACGCCTTCGACTCAACCCGGGACACCGTTCGATTGAGGTCCGGCCGGGTGGCCACGGATACCGAAGGAATTAGGACAGAGGAATGGATGACATCCGCCGACGAAGCAATCGGCTTGTTCCTTCAAGACTTCGATATTCCCAATGCCCTAGCCTTCGGACACTGGGTAGACACCACGCGCGCCCGGTTGATCCCGCTTATTCATGATTCGCTGCTGCTCAGCATTGAGCGGTATCGTTGCAGTGGGAATCTACACCGCATGATGCTCGCTGCTGAACACTTAGCAGCGGTTGATGAGCTTTCCGAGCACGCCGTCCGCGCTCTCATCGAGGTGCGCACGCTCGCGGGAGATCGGATGGGGGCGCTTCGGCTGTTCGACCGCTGGCGACTTCGTGCCGCCGAGGAATTCGGCGCGGCACCAAGCCGCGCGCTGCTAGAACTCGCGTCGAGAATTCGCCGCGGTACAGTCGAGCGCCCCCAGTGCGCCGCCAAGACCCACACTCCGTTCATCGAGTACCGTCACAGCCCCATCGTCGGCCGAGAACTCGAGTATCGTGCTTGCTACCAGGCGTGGCAGCAGGCCAAAGCGGGGGCCTCACGGCTCATCTTAGTTCAAGGTGAGAATGGTGTCGGCAAGACCACGATTGTCGACCGCGTTGCAAGCGCGGTTGCACTCGAGGGGGCGAGCACCGTCAGTGTCCAGGGATTCTCACTCGAGCGCGACCTTCCCCTCGGCTTCATCAGCACGCTAGTGAGTGAGCTGGTCGACCTCCCCGGTGCTGGTGGAGCCGATCCGAGACAGCTCGCAGTCTTATCCTCGCTTAGCCCGAAGGTCCATCAACGGTGGCCTGGCCTGCCACCCTCGGGGCCCGACACTCGGGAGGACGCTCGCCTACGCATCGCGCAGGCGATAGTCGCTCTCCTCCTCGCCCTCTCTGAAGAAGCACCCCTAGTTATCGTGCTAGATGACTTCCATCAGGCTGACCCGATCTCGCTAGCAGTGGCACACCTCGTTCTTCGTCGTGCACAAGACTTGCCATTGCTCGTACTGATGACGGCCTCTCCACAACCTAAAGGTGAGGAGGCCAGTAGGTATTGCCTGTCGCAACTGACTTCCTCTCTCGAGATCACGACGCTGGACGTTGAGCCGCTTCGCCCACTGGACGCACAAGAGCTACTCCAGAGCTTACTAGCAGACGACGATCCAGGGCCGTCCGTTCGGCGCGCGATACTGATCGCGGCGAATGGCAACCCACTACAGCTCGTGCAATTGGTGAGCGATTGGCGACAGAGAGGTGATCAGTCCTTCGCACTGACATTTGGTGCAATGACAACTGCGCCCACCACCTCACCGGCACTGTTGACGGGACACCTGCTAAGCGGCGTGCTGTCGGCGCTGGATCCGGACACTCGCGCTGTTGCCGATCTTGCGGCCGTCCTTGGTCGTCGCCTCAACGACTTGACAATGTATACACTTGTCGAGTCGCCGCTCCCGCGTACCTTGCGCGCGATCACGACGCTCATGGCGCATAGGGTACTCCGCGATTCCGGAGGTCGCTTGGAGTTCGCCAGTGAGTCAGTACGCCATACTTGGTACATGGCGATAGCGGCGCCAATGAGACGAGCGCTTCACTCGTGTGTGGCAGACCGCCTTCAGAGCGCCCCGCGAAACACCCTGAACGGAGCATCACAACTCGAAGTGGCATGGCACCTGGTCCGGGCCGGCCGCACTGAAGACGCAGCACCATTCCTCCTGACTGGCGCACGTGAAGCGATCCGGCTGGGAGCACCGCATGAGGCTGAGATTGCACTTCGCACCGGGATATCCACACTTCAGGGACGAGAGCGTCGCATAGCACAATTACTCTGGGCCGAATCCCTGCAAGAGCTTGGTCAATGGTCTTCGTCTATTCGCGTACTCAACCACCCTGAGGACTCTATCACCGGACCGGATGCGCATTGGCAACAGGTCCTGCGGGTAATCGGGGACCACTGGAGTCGTGGCGATGCGCGCAGTGAACACGAGCTGTGCGTGCAGGCTCTAGGCCGAATCGCGGCATCGCGCCAGCCCGCTGATGTTCGCGTTCGCGCTCTCAACGCCATTCCCTACCTCTTGTCGTACACGCACGACTCCTCGGGGATGGACCATTTCCGTGGCGCCCTTGACTCATTCGATCGGAGCAGCCTTGAACCTTATGACCACCTACAATTCCTTTCAGCGGCAGCTTGGTACTACGCAAACGTAGGCGACGTGACCCACGCTGTTGCGTTACTCGAGACGGCTGTAGGGTTGATCGACGATCACGGATACCGTAGTTCGGTTGCGATCCGGACATTGATCGGTGCCGCTAGTACCAAGCTAATGAGTGGCGAGTATTCTTCGGCCCCTCCCTTACTAGATCGCGCCATGCGCCTTGCGACGGAACTTGACAATAGACTCCATCGGGCGGCCGCATCGGCCAGCATGGCAATCGCGACGGGGCGTCTTGGAAACGTTGACCAACAGATCGCGTACGCCACGTTGTCTCTCGACACCCTTCGCGGTAAGGAATGCAGTATCATCGCGATAGCCGCCTCATTTGAGCGTGCGCTCGGCCTTGCGCTGAGCAATCATGCGAACGATGCCCGCTTGACGATGGACAATCTCGTCAGTTGGTCAGGCCCACAAGCACCGGCATGGCAACGTCAAGGCATTGGGCTGCTAAAGGCGGATATTTTGAAACTGCTAGGTGAGGAACGTCGAGCAACAAGCGTCGCACGGAGTGCGCTCTCGTTAGGCACTGACCGCCCACTGGCACTCGATTTCGCTGGCCCGTTTGCGAGGTGGCAAGCGCTCGCGTCAACAACCCACGCTAGTCAAGTGCGGGCACTAGAGGGCATTCGGAAGTCAGTCTTGCCCCTACGGGGAATCCACGAGAAGGACCGAGCTGAGGCACTCGCCTCAGTCGTACTCCTTGAGGCGAGGCTCGGCAGAGAGACATCGGACGCGCCCAGGGAACTCCAGCGAGCATTGGCACGGCTGCCCCGACACCTGACGCAGGTCAATCAGCGACTGGGCCTAATGCAAACCGCCGGTACTGGCCGCGGAGAGGGTTGATCACGGGAATGACAGGTTACCTATCACCGGCAGCTCTTGTCGGAGCAGCGGACTTGCTCGAGGGTGATCGACCAGACCGGATCGCTTCATGTGCTCGCGCTCGAATCCGTGGCTGAGGCAAGTACTCGGGTATGCTGGATGGGTCCGAGATCAGGCGACGAACAGTCACCGAATTTACGGTGAGATCGACAAGATCCGAGTCAAATTGGGTCGATCGTCCCTTGTTAAGTTCCGACAACACGACCTCGAGCGAGAGTGCCTTTCGGTACGGTCGATTGGTTGTCATCGCATCCACAGTGTCGGCAATTGCGATGATCCGCGCCCCAAGAGGGATCGCGTCTCCTGAGATCCCATCCGGATAGCCCCTACCATCCCAGCGTTCGTGATGGTGGCGAACACAACTCACGACATATCCCTGGAACCTAGAGAACAATGAGACCAGCTCTGCACTTTTTGCCGAGTGGGTCTTCATGATCGCCCACTCATCCTCGTTAAGCTTACCCTCCTTCTGAAGGAGCGGCGCAAACTCTTCGTGGATCTTTCCGACGTCGTGAAGTAGTGCCGCGTTCTCGATGTCTTCGATCTCTTCAGGCGACAAGCCCAAATCCACAGCGATCGCTCGGGAAAGTCCGCAGACCCGGCGCGAGTGGCCCGATGTGTATGGATCACGGGCTTCGATGGCCTTCACCATCATCGCGAGTTGTTCCCGAACATTCAGTTCGAGCTCCTCATAGGCAAGATCGAGCTCTTTGTGGACCTCCTCGAGCCGATTCAGCTTGCCATAGATATGTCGCGCGCCGATCAACGGTAGCACGATCACGAGGAAGAGGAAACGTCCGACACCTTGTGATTCATTTGACACCAGGAACAACCAAGCGACGACGATAGCCAGCGAACTAGCGGCAAGATCGTAGCCCAACACCCATACGGTGTTCGCGCGCCAAGTAGAAACTATCGGGCGATTGCTTGCCAACGCGACAACGGTGTTGACAAGGATGGAATTGGTGATGAAGTAGACCAGCGCCGCCAACAAGAACACGCCGACTTCGCCGAGTGCAACGTCGAAAGTGACTAGCCCTGCGGTCGCGGGGTCCAGAAACGCGGGGGGATGAACCCCTCCAAAGAAGCTGTAACAGATGAACGTCAACCCGACCGAGACGATTCGCTCCGAAATATTGAATGCCGCCTTGATCAGCGGCGTTCGCTCATAGAGCTGTGAGATCGCCTTCACGACGCCAGCGGTCAGCGCACCCCAGAAGCCACCAAGGATCAAGCCGACTGCGAGGTGGAACACGAAGACCAGGGAGCCTGTGAGACCCCCGGACTTGTTCTGGGTCCGTGATACCTCCAGCAGGCACCCGACAAAGAGGAGGCTGAAGAGCGCCCACGCGCCGGGAGCCTCGTCGCCAATGAGAGAGGTTCCCCACAGCACGACCGCTGCAGCGAGGACGACTCCGATCACGTACCGACGAACCGCGGCGTTGAAGGGCATATGATTGGGAGGAAACCCCAGCTAGTTCGGCTTAACCCCAGCTTACAGTCTCAGCGCGGAAAAGACCCGCGATGAAATCCACCGCAGCGGCCAGCCATTCCAGCATGTGCGTCACCTCCTCTCCA
Source organism: uncultured Gemmatimonadota bacterium (assembly GCA_937961295.1). GTDB lineage: Bacteria > Gemmatimonadota > Gemmatimonadetes > Gemmatimonadales > GWC2-71-9 > Palsa-1233. The sequence goes on from CALGOK010000014.1 coordinate 15,077, forward strand.
AAGCCAAATACCCACTGAGAGGGGCAGATCCCGCTTGACCTGCCTGACGCTTCGCTTGTTTGGACCGCTCGGCTCCGCTCACTGCCGGACCCTGGTGTTTCCCCCCGTACTCCTTTCGGTCAATGCTCCGTTACGCGGGCTCGCACCCGCAGGTTGACCTCAATTCCTCAGCCGGCGATCTGCCGCCGCGCCGACACCCAGCGATTGGTCGCATCCAGCACCGCGAACACCGCCGCATGCTCGGCACTCTCGCGCACCTCCGCCGACCCCACCAGCAGCGTCGAGTGCCGGCCACCCACCGCCTGCACCCCCGCCATGACCCACGTCCGGTCGAACGCGTCGACCACCTGCGTTCCCTCGAGCGCCAGCGAGTGCCGCTCGAGCAGCCGCTCGATCACCCGCACCGCCGCCCGCGCCGCACTCTCCACCCGGTTGCGCGGCGTGTCGGGACCCTCCTCGGTGGCCGTCTCGACGTTCCCCTCGCAGGTGAGCGTCACCGTGGCCGTGACCCAGCGCGGCCGGCCCGCCGGCGCGATGAGCAGCTCCTCGAACAGCACCGCGCGCTGGTTGGCCTGCTGCCGCACCGCCACCTGCTCCAGCGTCCGCAACGGCTCCACCTCCGCCGTGTGCGCCACGCTGATCTTGCGATGGTCGACCCGCAGCCCCAGGTGCGCCAGCAGCGCACTCTCCACGTTGCGCACCACCTGCTTGGGCGTCTGCGCATTGGTGGCCAGGATGTGGATCTCGCTCACCTCGCCCAGCGGCGTGGTCACCACCCGCGCCGAGAGCACCCCCTCGAGCGACGTCAGCAGATTCTCGGCCCGACGCACCCCCCAGGGGTCGTTGGCCGGATCGATCGGAGACCCTCCCGCACGGGCCCCGGCAGGATCGCGAAACTGCTGCGGTGAAGCGGTCACGGCATTTCCTGTCGTGATGGTCGTGCATGGTGGATGACCGATCGCCACCCGCGAGTGGCCGCCATCCGTGATTGTCACTCGCATCGCGCGCCGCAAGCGGCGCGCCTGCGTGCTCACGCGATCGTGTTCCTGCCCGCCGCCTTTGCCAGATACAGCGCCCGGTCGGCCTGCTCCAGCAGCGGCCCCTCGCCCGGCGCCGCGGGATCGTACTCGGCCACCCCGATGCTCACGGTGATCTGGCCGAGGTTGAACCCCATCCGGTCGCCCGCCTGCTCCACCCGCTCCCGCACCGCGTCGGCCACCCGCAGGGCGCCGGCCCGGTCGGTCCGGGTGAGCAGCACCACGAACTCGTCGCCGCCGTACCGCGCCGCAAGGTCGGTGGCGCGGATCGTCTTGCGGAGCTCGTCGCTCACCGCCCTGAGCACCATGTTGCCGCGCTCGTGGCCGAAGCGATCGTTGAGCTCCTTGAGCCGGTCGAGGTCGATGAACAGCACCGCGAACGACTCGCCACTGCGCTTGCTCCGTTCCACCTCGTGCCCCAGCCGCTGCTGCAGCGAGCGGTAGCTCGCCAACCCGGTGAGCGCGTCGGTGCTCGCGTCGCGCGAGGCGTCGTCGGCCCGCCGCGCCAGCCACGGCACGCACTGCCGGAGCGAGGCCCTGCCCAACGCCGCCGCCTGCGCAAACCGGTGGCAGGTCTGGTAGCCGCACGCCCGGCAATCCCACGCCTTGCCGTCGGGACTCGTCCCGATCGCGTCGAGGATCGCCCGCACCGCCTGCGGCTCCGCCTGCTCGCGCCGGCTGCCGAACGGGAACGTCGCCCCCACCTCCACCGGCGCCGGGTCGGGCACCACGGGCACCCGGCTCCGCGTCGGCTCGTACGACGCCAGCAACCGGCGCCGACGATAGAGCTCCTCCTTGGGCCCCGCGGTGGGATGACCCAGCGCGCCGTGGTGCGTCTGCACGTCCACGAAGCCGAGGTCGATCCGGTCGTGCCCCACCGCGCGCGCCAGCGCGCCGAGCCCCTCCAGTCCCCGCACCGCCAGGATGCGGCGGCCCAGCGACGACCCGCTCACCACCATCTCCAGCGGCAGCCCGCCCGCCACACTCATGTGGCGCCGGGTCTCCGACGGCAGCCGGGAGAACGTCTCCGGCATCTGCGCCGGCCGCACCTCGCGCAGTGCGAACAGCTGCTCCAGGTCGGCGAAGGTCATCACCGCGTCGAGCTCGTCGACGGCCCCCGGCGCCCCGGTCCCGACGTACACCACCGGGAGCCCTGACCCCAGCGAATGACGCAGGAACCGGGCCTCTGCCACGCACGGATAGGTCACCGGGGCCAGGTAGGGAACCAGCTCGGGATGGTGGGCCGTCACGGCCGCCACCACCACCGGATCGGTGCTCCGGATCAGCGTCCCCCAGTCGGGGTCCTCCCACAGCCGCAGGTACTCCTGGGCCACCAGCTCGTCACCCACCACCCCCCGGGAGACATGCCGGAACCCCGCCTCGTAACAGGCGTTGACCAGCTGCTCTGGCGTTGCAGGATGGAACCATGCCGCTGCCTCGGGTGCCAGGATCAGCGCCCCGGTCCCCGCCTCGGCGATCGCCAGGGCGCGGTCGAGGGCGCCGCTGGCGGCGATGGCGGTGTGGGGACAGGCGGGAATGCATTCGCCGCAGCGAATGCAGTCCTCCGCGACCAGCCCCACCACGCGCGCCTCCGGCGGCAACGCGATGGCGTCCGTTGGGCACACCCGGACGCACGCGAGGCACGCGACGCAACGCGAAGGATCGACCGTCAGTTGCAATTGGGGGCCCCGAGAGGCGGGCACGCACCAGTGCGCGCCCGTCCAAGTTGGGGAATCACTTGAGAAGAGTCAAGAGGTGAGCCGTCCCAAGATCAATACAGATGGTCACTTAGGCGATGTCGAACTCCTTGAGCTTGCGGTACAGGGTCCGCTCGCCGATGCCCAGCAGCTGGGCCGCCTTGCGGCGGTTCCCCCCCTGCTGGTCGAGCACGGCCTGGATGGTGGCCCGCTCCACGTCGGCCATGGTCATCCCCTCCCGCCACACCACCACCTCCGGCTCGGGCTCCTCCTCGGCCCCCATCGCCGGGATCGAGCTGACCGGAATCGAGACCTGGGTCTCGTCGTCCATGTCGATCACCTGCATCGCCTCGGGCGCCCGCTCGAGCCGCCGCCGGAGCTCCTCCACCTGGACCCGGAGCTCCATCAGCGAGCGCAGGATGAACTCGAATTCCGCCCCGCCCACCATGGTGCCGCGCTCCGCGGCGTGCTCGATCCGCACCGTCAACAGCGAGCCGAGCGGCTCGGTGACGTCGTCGGTAATGTCGCTGGCGCGGATCTCGGTGCCCGGCGCCAGCACCACCATGCTCTCCACCAGGTTGCGGAGCTGGCGGATGTTGCCGGGCCACGGTGCGTCGACCAGCCGCTCCATCGCCTCGGCCGAGATCCCGGGGAACGGTCGCTCGTGCTGCGCGGCGAACTCGCGCACGAAGCGCCGCACCAGTTGCGGAATGTCTTCCCTGCGCTCGCGGAGCGGCGGCAGGTAGATCGACAACACGTTGAGGCGGTAGTAGAGGTCGTCGCGGAACTCGCCCCGTGCCACCCGATCGCGCAGGTCGCGATTGGTGGCGGTGACCACCCGCACGTTGACCTTGATCGGCGCCACGCCGCCGAGCCGGAAGAACGAGCGGGTCTCCAGCACGCGCAGCAGCTTGACCTGCACGCTCGCGGGGATCTCGCCGATCTCGTCGAGGAAGATCGTCCCGCCGTCGGCCAGCTCGAAGCGGCCGAGCCGCCGCTCCGCCGCACCGGTGAAGGCACCCTTCTCGTGGCCGAAAAGCTCGCTCTCGAGCAGCGTCTCGGGCAGCGCCGCGCAGTTGACCGCGATGAACGGCTTGCCGCGCCGCGGCGACAGGTCGTGGATCGCCTTGGCCACCAGCTCCTTGCCGGTGCCGCTCTCGCCCTCGATGAGCACGGTGCTCGACACCGGCGCCATCTGCTCGATCTTGATGAGCACTTCCTGGATCGCGGCGCTGTCGCCGGCGATGCCGGTGCGCCGCTGCAGCTCGCGCCGCTCGCGGATGCGGAGCACGGTGGCCACCAGGTCGTCGGTGTCGACCGGCTTGACGAGCACCTCGGTGGCGCCGAGTCGCGCCAGCCGCTCGGTGCGCTCGGAGTCGGTGGGCTCGAGCAGCGCCAGCACCGCCACCTCGAGCTCGCGCGCCCGCTCGGCCAGCGCGCGGTACACCGGCTCGTGCACCGCGCCGGAGAGCACCAGCACCAGCGGCTGCTCGCGGCCGAGCGCGGCGCGCCCCTCGTCGGCGGAGGCGACGAGTTCGACCGCGACACCCATGGCCTCGAGCGCCTTGTCGAGCGGGATCGCCGTCTCGAGGTCGGCGAGGGTGATGATCACCTGCGCGGCCATCTCAGTGCTCCGTCTCTCCGGCCAGCAGCCGGACGGCATGGTCCACCAGCGGGGCGAGCACCGCCAGCCCGTCGCGCACCCCGCCGGGCGAGCCGGGGAGGTTGACGATCAGGGTCCGCCCCCGCGCCCCGGCCACCCCACGACCGAGCGCCGCGGTGGGGACAGTCGGCAGGGCAGCAGCCCGGATCGCCTCGGCGATCCCGGGGGCCTCGCGCTCCAGCACTGCCCGGGTCGCCTCGGGGGTCACGTCCCGGGGTCCCAACCCGGTCCCGCCGGTCGTGATGACCAATTCCGCGACACCGTCGTCGCACCATCGGGCGAGGGTCGCCGCGATCTGCACCGTCTCGTCGGGGATGGTGGCCCGCTGGGCGAGGGTGTACCCCCGCTCCGATGCCCACGCCGCCACGGCGTCACCCGAGGCGTCCTGGCGCTCGCCGCGGGCGCAGGCGTCGGAGATGGTGAGGAGGGCGAGGTTCATGGGAATCGCGGCCCGCGGCTGAAGCCGCGTCTCGGCAGGGGCGCCCGCTGAAGCGGGCCCCGGTGAGACTGCCGATCGCGACAGGCGGCTTCATGCCGCCGTGTTCGCCGAGACGCGGCTTCAGCCGCGGGCCGACGCGCGACGTTCATCCCCCACGCTCAACAAACGGCGGCCGCTTGAGCGTGGCATCCCACTCCCGATCCGCCGCCACGATCCGGATCGGCGTCCCGGCCACGTCACTCCCCCGCGGCACCGCGGTGATCCCGATCACGCCGGCGCGCGGCGACACGGCGCTCGAGCGCACGCGATCGACGGTGCGGTTGTTGACCTGCACCTCGCTCCCCACCGGTGGCGCGGTGTCGCCCTCGGTGGTGAAGCCGATGAGCACCTTGAGCGCGCCGCTGCGATGGCGATTGGCGAGTGCCACCTCGCCGGGGAACGGGGCGCCCTTTCCCTGTGCCACCAGCTCTTCCATCCCCGCCTCCACCGGCGTGTCCTCGGCGGCCACCTCGGTGCCGATGCGCAGGATCCCCCATTCCAGGCGCACGAGGCTCCACGTGTCGGCGCCGACGAACGGCACGCCGAGCCGCTCGATGGCGGAGCGGAGCGAAGTGACGTCGCGGGCGCGGCAGTAGAGGTCGAGTCCGTCGGGGCCGAGGCGCGTGGCGCGCGCGGCGAACACATCCACGCCGGCGAGTCGCGCGCGCCGGAGGTCGCCGGGCGACTCGGGGACCGGTTCGAGCAGCGTGGCCAGCCGTCCCTTCGCGGCGGGGCCACGCACCGCCACCACCGCCACGTCGTCGCTGATGTCGCGGAGCCGCACGTTGCCGCGCTTGCGATCGACCAGGTAGCTCCACGCCGCGGCGCGGGAGTCGCCGTCCACCAGCAGCATCACCAGGTCGTCGAAGCGGTAGACCGTCACGCGGGCGAGGATCGTGGCGTCGTCGCGGAGCAGCAGCGCGTCGGCGAAGCGGCCCGGCGGCACCCGCGAGATGTCCACCGTGCACACGCGATTGACGTACGCGTGTGCGTCGGGGCCCGACACCTCGAACTGGCCGTGCGCGGCGGGGGTGTAGGCCGCGGCGCTCGACACCATCGCGTCGTAGCCGGCGGGGGCGGCGGTCTCGCTCATTTGAGGAGCATGGCCAGCAGCGCCTTCTGGGCGTGGAGCCGGTTCTCCGCCTCGTCGAACACGCGCGACTGCGGTCCCTCGAGCACGTCCTCGGTGATCTCCTCGCCGCGGTGCGCGGGGAGGCAGTGCAGCACGATGGCGTCCTTCGCGGCGCGCGCCATCAGGTCGGCGTCGACCACGTAGCCCTGGAAGGCCACCTTGCGGAGTTCCATCTCCTCTTCCTGTCCCATCGACGCCCAGACGTCGGTATTGATCACGTGGGCGCCCTCGACCGCCTCGTCGGGATCCTCGGTGATCAGGATCTTGGTCTTCGCCTTGGTGGCGTGATAGATCCCGTGATCGGGTTCGTAGCCTTCGGGGCAGGCGAGCCGGAGCTCGAAGCCGAGGAGGCCGGCGGCCTCGATCCACGAATTGGCCATGTTGTTGCCGTCGCCGATCCACGCCACCACGCGGTCCTGCACGGAGCCGAATGTTTCCTGCACGGTGAGCAGGTCGGCGAGGATCTGGCACGGGTGGCGGAGGTCGGTGAGGCCGTTGATCACCGGCACGGTGGCGAACTTCGCCAGCTCCTCCACGTCGTCCTGCGCGAAGGTGCGGATCATGATCGCGTCGACCATCCGCGAGAGGACGCGGGCGGTGTCGCGGATCGGTTCGCCGCGGCCGAGCTGGATGTCGCGGGAGGAGAGGAAGAGGGCGTGGCCACCGAGCTGGAGCGCGCCGACCTCGAAGGAGACCCGGGTGCGGGTGGACGACTTGGCGAAGATCATCGCCAGCGTCTTTCCCGACATGGGGCGCTCCTGGTAGCGGCCGGTCTTCATGTCGGCCGCCAGCGTCAGGAGGTCGAGGGTCTCCCGGGCGGAGAGGTCGGGGATCTTGAGGAAGTCGCGCTTGGGGGCCATGTGCCATCCTGGGGGTCGGGGACGCCAGAATGGCAGGAATCTAAGCGCTAACGGGGGTCGGGGGGAAACGGGACGGGGGCTGACCGGCTTAGTGCGGTGGACTCGATGCGGTGTCCACGATGGAGTAGAGCTGCAGTTCAACAGCGAGGAGGTGTCGGTCGTGGGTTCGACGCCGCAGATCAGGACGATCCGCGTCAATGCGATGTGAACCTGACGATTCCTCCCGGCACCAGCCTCGAAACCCCGCACCAGCACGGGTCGGGTTGGTCACCGCGGACACCTAGTCGGGAGTCATTCTGTAGAGGACAGCATCCTCAACTCCGTCGGGATCATCGGATACCAGCAATACGTGGCTTCCACCAAACCACCGGAGGCGTTGGGTGCTGTCGAAAGGCAGAGTTCGCATACGAGACTCGCCGCGCCGCAGGAGGATTCCCTTGACATCGGTATGCGACCCGTCTCGAACGACCAGTAGCACATCACCGTGGTCAGAGACGGCCACCGACACCAACGGGGACCATATCTCGGGCACCAGCTGGTGCCGGACCATCTCCTGAGCCAACTCCTGCTGCCTGGGCGAGACGCCTTCGAACAGGCGGCGAATCGCGCTGTCGCGTACCGTGGAGGGGATTAGCGCCGCAGGCACCGAGACCGTTCGAGAGAGATGCATACCCCCGTCGAGCGATCGCACGGACACGGCAACCTCAGCAGTCGCACCATAGCCGCTTTTCGGATACGCGGACACTCGGAACATGCCGTTGGATGAATAGGCGTGCATGGATGTGTGACAGTAGGGAATCAATCGGGACAGCGAACCCCCATTCGGCATCGCCATTGACACGTAGCACTCTGTCGCCTCGTCGAGCTCTACTCGCTTCGCGCCCGCACCGTCCGGCTGGGCAACCATCACCGTGAGCTGCGTGGCACCCTCGACCCGCCCTCGCCACCACGACACGCCATTCGGCGTGGAAGCTTGCAGGAAGGCGCCCACCATGCCGGCCGGTGGGCGCAATGTCACTGTACTGATCACTCTGCCGTCGGTCCTGTACTTCGTCACTCGCCTCAAGCCGAGGTCGACCAGCCAGATGCTGTCACCGCGCTGGTAGATCTGTGCCACCCCCTGCAGGTCACCCGGACCCTCCCCGCGACGACCGATCCACCTGACCCGAGTCTCGCCAGGCAGCAGACCGACAATGGCCCCGTCTCGTGGCTGTGAGGCCCAGATCTGCCCATTCGGGCCCACGGTCGCAACCACGATGGGGTCAAGCACAAACTCACTGCCACGAAGTCGATGCACCTCATGCAGCGATATCCCCTGACTATGCAAAGGGAACGCTGCCGAGCAGGCGATGCACAATGAAAGTAGCATCACCCAACCAACTGGTGCTTCCGGAGAGGCCATGCTGTCGCGGCGCCCTCCCCAAGTAGATCCGCATGCTGCACGAAAGGCAGTCATCGCGCTCGTTCGCGCTTCGCGTGCGCAAGGAGTGCCACTAGGCCTTTGGAGTCAGGCACGTACCGCAGGAGGTCTCCGTTCACGACCAACGTTGGGGTCCCGCTGCCCCCTAGCCGGTTAGCCAACGCCATGCCTCGAGTAATGCTCATCACACTGTCCTCGGACGCCGCGCAATCGTTGAACGCGTCCCTGTTGCGGATCTGTGCCTTTTCGGCGAAGAAGTCGAATCCGGTGCGACCTATCGAATCCTGCCAATGATAAAGCGCATCCACCATAGCCGGAAACGCGTCCTGGTGAGCGGCGCATTCCGCGACTCGCGCGGCGTCGTAGGCATCGGCATGGTAGGGCAGTGGCCAATGGTGGAAAACCAGCGCCACATCTCCGGGATTCGCGAGCATCACAGGCATGAGCACGGATTCGTGGAAGTAGCGGCACGCGGGACATGGGAAGTCTGCGAACTCGACGATCGTCAGTGCAGCGGAATCTGGCCCGATCCGTCGCCCTTCGCCCACCAATTCCTCCCAGTTGTCGACTGGGACTGGCGCATAGTCTCGGATGCTACGCGGGCGGAGGCGCGGGTCGGCCGACAACTCGCGCCTCACGACAGCCACTGTAACGACGAGGGCACAGGCAACGCTCAAGACCGCCAATAGCGTGCTGAAGCTGACTTTCGTTCGCTGGCTCACGAAATAGCACTCCCACGACCACGATCACCGGGATCGCCAGCGCTGGGTACGGAGGCAAACTGCGACCAGCTCACGATGCACCCGCCCTGGCCTATCACACAGCACCACAACGCGCGCAAGTCGATACTCGCCGCCTCCATCCTCGTGAAGTCGTACCGGCCTCTAGTTGGCATCGCAGGCCGTGGAACCGTTGTAGCAACACTTGACCGTGAAACTTCCCTGACCGTTGGTACACTGGATCTTCTCGGCCTGCGTCGGACAGTTGAGATGCCCCCAATTGCATTAGTTCTGCGTAAGCTCAGACTGGCTAGGACACGAGCCCTCGTACGTGGTTTCCTTGAGGTAGCACTCAGGAACTCGCCGCGGTGATGCGAGGAGTGACACCGCGCCGAGAACGGTTGCACAGGATGCGAGTACGGTAACGCGCTGAGGTGACATCACGGGAGGCCTCCGCAACAGTTGTGGTTTGCACGCACTGGAATCACGAGTCCCGAGGCAATACCCTGTCCTAGAGATGCGGCACTGCGAATGACCTCTGTACGATTCATCAACGCACCCTACCAGCCGCGGGCGGGTGGGACGAATCGAACGACCACCGGACGGCATCGGCACCGAATCGACCGAAGTGTCGGAAGCCTGTCCCACCCCGCGGCTTGAAAGGCCCTCCAGGCGCTTCGCGACATGCCCGTATCAAGTCCTGCACCGCTTTGCCGCACGATGAGCGCGATGGGTTACAAGCTAGAAGAGGTCGGTACACCCAACCTACTCCAAGGTTGTGCTAGTGTTTTTCCCAGTACCGGTTGACGGCCGGCTCGACCGTGGACATTCTCCACTCCTCCCCCGACCGGAGTCGTTCGTGTGCCCCCCCCCCCGAGAACGCCGCACCCACCCACCTGCCGCTGGTCCTGCCTCCCGAGTTCCTCGCCTGGCTCCGTACCCGATACCGACTGACGCCACGGCACTGTGACCTGCTGCGCTGCCGCGCGCAGCTGATGGTGCCCAAGGAGATCGCCGTCGAGCTGAACCTCGAGGTCGCAACCGTTCGCCGCCTGCAGGCGTCGGTGCTCGAGCGGCTGCGCATCGGCGGCGGCGAGAAGGGACTATTGCGCTGGATGGCGAATGCCCACGACCGCTGGCAGCGGGAAGCCGCGGCGGTCGAGTCGGAGTTCGCCGCCACCTGATCGCCACCCGGTCGAGTCGAGATGATCCCGACCCGCTACGGGACACTCCACATCAGCAGGTAGGACAGCAGCGCCCACACCACGACGTAGCATGCGCCGGCGACCACATTGACCAGCAGGTACACCCGGTCGCGGGCGATGAGCGCTGCCACCAGCGCGGCAGCGGTGAGCAGCGGACCCGCCAGCAGCAGCGCCGCGAAGAGCGGGATCGGCAGCACCCAGACGCCAACGAATGCCAACGCGATCACCACCGCGTGCACCACCATGAACCCCCACGCGGCCACGGTGAGTGTCCGCACCGTCCGGCCCGCGCCACTCCGCTCACTTTCGCCCACCGGCCCCTCCCGTCGGTTGGCGGCCCCGCCGATCGAAAGGTACCTTCGCCAGATCCCCACCACGGACCTGCCGATGCCCACCGCCAGTCGCCGCGCCGCGCTGTTAGTCGCCGCCTTGTCGCTGTTCGCTGTTCGCTTCTCTCTGCACGCGCAGGACCAACCCACCGCGGTGACCGCCGACCGCCTCCTCGATGTCCGCAGCGGCCGGATGCAGTTGCCTGGCCTGGTGGTGATGCACCAGGGCCGTATCACCCAGGTGGGCGGCACCGTTCCCGCCGGCGCCACGCGCATCGACCTCGGCGACGCCACGCTGCTCCCCGGCTTCATCGACGCCCACGTCCACCTCACCGGCGAACTCGGCCCCGGTTTCGACCTCGCCCCGGTGCGGCAGACCGCCGTCGACGGCGCCATCAATGCCGTGGCCTACGCCTACAAGACGCTCGAGGCCGGCTTCACCACCGTCCGCAATGTCGGCAGCGGCGGCTTCGTGGACGTGGCACTGATGCGCGCCATCGACCGCGGCACGGTGCTCGGCCCCCGCATCGTCCCCGCCGGCCACGCCCTCGGCATCACCGGCGGTCACTGCGACGTGACCGGCTTCGCACCGGGCATCCGCGTGCAGGATGAGCACGAGGGGATCGCCGACGGCCCCGATGCCTTCACCCGCGCGGTTCGCGAGCAGCTCAAGTACGGCGCCAAGGTGATCAAGATCTGCGCGACCGCCGGCGTGCTGTCGTTCGAGGAATCGGTGGGCGCGCAGCAGATGAGCGACGCCGAGCTGCGCGCCGTGGTCGAGGAGGCCGCGCGACATGGTGTGAAGGTGGCGGCGCACGCCCACGGCACGGTGGGGATCAAGGCGGCGGTGCGCGCCGGCGTGGCGTCGATCGAGCACGGCTAGATCCTCGATGACGAGGCGATCGCGCTGATGAAGCAGCACGGCACCTACCTGGTGCCCACCCGCGCACTCGCCGGGCTGATCCCGATGGACGCGCTGCCGCCGCTGCTCCGCAGCAAGGCCGAGAACGTGCTGCCGATGGCCGACGCATCGTTCCGCAAGGCCGTCGCCGCTGGCGTGAAGATCGCGCTCGGCACCGACGCGGCGGTGATGCCCCACGGCATGAACGCGCGCGAGTTCGCGGTGATGGTCGATGCCGGGATGTCGCCGCTCGGCGCACTCCAGGCCGGCACCATCAACGGCGCCGACCTGCTGGGCACGGCCGATCGCGGCGAACTCGCGGTAGGCCGGCTCGCCGACATCGTCGCAGTGCCGGGGAATCCGCTCGAGGACATCACCGCGACCGAACGGCCGGTGCTGGTGGTCAAGGGGGGACAGCGGGTCCGCTGAAGCGCGACAGCGCGAGGCATGCCCCGAGCGTAGCGAGGGGGGCGAGGGGCGAAGCGCGAGAGACACCGGAGCCTTCACAAGCATCGCCGACCCATGGGTCGGCCCTACGCGCGCGGTGAGGCGTCGTCAGCGGTGGGCCACGGAGCGGATGCTTCGGCCCTTCGCGCTATCGGGAGTGCCGACACGCACGGCCGGCCAGGAGCGCAGTGGCCCACCGCTGGCGCGTTCCAGAGTTTCGTTCGGCCGAGCCATGGGTAGGCCCTACACGTCGAGCCGCTGGTCGTACGGCACGCGCTCGCCGTGCTCCAGGTAGCGGCGCAGTACCCGCAGGTACATCGCCCAGCAATTGCAGGACACACGGTAGTGCTCGTTGGCCTCGGGCCAGCCGAGGTGATGGAACCGCAGCCACGTGCCATCGCCGCGCGGCGCGAGGTGCACCCCCACCCGGGTGCCGACCCAGTCGGCGTCGGCACCGGTGAACTCCAGCTCGAATTCATTGGGCGGTTCGCAGCGCGTCACCCGCGCGCGCCAGTCGTAGCCCGGCCCGAATCCCAGCCGATACTCAGCACCCGGCTCGTCTATTCCCGCACTCTCGAGCGTCCACCACTCGTCGAGTCCCTCGGGGGTGGAGACCGCGGCGAACACCGCCGCGGGCGGCGCATTGATTGGCAGGTCGAGCAGGATATCGGGCATGAACAGTCCTCGCTGCGCGTGGACGGCATCGCGACCAGACTGATCGGCCGACCCATGGGTCGGCCCTACGCCGCCATCGCGCGCCGCCAGCGGCGCGCCCGCACCGGACTGGTGTCAGCGGTGGGCCACGACGCGGATGCTTCGGCCCTTCGCGCTATCGGGAGTGCCGACACGCACGGCCGGCCAGGAGCGCAGTGGCCCACCGCTGACGACATCGAGACTCGGGGACGGCCCGCGCACGCAACTGCAGCATCCGCTCAGATCGCGGTCGCCTCCAGGTCGATGAGGACCGAGCCAAGCGAGACGCGCACCACGTTTCGGCCCGGCGACGGACCCATGAACCAGCAGCACACCGAGGCGCGGCCGTCGACCACCTCGTAGCGGTTCTCGGGCCGGAGGAATCCTCCGCCTTCAATGACCTGCGCGTCCAGCACCTGTGTCCCAGCCAGCAGGTTGCCGAAGTTGTCACGGAACTCGAGCAGGAACGCTGTCTGGAGGAATCCCCGCGGCTTGAGCACCTGGCCCGCGCCAGCGAGGATGCGGACTTGTGATGCGGGTCCCGGAACCACCCGGACGTCCCAGCCCACCTCCGTCGGCGAGACGCCGCCTTGCGAAGTGCGCGCGGTCACCCGGTGCAGCCCGGGCAACGTGCCGAAGCGGACATGGGTGGCCCGCGCGTATCCGTCGCGGTCGGTCATCGACTCCGCGGTGATCACCGCGCCGCCGGCGTCGCCCTCCCATGCCACCGGCACGCCGGCGACCGGGTAGCCGTCGAACGTGGTGGCTTCCGCCACGAATGCACGGGGTGACACCACCCCGACCGTTCCGCCCGCGAGTCCCGCCGGATCGATGACCGGCAGCATCCGCTCGGCGATCGGCACGATCGCGGTCGCCCGCAGCGTCACGCTCGCCTCGTTACCGCCGACGATCGTGGCCACGAGCTCGTTCACTCCTGCACCGGGTCCGAGCTCCCAGCGGTGGATGCTGGCGATGCCGTCAGCCCCCGTGACCGCCTGTCCACCACCGGCCCCGCCGCCGGCACCGACCGCGAACACCACGCGGACACCTTGCACCGGGTAGCCGCTCTTGGTGACCCGAACCGCCGGCGCGACGGCGACCGCCTGACCGGTGTAGGCACTCTGTCCGTCCCCGGCAGCGGCGGCGATCGCCAGCGGGATCGGCTCGGGTTCGGGCAGCACGTCGGCGCCACCGCACCCGACGACTGTGAAAGCACACAGGAAAGCCACCAGGGGTCGTGACATGTGTCCTCCGATGCAAGAGAGCGACGGGCGACGTGGGTGCTGCCCCTACATCGACTCCGTCGCTCCGTCCTCCGTCGTTCCGTCCTCCGGCCTGTTACGTCCCCGTCGCCGTGAACGTGACCGTCACGCCCTCGACCGTCACCTGCAGCGCGTTGTGTCCGGGGCCGAGGATCCAGCCGGTGACGGTGGCAACACCATCGCCGTTGCTGGTCACCTGCGGATTGACCACGCTGCCGCTGCCGCTGGTGATCATGAAGGTCACCGGCCGGTTGGGCGCCACGTTGCCGTAGGCATCGCTCAGCCGCACCGAGGGCGGGGTGCTCACGGCGCTTCCAGCCGGTGCACTCTGGCCGTTGCCGCCGAGCCGCGCGAGGGCGGTCACCGCACCGGCCTCGCCGGTGGCGCGGAACACCACCGGTGCGCAGCGCCCGTCGCACTGCACCGTGGCGATCAGCGTGTTCTCGCCGGCGGTGGTGCCGAGCACCCACTTGAGCACGCCGGCGGTGCCGTCGCGATCGGTGACGGCGTCGCCGTAGCGCATCCCGCCGCCGCCAGTGCCGATCCGCCATTCCACCGCCACGCCCGGGATCGGACGCCCCGCCCCATCGGTGACCCGCAGCACCGGCCGGACGGTCACCGGCAGCCCCACCGTACCGGTGATGGCGGCACCCTGCACCGGTGCCACGGCCACCGGATTGGATGTGGTGGAGAGCGCGGTGAAGTAGATCGGCGAACCGACCGCGTCGGTGACCGATGCCTCGACCGCCTGCGCGCCCGCCGGGCCGAGGGTCCATCCCTCGACGCGGGCGATGCCGTCGGGACCGGTCACCGCGGTGGCGCCCTGCAGCGAGCCGCCGCCGGCGCTGACCCGGAAGTGCACGGTGACCCCGGCCACCGGCGCACCGCGCCGGGTCACCAGCACCGCCGGAGCCTGGGCCACGTTGGTCCCGGCGATCGCCTCCTGCGCAGTGCCGGCGTGGATGGCGAGGACCAGGTCGGTGTCGGGGGTGCTGGGCGCGTAGCCCTGGCAGGCCGCGAGGACCACCGCGGCGAGGACGGGAATGCGATATCGCATGACCAGTCTCCGGGGGATGATCCCTAGACGTTACCGCCGGAGGAAGCGGGTCGCCAGTAGTCCGCCACCGGTGGGCCACGGAGCGGATGCCCCGGCCCCTCGCCCCATCGGGAGCGCCGACACGCACGGCCGGCCAGGAGCGCAGTGGCCCACCGCTGGCGAGACTACAGGATGTACCGCCTCAGGTCGTCGTCCTTGATCACGTCGGCAAGCTTCTCGCGCACGTCCTTCGCCTCGATCCGCAGCGTGCCGGTGCGGCCGTCGGGAAGGTCGAAGAGCAGCTCCTCCATCAGCGCCGCCATCACCGTGTGCAGCCGGCGCGCGCCGATGTTCTCCATCCGGTCGTTCGCCTGCCACGCCGTGCGCGCCAGCTCGGCAATGGCGTCCTCGGTGAACTCGAGCTGCACCTTCTCCGCCCCGACCAGCGCGGTGTACTGTTTGGTGAGCGCGTTCTCGGGCTCGGTGAGGATCCGCACGAAGTCGGCCTCGGTGAGCGGCTCCAGCTCCACCCGGATCGGGAACCGTCCCTGCAGCTCGGGAATCAGGTCGCTCGGCTTGCTCACGTGGAACGCGCCGGCGGCGACGAACAGGATGTGGTCGGTGCGGACGTAACCGTAGCGGGTCTGCACCGTGGCGCCCTCGACGATCGGCAGCATGTCGCGCTGCACCCCCTCGCGCGACACGTCGGGCCCGGTGGTGCTCCGCTCGCCGGCGATCTTGTCGATCTCGTCGAGGAACACGATGCCGTGGTTCTCGACCCGGTCGAGCGCCTCGTTGACCACGTCGTCCATGTCCACCAGGCGGCGCAGCTCGTCGTCCTCGAGGATCCGCCGCGCCTCGGGGACCTTCACCAGCCGGCGCTTGGACTTCTTGGGCAGGTTGTCGCGCAGCCAGTCGGAGAACGAGAACTCTGGGCCCTCCATTCCCTCCGGCGGCCGGAACGCGTCGGGATCGGGATAGTTGAGCGGGGCCACCTCGATCTCCACTTCCTTGTCGTCGAGCGCGCCGTCGAGCAGCTGCTTGCGCAGCTTCTCGCGCGAGCGCTCGCGCCGCTTGGCCATCTCCGGATCGCTCGGCGGCACCGGCTGTCCCTCGCCGTCGACATCCACCGGCGGCAGCAGCAGGTCGAGCAGCGTCTCGATGGCGCGCTGCTCCGCCTGCGGCCAGACCTCGTCCTCGCGCTCGCTGCGCACCAGCGAGATGCCGGCGTCGACCAGGTCGCGCACCAGCGACTCGACGTCGCGGCCCACGTAGCCCCCCTCGGTGAACTTCGACGCCTCGATCTTGATGAACGGCGCGCCGGCGAGCCGTGCGAGGCGGCGGGCGATCTCGGTCTTCCCCACCCCGGTGGGGCCGATCAGGATGATGTTGCTCGGCGTGATCTCGTCGCGGATCGCCTCGGGCGCCTGCCCCCGCCGCCAGCGGTTGCGGATGGCGATGGCGATCGCCTTCTTGGCCGCCGCCTGCCCCACGATGTAGCGGTCGAGCTCCGCCACGATCTGGCGCGGCGGCAGCTCCTCGAGCCAGGGCTGGGGAGGCGGCGGGGTGGAGGGCGATCGAGAGGACGGCTGGGTCATGGCGCAAAGATACAGGCGACAGGCGAGGGGCGAAGGGCGAGGGGCGAGAGGCACCCGCCACCCCTCGCCCATCGCCTCTCGCAATGTCGCCGCTTAGAGCTCCAGCACGGTGAGGTTGCTGTTGGTGTACACGCAGATCTCCGCGGCGATCTGCATGCTCCGCTCGACCACCTGCCGAGCGGTGAGGCGCTCGTCGGCGATCAGGGCGCGCGCGGCGGCGAGGGCGAAGTCGCCGCCGCTTCCCACCGCGAGGATCCCGTCGTCCGGCTCGATCAGCTCGCCGTTCCCGGAGAGGAGGAAGGTGTGCTCCTGGTCGGCCACGATCAGCACCGCCTCGAGCCGGCGGAGGAAGCGGTCGCTGCGCCAGTCGGTGGCGTCCTCGGTGGCCGCGCGGGTGAGGTTGCCGGGATAGCGGTCGAGCTTCTCCTCGAATCGCTCGAAGAGGTTGAGCGCGTCGGCCACCGACCCGGCGAAGCCGGCGAGGATCCGGCCGCCCTTGAGGGCGCGGACCTTGGAGGCCTTCGCCTTGACCACCGTGTCGCCGATCGAGACCTGGCCGTCGCCGGCCATCGCCACGCGACCATCCTTGCGCACGGCTAGAATTGTGGTGCCATGATAGGGGATCGACATCGCCGCTGGCTCTCCGGAGCGTTGGGTCTGGTGATCGCGGCGGCGGTGGTCGCGCGCGCCGCGACCCTGCTCGCCATCGATCCGTGGTTCGACGAACTCTACTCCCTCTATGCCGCCTCGGGCCAACCCGGCGACGCCTGGGCCGCCGCGGTGGCCGACCGGGTCCACCCCCCGGGATTCTACTACCTGCTCTGGGGCTGGCTGCAGCTGGCCGATCCCACCCCGCTGGGCCTCCGGCTCCTCCCCTTCGCCGGCTGGCTCGCCACGCTGGCGGCGCTGGGCTGGATGGGCCGCCAGTTCGCGCTCGACCGCACCCGGATCCTCGCCCTCGTGGCCCTCGGCGCCGTCAACCCGGTGCTCTTCGAGCTGGGCGGCTTCGTGCGCGGTTACTCGGTGCTGGTGGCTGTGGTGGCGATCGCGATCGGCGCCGCGGTGCAACCGCCCCGCGGACGCGCACCGTGGCTGCTCCTCGCTGCGCTGGTCGCCGCCACCTGGCTCCACTACTTCGCCTGGCCGGTGGTGGGCGCCATCGCACTCGGACTCGCGTGGCAGCGCCGCTGGCGCGACGCGGTGCTCAGTGCAACGGTCCCCGCGCTCGCGTTCCTGCCGTGGGTGATCGCGATGGCCACCAGCGACGCACAGGTCGCCGCGGTGGGGCAGTCGCTCAACTTCGTCGGCGCGCCGGGGGTGGTGCCGCTGATCGCCGCACCGGGCGCCCTGCTCACCGCGCCCGGCGCGTGGCTCACCATCGAGACCGGCGCGATGGCACTGATCACGTCGCTCATCCTGGTCGACGCGTTCGTCGAGTGGCGCGACCGCACCACCCGAGTGCTGGTGCTGCTCACCGCGCTGCTGCCGATCGCCGCGGCGTTTGCGGTCTCGCAGTTCACCGCCGTGGGCGCGTGGGGGATGCGCTACTTCGCGGTGTCGATCCCGGCGCTGCTGCTGCTGCTGGTCAACTACAACCGGATCAGGCCCCGGCTCCGCACCGTGGCGATCGTCCTGATCGGTGCCGCCGGCGTCGTCGGCATCCTCGGCACCCGCACCCGGCACACGCCGTGGCGGGAGGTCCACGCCGCGATCACCGCCGGCGGCACCACCATCGCCCACGCCAACGAGGGGTTCGTGCTGCTGCCGCTGCGCTACCAGGCGGTGATCGCCGGCTCGGGGCTCGAGGTGCGCGAGGTCCCCGGCATCCCCGCCCCCGACGCCGCACCGGGATGGCTGGTGCTCCGCCCCGCGCTGCTGCCCGAGAGCTACCAGCCGACCGACGCGCTTCGCGCGATGGGCCGCACGGTGAGCGATTCGTTCGCGATGGGAGAGGGATGGCTGGAGGTGCGGGGGTGGAAGTTCGAGTGATGGCCAGCCGCGGCCGTCAGGCCGCTGTGATATTGACCGCCCTCTCCGCGGCCTGACGGCCGCGGCTGGTTCTTCTATTTCGCCCTCGGATGCGCCTTCCGGTACACTTCCTTGAGCCGCTCCACCGACGTGTGCGTGTACACCTGCGTGGTCGACAGCGAGGCGTGCCCCAGCAGCTCCTGCACCGCGCGCAGGTCGGCGCCGGCGTCGAGCAGGTGGGTGGCGAAGGTGTGGCGCATCGAGTGGGTGCGCATGGTGTCGGCGCCGATCGCGTCATACAGCCGGTGCATCCGGCGCTGGATGGTGACCGGCGCCAGCCGCTTGCCGGTGCGGCCGATGAACACCGCCTCGCGGTCCTTCGTCGCACGCTTGGCGTACTCCGCGCGGAGTGAGAGCCAACGCCTGAGCGCCAGCGTGGCGCGCGTCCCCACCGGAACGATCCGCTCCTTGCGCCCCTTCCCCACCACCTTGACCTGGTCGCTCAGCAGGTCGAGTCGCGGCAGGTCGAGCTCGCGCAGCTCCGAGAGCCGCAGCCCCGACGAGTAGAACAGCTCCAGCATCGCCAGGTCGCGCACCGCCTCGGGATCGTCCTCCGCCGCCAGCTCCTCCGCGTGCGCAAACAGCCGATCGACCTGCTCGGCGAGCAGGTAGGTGGGGAGCCGCTTCTCGAGCTTCGGCATCTTGGCAGCGCGCACCGCCACGGTGTCGATGTCGTGGTGCACGTGCAGCCAGCGATAGAACGAGCGGATGGCAGAGAGGGTGCGCGCGGCACTCCGGCGCGCGAGGCCGCGGCGCTCGAGCTCGCCCAGGAAGGCGCGGATCGCGAGGCGATCGACCTCGGCAAACTGCCAGGTGCGGCCGCCGTGGCGGCGGTCGAGGAAGTCGGTGAATGCCGCGAGATCGCGGCGGTACGCGGCGATGGTGTGGGGCGACTGGTCGCGCCCCTTCTCGAGGTGGACGAGGAAGTCGCGAACCAGCGGCGGGACTACAGCGTCGCCAGCCATGTCGCGAAGTCCTCGCGCGCCCGCGCCACCTGCCGCTCCTTGCGCTCCGCCTTCTTCACCTTGCCGTCGAGGGGCTCGAGCAGGCCGAAGTTGGCGTTCATCGGCTGGAAGTGCTCGGGATCGGCCTCGCGCAGGTAACGAAGCAGGCCGCCCAGCATGGTGGTGGGCGGCGGCACCGCGGGCGGCTTGCCGTCGAGTGCGCGGGCGAGGTTGATCCCGGCGAGCAGCCCGGTGCCGAGCGACTCGGTGTAGCCCTCGACGCCGGTGAGCTGGCCGGCAAAGAAGAGCGGCGCGCCGTCGCGCTCCTGCAGCGCGGGCCCCAACGACGCCGGCGAGTTGATGTAGCTGTTGCGGTGGATGCTCCCCCAGCGCAGGAACTCCGCCTCGCCGAGACCGGGGATCATGGTGAAGACGCGGCGCTGCTCGGGGATCCGGAGCCGGGTCTGGAAACCGACCAGGTTCCACATCTGGCCCGCCTTGTCCTCGCGGCGCAGCTGCACCACCGCGTACGGATCGCGGCCGGTGCGCGGATCGGCGAGCCCCACCGGCTTCATCGGTCCGAAGCGCAGCGTCTCGCGACCGCGGCGCGCCATCTCCTCCACCGGCAGGCACCCCTCGAAATACGGCACCTGGTCGAACTCGTGCGCGGTGAACTGGTCGGCGGTGGTGAGCGCGTCAACGAACGCCTCGTAGCCGTCGCGATCGAGCGGGGCGTTGAGGTAGTCGTCGCCGCCACCCTTGTCGTAGCGCGACTTGGCGTACACCGCATCCTGGTCGAGCGACTCCGCGCTGACGATCGGGGCGATCGCGTCGTAGAACGCCAGCGCCCCGGTGCCGAGGCGGGCCGCGATCGCCTCGGCGAGCGCATCGGAGGTGAGCGGGCCGGTGCACACGATCCCGGGCTCGGGGAGCGCGGTGGCCTCCTCGCGCACCACGGTGATCCGCGGATGCGAGTGGACCTTGGCGTGCACCAGCTGACCGAACACCTCGCGGTCCACGGCGAGCGCCGCACCGCCAGGTACCCGCGCCTCGTCGGCCAGCGGCAGCAGGATGCTGCCGAGGTCGCGCAGCTCGGCCTTGAGCAGGCCGTGGGCGTTGTGGAGCTCCACCGACTTGAACGAGTTGCTGCACACCAGCTCGCCGATCCGTTCGGTCTGGTGTGCGGCGGTGCGCCGCACCGGGCGCATCTCCGTCAGGGTGACATCGAGGCCACGCTCCGCGAGGGCCCACGCCGCTTCCGAGCCGGCCAGGCCGCCTCCCACCACGGTCACCTTCATGAGGATGTCTTCGGTGTCTTCTTCTTGGCAGCGCGCCCCGAGGGGCGCGCCTGCGATGCCTTCTTGGCGCGCTTGGTGGTCTTCTTCGCGGCCTTGGCGGTCTTCGCGGCGCGGCGCTTCCCCTTGGGCGGCTTCCCCTTCTCGGCGATCAGCTTGACCGCCTCGTCGAGCGTGAATGCCTGCGGGTTGGCGCCCTTGGGGAGCGAGGCGTTGAGGTCGCCGTGCTTGATGTAGGGGCCGTAGCGCCCGTCGAAGAGCTGCACCGGTTCGCCGTCGGCGGGGTGCTTGCCGATCTCGCGGAGCGGCGTGGCGCCGGCGCGGCGGCCGCGACCCTGCTTGGGTTCGCGCAGCAGCTCGAGTGCGCGTTCGAGTGTCACGGTGAGCACGTCGTCGCCGGCCTTGAGCGAGCGGAAGTCGTCCTTCCCCTCGGCGCCGCCCTTGGCGTGCACCACGAACGGCCCGAAGCGGCCGAGGCCGGCCTTCACCGCGTTGCCGGTGTCGGGATGCTTGCCGAGGAGGCGCGGCAGCGCGAGCAGTCCCACCGCCATCTCGAGCGTCACCTCGTCGGGCTTGACGCCCTTGGGGAGCGAGGCGCGCTTGGGCTTCTGCTTCCCCTCGCCTTCGCCCAGCTGCACGTAGGGACCGTACTGGCCGTCGAGGAGGTAGATCGGCTCGCCGCTCTCGGGGTGCACGCCAATCGACTCGGGTCCCTCGGCGCGCTGGCGGATCAGCGCATCGATCCGCTCGGGGTCGAGGTCGGCCGGGGTGGCGTCCTTGGGGAGCGACGCGCGCAGCGTCTCGCCGTTCTCCTTGCGCTCGGCGTACGGACCGAAGCGGCCGATCCGGATCTCGGCGCCCATCCCCTCGAGCGCCACCAACCGCGCGTCGGCCGGTTTGATCTTCTCCATGCCGATCTCGGTCTGCGACTGCAGTCCCTCGTCGCCGAGGTAGAAGCGGCGCAGGTACTTGAGCGAGTCCTCGCGGCCCTCGGAGATCTCGTCGAGCGAGTCCTCCATCCGCTTGGTGAACTCCACGTCCACCAGGTCGCCGAAGTGGCGGATCAGCAGGTCGGTCACGGCGAAGGCGGTGAACGTGGGCACCAGCGCCTGGCCCTGACGCACCACGTAGCCGCGGTCCTGGATGGTGCCGATGATGCTCGCGTAGGTGGAGGGGCGACCGACGCCGTTCTCCTCCAGCGCCTTGACCAGCGACGCCTCGGTGTAGCGCGCCGGCGGCTTGGTCTCGTGGCCCACCGGCTCGAGGTCGCGGCACTCGGGGGTGTCGCCCACCGCGAGCGCCGGCAGCGGCGAGTCCTTGTCTTCGAGCGCCGCGTCGGGATCGTCGGACCCCTCCACGTAGGCGCGGAGGAACCCGGGGAAGTCGGTGCGCTGGCCGGTGGCCTTGAAGCGCGCCTCGTCGACGGTGATCTCCACCGTGGTGCTGGTCTTCTTCGCGTCCTTCATCTGCGACGCGACGGTGCGCTTCCAGATCAGGTCGTAGAGCGCGAACTCGTCGCCCGACAGGCCGGTCTGGTCGGGTGTGCGGAACGTGGAGCCCGCCGGCCGGATCGCCTCGTGCGCCTCCTGCGCGTTGTGCACCTTGTTGGCGTAGCGCCGCGGCTCGGCCGGCAGGTAGTCGTCGCCGTACAGCCGGCCGACGATGGCGCGGGCCGCCTTCAGCGCCTGGTCCGACAGCGCGATCGAATCGGTGCGCATGTAGGTGATGTGGCCGTTCTCGTAGAGCTTCTGCGCCACCTGCATGGTGCGCTTGGCCCCGAAGCGCAGCTTGCGGTTGGCCTCCTGCTGCAGCGTCGACGTGGTGAACGGTGCGTAGGGCCGCAGCGTGCGCGGCGTCGACTCCACCGAGTCGACAGTCCACGTGGCGGCCTGCAGTCGCTCGACCAGCTCGCCCGCCTCGCGCTCGCCCAGCAGGAGCACGTCCTTGCCAGCGGCGATCTTGCCGGTGTGCTCGTCGAAGTCCTTGCCGGTGGCCAGCCGCTTGCCGCCCAGCTCCACCAGCTCCGCCTCGAAGTCGTCTCGCCCCTGGCGCAGCGTGGCCTTGAGGTCCCAGTAGGTGCCGGTGCGGAAGGCGAGCCGCTCGCGCTCGCGGTCGACGATCAGCCGGGTCGCCACCGACTGCACCCGGCCGGCGGAGAGCCCGAACGCCACCTTCTTCCAGAGCAGCGGCGAGAGGGTGTAGCCCACCAGCCGGTCGAGGATGCGGCGGGTCTCCTGGGCACGGACCAGGTCCTGGTCCACGTCGCGGGTGTGGTCGAGCGCCTCCCGGATCGCCTCGTTGGTGATCTCGTGGAACACCATCCGCTTGACCGGGATCTTGGGCTGCAGCACCTCGAGCAGGTGCCACGAGATGCTCTCGCCCTCGCGGTCTTCGTCGGTCGCGAGGTAGAGGACGTCGGCATCGCGGAGCTGCTCCTTGAGCTCGCGCACCACCGGCTTCTTGTCCGACGGCACCACGTACAGCGGCTCGAAGTCGTTGGCGATGTTCACGCCGAAGCGCGCCCACTCCTCGCCCTTGTGCTTGGCGGGAATCTCCTTGGCGTCGCCGGGGAGGTCCCGCACATGGCCCATCGACGCGGCGACCGTGAAGCCGTCGGGGAGGAAGCCGCGAATGGTCCGCGCCTTCGTCGGCGACTCGACGATGACGAGGGCGTTGGGACCGAGCGATGAGCGGTTCTTGCTGACCATGGAACTCCAGAGTGTCGAGACTGCTGCCGGCCGGAGGTACGTCATCCCGACCGGCCTGCCCTGCGCAACGCGGAAGAGAGCGACCCAGCGCGGTCGTGGAACGGAGGGATGACGAGCACCGGCCCCTGCTGCACCACTAATACCCCGCCCGGCACCATCCCGGCAAGACAGCCCGCCGCAAGGCGTTCCCTTCCAACGACTTACCAGCCCCCGTACTGGCGGGCGGCGGTTGCCACCGCCGCCGCCACCCGTTCCGGCGCGGCCTCGGCTGCGATTTCCAGCCCCGCCTTGCGGTACCACGACTCCCGCTGGGCCAGCTGTTCCCGGAGTCTCGGCAGCGGATCGCCGGCGAGGAGGGGGCGGTCGGCCGCGGCGCCGAGTCGGCGGGCGGCGACCTCCGGCGAGACCGACAGATATAAGGAGAGGGCGGCCGGTTCGGCGCGCTCCAGGTTGCCGGGCACCGCGGCCCAGCCGCCGCCGGCAGCGATCAGCTGGGGGGGCCCGGCCAGGGCGCCGTCCATGGCCGCGCGCTCCAGCTCGCGGAAGGCGGCCTCGCCCTCCTCGGCGAAGATCGCGGCGATCGGACGACCGGCGTCGCGTGCGATGATGTCGTCGAGGTCGCACCACGGCGCGCCGAGGAGCTCGGCGGCGAGCCGGGCGACCGTGGACTTTCCCGACCCCGAGAGGCCGACAAGGATGACCGGCCTCGGGGTGCTCAGGGCGCAGGCTCCTGCTCGCCCATCGCCGCGCGGCGGCCGGCGAGCGCGGCGAGGTAGCCATCGAGGTTGCGGCGCATCTCGCCGAGCGAGTCGCCGCCGAACTTCTCCAGCATCGCCTCGGCAAGCACCAGCGCCACGAGCGCCTCGGCGATCACGCCCATCGCCGGCACCGCAGTGACGTCGGAGCGCTCGCTCTGCGCGTTGGCCTCGGCGCCGGTGTCGAGATGCACCGTCTTGAGCGGCGACATGAGGGTCGAGATCGGCTTCATCGCGACGCGCACCACCAGCGGCTCGCCGGTGGACATCCCGCCCTCGAGTCCGCCGGCGTTGTTGCCCTGGCGGGCGAAGCCGGCGCCGCGGACGTGGTCACCCGCCGAGATGATCGGGTCGTGCACCTCGGAGCCGGGACGGCGGGCGGCCTCGAAGCCGAGCCCCACCTCGATCCCCTTCACGGCAGGGATCGACATCAGCATGCCGGCGAGCCGGCCGTCGAGCTTGCGATCCCAGTGCACGTGCGAGCCGAGCCCCACCGGGAGGCCGTGGGCGACCACCTCGATCTCGCCGCCGAGGGTGTCGCCGTCCTTCTTGGCCCGGTCGATCCGTGCGATCATCGCCGCCTCGGCGTCCTTGTCGAGGACGCGGACGGGGGAGGCGTCGGATCGGTCATTCAGGGGACGGGGAACGGGGGACGGGGAACAGGTCACGCCCCCCAGCGACACCACGTGCGACCCGATCTCGACGCCGAGTGCATCGAGCAACCGGCGGGCGACGGCGCCGCAGGCGACGCGCGCGGTGGTCTCGCGGGCCGAGGCGCGCTCGAGGATGTCGCGGGCATCGTGGCGGTCGTACTTGAGGACACCCACCAGGTCGGCGTGGCCGGGCCGCGGCCGCGCCACCCGGCGGCGGCGTTCCTCGCCCGGGGTCCCCTCGGCCGCCATCACGTCTTCCCAGTTGGCCCAGTCGCGGTTGGCGATCAGCATGGCGATCGGCGAGCCGAGGGTTTCCCCGGCGCGGATCCCGGCCAGGAACTCGACCCGGTCCTGCTCGATCTTCATCCGGGCGCCGCGGCCGTAGCCCTGCATCCGGCGCTTGAGGTCGTGATCGACCCACGGCGCGTCGAGCGGGAGTCCGGCGGGAATCCCCTCGACGATGGCGACGAGGGCCTTGCCGTGGGACTCCCCGGCCGTGAGAAACCGTAGGCTAGGCATGGGGAGAGAAGATACGCTGGGAGGGCCGCCGCTGTCGCGCCGCGTGCGGCGCGGCCGACTTCGGGACCATCACCGATCGGCCGCGCCCTTCGGGCGCGGAAGCGAACCGGCCCCGCCCCCAAACGCAACGCGCCCGGCATCGGCCGGGCGCGTTGCGTTCACGGGCGTCGGAGCTATTCCACCGGATCGTCGATGATCCGCGGCGTGACCATCACGATCAGGTCGCGGCGGTTCTCGCGGTTCTCGGTGAACGAGAACAGGTTGCCGACGAACGGCAGCGACGACAGCAGCGGGATCCCGGCGCGGTTGCGGGTCACGGTGGTGGTGGTGAGGCCACCGATCACCGCGGTCTCGCCGTCGCGCACCAGCAGCCGCGACTTGGCGATCTGCTTGGGGATGGTGAACCCCAGGTCGGCCGCGGCGAGCGGCTGGATCGACGAGCGCTCGGCCTCGACGTCCATCCGGATCTCGCGCGACGCCGTCACGCTCGGGGTGACCGTCAGCTTGATGCCGGTCTCCTTGAACTGCACGTTGGCACGCGGCGCCTGGTTGACCTGGCCGAACGACGAGGCGTCGATGACGCGCACCGGCGTCTCCTCGCCGCTCAGGATGTAGGCCTGCTGGTTGTCGAGGGTGTGGATGATCGGCACCGCCTCGACGTCGGTCAGCTCCACCCGCTCCAGCGCGCTCAGGAACGCCGTCACCGAGAAGCCGCCGATGGCGGTGGTGAACGCCAGGTCGAGCGCCGACCCGGTGATGATGGCGTCCGCGTTGGTGATCGCCGACATGGCGTTGCCGCCGAGGTTGACGATCTGCGTGTTCGGATTGTACGGTTGCCCGGTGAGCGGGTCGATCCGCTGGATCAGCTTGTTGAAGAACTGCTCGCTGGTGCCCAGGTCGTACTTGAACCCGAGCTGGGCGAGGTCGGTGCGGTCGACGAAGATCAGCTTGGCCTGGATCGCCACCGTCGGGGTCCGGATGTCCATCCCCTGGATGAACTGCACGATCGACGGCAGCTTGGTCCGGGTGTCGGTGATGATCAGCGCATTGAGCGACGAGTCGGCCACCACCGCGCCGCGGCCCGGCGTCAGCATCGACGCCATGGTGGCGGCCATCTGGCCGGCCTTGGCGTAGTTGAGCCGCACCATCTGGGTCTGCAGCACCTCGATCGAGTCGAGCTTGGCGAGCTCGCCCGGCGAGTCGATCCGCAGGATGCCGCCCGGCAACTCGGCCACCGAGAGGCCGTGGGCCGAGAGCAGCGCGTGGAAGGCGTACTCCCACGGCTGGTTGGTGATGGTGGCGTCGACGTTGCCCTGGACGCCGGGGCCGACCACGATGTCGCGGCCGCTGAACGCCGCGAACGCGCGAGCCACTTCCGCCCAGCTGGCCTGCTCGAAGTAGACGTCGATCGGCGGTCCGTCCTGCTGGCGCGCCTGCTGCTGTGCCGCCTTGCCCATCACCGTCCCAGCGCCGGCGGAGCCGGTGGAGTGGGTCATGGTGAGCGTCTCGCGCGCCGGTGCCGGGCGGGCCGCCACTGGCACGGCAGCCGGGGCGCGGCCGCCGAGCTGCCAGGCATCGAACGGTTCGTCGGCGTAGGCCACGGTGATCACGCCGGGCGTGTCGCCGTTCACGCGGTACGCCGGGAGCCGGTCGAATTCCAGCACCACTCGCACCACGTTGACCTCGTGCTGGCGCACGCGGACGTCGCGGACGCTGCCGCGGCGGAGTCCGTCGTACGCGCTGGCCTGCTCGAGCGTGGCGCCCTGCAGGTCGAGGACCAGGCGGGCCGGGTCGGTGAGCGTGAAGTCGCGGATCGTGACGGTGCCTTCGACCGCGATCGCGAGCCGCGCGGCGCCGCCCGAGTGCGACAGGGTCACCGCGGTGACCTTGGCGTCGGGGGCGGGCAGTTCGGCGGCCGGGGCGGCGACGAGCGCCGCCGGCAGCAGCCAGGCATATGAGCGGGTGATCATGGCGTCCCGTCCTCCGATCGACGGACATGGAAGGTCTGGTCTCGGATCGTGCCGAAATCGTTGAGGCGAAGCACGGCGATACCCGGCGAGATCTGTACCACGGTGAGGCGGCCGATGCGCTGGCCCGGGCTCACGGTGTAGCGCCGGCTGCTGCCGCGATCCTGGAAGATCGCGATCGAGCGCGACGGATCGGACGGCTGGTAGATCACCGACGAGAGCGAGAGGTCGCCGAGCTCGGGGCCGCCGCCCGCCTCCGCGGTGAAGAGCGGCCGGAACGGGTCGCGCGGCGCCGGGTCCCAGCGATACACCTCGCGGAGCAGCGGGCGCTCGCCGGCCGCGGCCGCGGTGTCGAACGCCACCGCCACGTGGGCCGCGGGTGCCGCCGAGTCGGCGGCGGGGGTCGCCGCGGCCTCGGCAATCGGCGGCGTGGCGGCGTCGTCGGTGGCCGCGCCGCCGCCGCAGGCGGCGAGCAGCAGCAGCCCGGCCAGCAGCCTCGCGTCACGTGCCATTGGTCGTATCCTCCGCCGGCGGCGCCTTGACGTACGTGCGCACGCTGAAGGTGGCCTGCAGCATCGAGAGGGAGTCGCCGAGGAACCGGGCCGCATTCGGATCGGCGCGCGAGATCTGCACGTTCATCGGCACGATGATCCGGCGCAGCGTCGCCACGTCGGTCAGGAACTGGCCGACCTGGTTGTAGCGGCCGATCACTGCGAAGCCATGCATGTGGGTGTCGAACGGCTCGGGGCCGGCCACCGGGGTCGCCGGCGTGTACCGCACCACCTGCAGCCCGCGCACCTTCGCGCGGATGTTGATGTCGTCGATCAGGTTGGCGACCTCCGACTGCTCCGGAACCAGCGCCCGGAGCACGCCGAGCGATGCGCCGTACGCCTCGGCGCGCTCGCGCACCTGCTCCACCGACTCGGTGGCCAGCGAGCGCTTGGCGGAGTCGATCCGCGCCCGCACCGAGGCCAGGGTGTCGGCGGTCGAGTCGACGCGCATCATCTGCTCGCGGGCCCCGGGGAGCCCGATCATGTCGAGCACCGCCCCGGTGTAGCCGACGTAGGCGACCAGCCCGGCGATCAGGATCAGGAGGATCGGGGTGGACCGTGGAGTCTCCGCCATCGTCAGTCCTCCACCACCGACTCGAGGATCGGCGTCGTCCGGATGTAGGACGAGTCCGCCCGCGAGAAGGAGGCCTGGATGGTGAACTCGGTCAGCGCCCGGTTGCCCTCGATGACCTGCTCGGCGCGGATCGGCAGCACGTTGACCAGCCACGGGCTCGCCTCGAGCCGGCGCAGGAACGTGGTGTAGTTGCCGAGGTCGGCCGTGCGGCCGACGATCGAGATGGACGGCGGCGGGAACTCACCCGGCACCGGCGCGGTGGTCGGCGCGATGTGGGCGATCGACGTCAGCCAGGTCCCGTCGGGGAGGGCGTCGCCGATGTCCGCCAGCATGTGCGGCCAGATGTAGCGGTCGCGATCGACCGCGCTGATCGTGCCGATCTGCGCCAGGATCGAGTCGCGCGCGCGCTCCTCGCGGCGCTTCTCGCGCATGAAGCCCTGGTAGCGCGCGTACTCGGCGCGGGCCTCGTCGAGCTCGGGACCGAGCGAGGCCATCCGCGCGCCCGAGGAGATGAACATCCAGCCGAGGCCGAGGATGACGATGGCCCAGGCGGCGATGGCCGCCATCTGCCACGGCTCCTTGATGCCGCTGGTCATCCCGCGCAGCCGCTCGCCGATCCCGGCGAACGCCGCCCCGCGCTGCACCGCCCGCTTGGCACCCGGACGGAGGTTGATCGTGATCATCGGTCGATCCTCCTCACGCCGCGGTCCGAAGGGCGAGTCCCACGGGGAGCATCAGCAGCGGCGCGACCTCGTCCATCGACAGGCTGTCGAAGGCGTGGGGCGCCACGTCGCGGCGTTCAATCGGATGGGCCGGGGTGACCGGCACCTTGAGGCGGTCGGCGAGCACGCCGGCCAGGCCGGGCACCCGTGAGCCACCGCCGGTGAGATACACCCGCGAGAGCTGCGCCGAGGGACGCGAGGCGGTCTGCAGGAACGCCGCCGCGCGCTCGATGCCGAGCGCCATCTCCTCGCCGCGCGACGCGACGTGCGGCGCCAGCGCCGGGTCGAGGTCGCCGCCGCGCACCACGCGGTCGGCCGCCTCGGCCGGCATCCCGCGCTCGCGCTGCAGGTCCTCGCGCAGCCGCCGCACGCCGATCGGCAGGTCGCGGGTGAGCACCGGGACGCCGTCCTCGAGCAGGTTCACGATGGTGGTCTCGTGGCCGATGTTGGCCAGCGCCACCACGCCCCGCATCGCCTCGGGATAGTTCCGCTCGAACGCGTTGTGGAGCGCGAACGCCTCGACGTCGATCACCCGCGCGTCGAGCCCGATCTCGGCCAGCAGCGCCAGCTTCGACTCGACCAGCTCGCGCTTGGCCGCGACGAGCAGCACCTGCATCTCGAGCCCCTCGCCATCGGGGTCGAGGATCTGGAAGTCGAGTTCGACGTTTTCGGGATCGAAGGGCACGTGCTTGTCGGCTTCCCAACGGATCACGTCCCGGGCATCGGCTTCCTTCATCCGATCCATCGGGATCTTCTTGATGATCACGTCGCGGCCGCCGACGGCCACGGTCACGTCCTTCGTCTTGATTTGCGCGGTGGCGAGGAGGTCCCGCACGGCATCGGCCACGAGCCGCGGGTCCATCACTTCGCCCTCGACGATGGCATCGTCGGCAACGCGTGCGATCGCGACCTGCTCCAGGACGGGGTGGCCCGATCCGTGGTTGATCACGACGGCCTTGATGAACCCGCTGCCGATATCGAGTCCCACCGTGGAGCGCGCGCGGGGGAAGAGCGCCATATGAGCCCGGATTGTGCGGTGGAGGGTTGACGTACGGTACTGCCGGAGTGTCCGGCAAGTCAAGCAGCGTACCGATGACCAACCCGTTGTCCGAGGACCACTTACGGCCTGGAGTCCCCGGGCGAAACCGGGACTTGCGCCCCGGCGACCCCGATCCGGGGTCGCACCACTCGTGCCACCGGCGTCCTCACCAGCGGGGCCGGCTGCCCAGCACGTTGGCAGTATCGGCGCCGCCGAGCGCGAGGAGGAGGGTGCCGTCGCGCGCCGCGAGCGGGCGGCCGGCACCGTCGCGGCGCCCGACGGCCACGTGGAGCCACACGAGGGCGGCGGCGGCCTCGCGCGCCGCCGTCACCACCACATCCCCTCCGACCACCCGCGGCGGCGCCACCGCCACGATCGCCCCCGGGGGGAGCGCACCCAGCGCCGAGTCGTGCGTCACCCTCGCCCTGGCAATGGCGGTGTGC
Source organism: uncultured Gemmatimonadota bacterium (assembly GCA_937961295.1). GTDB lineage: Bacteria > Gemmatimonadota > Gemmatimonadetes > Gemmatimonadales > GWC2-71-9 > Palsa-1233. Next base: position 45,752 of record CALGOK010000014.1, read on the forward strand.
AGGGCGAGCTCCGCCTCGACGGCCAGGCGTCGATCGCCCACCAGGCGCATCCGGGTCGCGCTCGCCGCCAGCGCGACCGCCGCCAGCGACTCGAGCAGCACCACCAGGGCGAGCGCCCACGCGAGCACCATCGCGTTCACTCCAATGGGGCGAGCAGCGACGCACTCACCCCCGCCGCGCCGCGGAACTGCAGCCGGAGCGCCCCCGACTGGTGCCACCACTGCACGCCGACCGGATCGACCGGGCCGGCGAGCGGCTGGATCACGCCACCGTTCCAGCGATGCTCGAGCCCGACCGCGGTCGCCCCGCCGCTGGCGTAGCGGCGCAGCCGCACCGGCTCGACAATGCGAACGTGCACTGCGGCGGACACCGGGAGGCCGGGCGCGATCCGCAGCGCGTTCGACCCGTCGGGGCATCGGTCGGTTGCGACATCGTCCACCGCGCGCCGCAGCCAGGCAACCGGGTCGGCGGTTGCCAGCACCACCAGCTCGTCGCGCGCCGCCGCCGGCAGGCGTTCGCCCCGCCAGGCCGCCGCGCGGAGCAGCAGGGTGTCGCCGGCCATCCCGCACACCGGAGCCTCGCCGACCGGCCGGTCGAACTCGAGCGCCGTGGCGGCCGGGACCCGCACCTCGCTGTCCACCGCGGCGGCGAGGTCGTGCTGGAGCAGCGCCACGAGGGCCGTCGCGTCGCGCTCCTCGGCGGCACGCCGTCCGATCAAGGTCGCGGCGCCGGCGGCCCAGCGCACTGCCGCGGCGGCAATCCCGCCGACCAGCCCCAGCAGCGCCAGCGCCACGACGAGCTCGGCGAGGGTCGCGCCCCGCGACGTCACCGGCCGCACCGGATCGCCAGGTGCAGGGTCGGCCGACCCGGAGCGGAGGGGAGCACCACCGGCCTCGCTTCGGGCGCCGGCGCCTGGCGGCAGTCGAGGGCGGCGGCTCGCGCCAGCACCGTGTCGCGGCGGCCAAGGTCGGTGGCGACCCGATCCCGGGCGATGCCGTCGAGGCGGAATGACGTGGCGAGCGCCGCGGCCGCCAGGATGCCGGCCACCTGCAGGAGCAGGACGGCCGCGAGCAGCTCGGGCAACGAAAGGCCGGCACGGGGACGGATCGGGACCAGGGCGCACTCCGGGTGGCGGGTGCCGCAGCATCGCCACGCCGCGCCGGGCGCGGCGGCACCCAACGACGCGGGCCGCCCGCGCAACAGCGCGAGCGGCCCGGGTCACCCCTTCAGGAGGGTCTCAGCTGCAGGAGATCACGCCGTCCGTCGTCGTCCCCGCACCCACCGTCACCTCGCACTGCGTGAAGCCGGCGGTGATGCTCGGGTTGGTCACCGTGGCGGTGAACGACGAGACGCTGCCCACCATCACGTGGGTGTTCCCCTGGCTGGGGCGGAACACGTTCGAGCTGAGCGTGCTGGTGTACGTGGTCCAGTCGATGTAGTACGCCTCCTGCGCCGTCATGATGTTGCGCAGGTCGCTGCGGACCGAGGCAAGCTTGGACTTGTCCTTGGTCGCCGCGAACTTCGGGATGGCGATCGCGGCAAGGATGCCGATGATCACCACCACGATCAGCAGCTCGATGAGCGTGAAGCCGCGCTTGCCGTTGCCGAAGGTCATCGCCTCATTCCCGGTCTGGCGGATAGGACACGGGGTCGGTCACCCCAAGAGAGCACCGACCCCGGTCGCCCGGACCAGCCCGTTGCCGGCCGGCCCGGTTCCCCCGCTACCTCAGCTGCAGATGATCACGCCGTCGGTCGTGGTGCCCGAACCGACCTGCACCTGGCACTGCTTCGGGTTGGTGGTGATCGACGCGTTGCTCACCGTCGCGGTGAACGACTGCGTGGTCCCCGACATGGCCGCGAGCGAGTTGCCGCTCGAGACGGTGAAGATCGCCGACGACAGCGTGCCGGTGTAGGTGGCGTAGTCGGAGAAGTACGCTTCCTGCGCGGTCATGATGTTGCGCAGGTCGGTCTTCACGGACGCCAGCTTCGCCTTGTCCTTGGTGGCCGCGAACTTCGGGATCGCGATGGCCGCCAGGATGCCGATGATCACGACCACGATCAGCAGCTCGATGAGGGTGAAACCCTTGCGGTTCTTGACCAGCATGTGGCAGTTCTCCTGAAGAGATGAGTAGATGCGTTGGGGGCGGGGCCTCGAACGCCACTCGGCCGGTACGCCGCGACCACCCTCCGGGGCCTTCACTAGGCACATCGGATGCCAGAGTGGGCCGACTCAGCGCAAGTGCATGACTTTCAACGAGTTGCGCCACCTGTGGAAGGCGTCCAACAGCCCCTTTCCGGCCCCCGCGGAGCGGTAGATTGCAACGCCGTGGACGGCACGAGTCCTGCCCCGACCAGTATCGTCGCCTCGCCGTCCAACTTCCGCCCCGGAACGCCGTGACCCGCTCCAGCCGCCAGCTGCTCCTCGGCCTGCTCGTGGCGCTCGTCGCCGTCACCGCCAGCGCAACCACCTTCCTCAACGGCTTCGCCCAGGACGACGTCGCCATCGTGGTCGACGATCCCCGGGCCCGCGATCCCGGCCGCTGGGGGGAGTACCTCGACGAGGCCTACTGGCCGGCGCCGCTCCGGCGCGACCTGTATCGCCCCCTCACCTCGCTGCTGATCGGGGTGGAGACCTGGGCCGGCAACGGCGCCACGTTCCCCTACAAGCTGCTCCAGATCACCTTCTACGCCGCAAGCTGCATGGCGGTGCTGGCGCTGGCGCTGCGCCTGATGCCTACCGCCGCGGCGGTTGCCACCGGGGTACTCTTTGCCGCCCACCCGGTGCACGTCGAGGCGGTGGCCCTCGCGGTGACCCAGGCCGAGGTGATCGTCGGCCTGCTGGCCACGCTGTCGGTCATCTATTACTACGACCGGCGACAACGCGGCTGGCTTGGCCGCCGCGACCACGCCGTCCTCGCCCTCCTCACCCTGGTGGCGGCCCACTTCAAGGAGAGCGGGGTGATGATCCCCGTCCTCCTCGCCGCGGTGGAGGCGATCCTGATCCGGGGCCCGTCGCTCTGGAGCCGCCGCCGCGAGCTGGCCACGCTGGTCACCTGGCAGACCCTGGCGGTGGTGGTCACCATCGCCCTACGCTCGCGGATCCCGTTCGCGAACGCGAGCGGCTCGTTCGTCGCCGAGGCGTTCGAGGGTATGCCGATCGGCAGCCGGACGCTCACCATGCTCAGCGTGGTTCCGGAGTGGCTGCGCCTGATGCTCTGGCCCGCGACGCTCTCGGCGGACTATTCCCCGCGGCGGATCCTGCCGGCCGAGACGTGGGGGCTCGACCAGACGGTGGGGCTGGCGATCCTGGTCCTGATCGGGATCCTGGCCTGGCGGCTGCGGCACCGGACCCCGGTGATCACCTTCGGGGTGGCGTGGTGCGCCATCGGGCTCTTCCCGGTGAGCAACGTCCTCCTCCCCACCGGGATCGCGCTGGCGGAGCGCACGCTCTTCCTGCCGAGCGTCGGGGCGATGCTCGCGGTGGGGGCGTTCCTCGGCGGCCTGGTGGGCGCATTCCCTGCGCGCCGCCGCGCGCTGGTCGGCGCACTCACCGCCCTGGTGGTGCTGGTCACCGTGCTCGGCATCTCGCGCTCGCGCTCGCGCCACACCATCTGGCGCAACTCGTGGACGATGTGGGCGCAGACGGTCCGCGACGTCCCCGACAGCTACCGCGCGCGGATGGCACTCGGCACGCTGCTGATGGGCGCCGGTCATCCGGACCGCGCCGTGGCCCAGTACGAGGTGGCCACCGAGCAGTGGGACCGCACGTGGACCCATTACTACCAGCTCGCCGAGTGGTACCGGCAGATGGGCAACTGCGAGAAGGCGATCCCGGCCTACCAGCGGGCGCTTTCCATGGAGGACGTCATTCCCGGACGGGCCTCGCTGGTCACCTGCCTGGTGTGGGTGGGCGACTATGCGGAGGCCAAGCGGCAGGCGATGATCGGCGTCGGCTCGGGCGCCTACGCCGGGATCTTCCGGGTGTGGCTGCGCACCGCCGACTCGGCCCAGCGTGTGGGCGCACCGCCAAAGACGGTCGGCTTCCCCGACGGCTACGATCACCTCTTCGAGGCGGGCGCCGACTCGGCCCACGTGCGGCACGGTGTCCTTGCCGACTGACGCGAGGCGCTGCTGATGCGCGAAGCGCTGCTCTACCTCGCGTTCTTCCTCTCGGGCGCCGCCGCGCTCGCCTACGAGTCGGTGTGGACCCGCTACCTCGGCCTGCTGGTGGGGCACGACGCCCACGCCCAGGTGCTGGTGCTGGTGATCTTCCTTGGCGGGATGTCAGGCGGCGCGGCGCTGGTGGCGCGGCACACCCACCGCATCCGGAACCCGCTGGTGGGCTACGCGCTGGTCGAGGCGGTGGTCGGCGCCCTCGCGCTGGGGTTCCACGACCTGTTCGGCGCGGTCAGCGCGCTCGCCTATGACGGCATCTTCCCCGCCCTCGCCGGCGGCCCGCTGCTCGAGCCGGCCAAGTGGCTCGTCGCCGGGTTGCTGATCCTGCCGACGTCGCTGCTGCTGGGCGCCACGTTCCCGCTGATGAGCGCTGGCGTGGTGCGACTCGCGCCCGCGCGCCCTGGCCGGATCCTCGCCCTGCTCTACTGCACCAACGCGCTGGGCGGCGCGGTGGGGGTGCTGCTTGCGGGATTCCTGCTGGTGCGCATGGCGGGCCTTCCCGGAACGCTGGCTGCCGCGGCCGCCGCGAACCTCGTGGTGGCGCTGCTGGCCTATGCGGCGGGACGCACCGCGCCGGCCCGGCCCCCGCTCGACGCCGCGAGCGACGCGCTGCCGGCGCGCGAGCCGCTCACGCCGGCGATGCAGCGCCTGCTGGTGATCGTCGCCTTCGGCACGGCCGTCGCATCGTTCGCCTACGAGATCGACTGGATCCGGATGCTGTCGCTGGTGCTCGGCAGCGCCACCCATTCGTTCGAGCTGATGCTCTCGGCGTTCATCCTTGGCCTCGCGATCGGTGCGTTCGCGATCCAGCGCGCCGACCGGCTGGCCGCGCCGCTGGCCACGCTGGCCGCGGTGCAGGTGGCCATGGGCGTGCTGGCGGTGCTGACGCTGCCGGTGTACGTCGCGTCGTTCGACTGGATGTCGGCGCTGATGGCCACCTTCACCCCCACCGACAGCGGCTATGCCGCGTTCAGCGTGAGTCGCTACGCGCTGTGCCTTGCCGTGATGCTGCCGGCGACGATCTGCGCGGGGATGACCCTGCCGCTGATCACCCGCGCGCTGCTGCTCGGCGGTGCGGGCGAGGCGGCGATCGGCCGGGTCTATGCGTGGAACACCCTGGGATCGATCGTCGGGGTCGCGCTTGCCGCGCTGGTGCTGCTGCCGGCGCTCGGGCTCAAGCCGATGCTGGTGGTCGCCGGCGCGGCCGACGTGGCGCTCGGGCTGGCGCTCTTCACGGCGCTCGGCGGCACCCGGCGCGCCGCGGCGATCGGACTCGCGGCGTTTGCCGTGATCGGCGCGGCCACCGTGCTGGTGCCGCTGGAGCGACGCCTGGTGGTGAGCGGCGTCTATCGCCACGGCGGCCAGCTCGACGAGACCTTCGCCCTTCCCTTCTACGCCGACGGTCGCACCGCGACGGTCGCCGTGGGCGAGACGGCGACCGGTTCACGATGGATCTCCACCAACGGCAAGCCGGACGCGTCGCTGGGGCCGTGGTGGCGCACCGCCTGCACCGACGACACGGCGCCGCTGCGACTCGCCGGCGACGAGGGAACGCAGCTGCTGCTGCCGATCGTGGCGCAGGCGTTCCATCCGGACGCCCGCCGCGTCGCCGTGATCGGGATGGGGTCGGGCGTCTCCTCGCACATCGTGCTCGCCCAGCCGGCCGCCCAGGAGGTGGTCACCATCGAGATCGAGCCCGCGATGGTCGCGGGTGCCGCGACGTTCCGGCCGGTCAATGAACGGGCATTCAGCGATCCCCGCTCGCGGCTCGAACTGCGCGACGCCAAGGCGCACTTCGCCGTCTCGTCGGGGCGGTACGACCTGATCCTCTCCGAACCATCGAATCCGTGGGTGAGCGGCGTGGCGGGGCTGTTCACCGTGGAGTTCTACCGCCGGGTGGAGACCGCGCTGGCACCCGGCGGGATCTTCGCGCAGTGGCTGCAGGCGTACCAGCTCGACGACCCGCTGGTGCTCTCAGTGCTCGCGGCGATCGACGAGGTGTTCGGCGACTGGCGCGTGCTGCAGGTGAGCAGCGGCGACCTGCTGGTGGTGGCGACCGTGGCCGACCAGCTGCCGGCGATGGCGGGCGACCGCGTGCTCGCCGCACCCGGCCTGGAGGGCGACCTCTGCCGCTTCCTGCCGCTCGACGGCCGATCCCTTGCCGCGCTGGCGTTGGCCGATGCCGCGCTGCTCCGGCCGGCGCTGACCCGCGGGCACCGCGCCAACTCCGACTTCTACCCGGTGCTCGACCTCGGCGCCGAGCGGGCGCGATACCTCCTCGCGAGCGCCTCGGGACTCCTCTCCCTCGGCTGGGACTGGCACAACCTTGCCCAGGCGCTGCTCGACCGGCGCGGCGTGGTGGCCACCGGCGACTCATTGCCGCTGGTCGACGTGACCCTGCTGCGCGAGAGCTGGGCGCGGGCGCGGCTCGATGCACCGGAGCACGCGACGGATCCGGCGATGGCGGCACCGCTCGCCCTGGTGCGCCACTGGGAGGCGCTCCGGGACGCCGCCGCCGTCGCGCCCGACTGGCGCCGCTGGCTCGACGCACACGGCCGCGCCACGCTGATGCGCCATGCCGGTGTCGCGGGTGCGATCGACGCGCCCTTCTTCGACGCCGCCGACGCCGCGGCATCGCGGCTGGACGCACCCGACGAGGTGCGCGCCGTGCTGACGTTCCGCCGCGCGGTGCAGGGCTGGGATGCCGGCGCCGCGCTGGCCGCGGCCGAGCAGCTGCACCGGTTCGGGGCGATCGGCCGACTGATCGGCGCCGACGAGGTGCGTGACGGCGCCGTGGTGATGGCAGTGCGTTCGGGCAACGGGGAACTCGCGCGCGCGTGGTTCGTGCGACTGGCGCCGGTCAGCCCCCGCGCACCGACCGACCTGCGCACGCTGCTGCTCGAGGGGTGGCTGCTCGCGGGACGATCCTAGCGCCGCTGTTGCCGCGCCATCCATTCCTGCACGGGCAAGCCCACGGCATCGACCCAGAGCGTGTCGTGCACCCGCGCGAGCGTGAGCCAGTCGCGCCAGGTGAACGGGGCGGAGAGCGAGAGGTCGGCCTCCGGCAGCCGACCGCAGCCGTACGACCAGGTCACCTGGGCCACGCGCGGCGCGGAGCCCGGCGGGACGAGCGCGTCGCAGGGACGATCCACCACCCGTGCGAGCGCATCCGCCGGGCGATCGACGAGCACGGTGGCGAAGTCGCCGATCTCCGGCGCCGCCACCGGCAGACGTCGCGGGCCCTCGACCGGCCCGAGCACCACCAGCGTGTCCCCAGCATCGAGACCGCCCGCGAGTCGCGTGACCGCATGGTTGAGGTGCAACGCCGCCTCGGCGGTGGCCGCCGAACGCTGCGCCGGAATCGCGGCATAGAGCGGCACCAGCAGCGCCCCCGCCCCGGCCAGGCCCCGCCGCCAGCCGCCCTCGTCCCAGAGCACCCCCGTCGCGGCACCAATCAGCAGCGCCGGCGCGACGAAGAACGGCAGCGCGTAGAACGCGTCGAACTTGAACCACGGCCAGTAGAGCAGCGCACCGAGCAGCACCACCGCCGTGGCGATGGCGCCGGCCTCGACCGCGGCCCGGCCCTGCCCGCGCCGGAACGCCGCTGCGACTCCGAACCCGGCCAGCAGCAGCGCGATGAGATTGGCCGGATAGAGGAGCCGCAGTGCACCGTGACTCCCCGGTGAGATGGGGGTGACGATCGCGGCGATGTTGCCGGCGAGACGATCGACGGTGAGCGCCCCGGCGCCGTACGACATCCCGTACCCGGTCGCCACCGGCTGGCTTCGCACCACGAGGATCAGGGCAGCGACGGCAACCGCGATCAGCAGCGCCCCGGCACCGAGCGCCGGCGTGCGCGGCTCGCGCAGACGCGGCATGGCAAGCGGGCCGGGCCAGCCGCACACGGCGAGCACCACCACCACGGCGCCCAGCACGCCGACCACTTCCTTGAACAGGAAGATCACCGCGATCATCGCCAGCATCGCCGCGGCGGCGGGCTGCCATCGCACCCGGTCGCGGTACCCCAATGCGGCGTGCAGCGCGAGCAGCAGCGCAAGCAGGCAGGCGGGTTCCGCCATGAGCTGGAGCCACGCGCGCGACGCCGGGGTGGCGACCACCAGCAGCGCCGCCGCGAGCGCCGCGCCCACCGGTGCGATGCGGAGGCGACGCGCCAGGGCGTACGCGGCAACGGTGGCCGCGGCCATCACGCCGAAGCGCAGCAGCTGCCAGCCGTGCGACCCCTCACCGAACAGCGCGTACTGCACCGCGAAGGTGAAGTAGAAGAGCGGGTTCATCCGCCCGTGGCTGGCGTAGTAGTCAAGCAGGGCGCGGTATCCGGCCCACGCTCCGTCGTGGCGCTCGAGGATCGGGAGGAACTCGCGGAAGTCCCAGAGATCGAGCGGCAGCGGCCGGTCGGGTCGGTAGAGCAGGAACGCCAGCGCCAGCACGGCGGCGAGCAGCAGCGCGTCGAGGGCGCGCTGGCGGTTCACGCGCGCCGCCGCTGGCGCCGGATCGCGAGCAGCTCGAGCGGCGCGCGCAGGAAGTCGCGCGCCCGGAGCCGCGAGCCGTGGCGGTCGCTCCAGCGCTCCAGCGGCACCTCGCGGAACCGCGGCTCGGCCGGTTCCCCCGCCTCGGCGGCGAGCCGTGCGAGCAGCTCGACGTCGAAGATCCAGCGCGACGCGAATGGCGCCTCGAGGGCGCGGCGCACCGGCGCGATGTTGCGGAACAGCTTGAGGCCGCACTGCGTGTCGTACACCGGCAGCGCCAGCGTGAGTGATGCCGCCGTGGCGAACACCCGGCCGAGGTAGTGCCGGAGCGGCGAACGGACGATGTCGCGGCCGAGGAGCCGCACCCGCGACCCGAGCGCGGCCCAGGCCTCGGGATGCGCGGCGAGCTCGTCACGAAGCCGCACCGCCTCGTCGAGCGGCGCGGCGAGGTCCGCGTCGGCGAACCCCACCAGCGCTGCACCTTCGGCCAGCGCGGTGATCATTCCCTCGCGCACCGCCTCCGCCTTGCCGCGATTGGTGCCGAGGCGCTGCACCGCCAGCTGCGCGGGGCGCGCGGCGGCGAGGCGATCGAGCACGCCGGCGGTGTCGTCGGTGCTGCCGTCGTCGACGAAGCGAATTGCCGCGTCGGGGTGGCGGTCGAGGAACGCCAGGAACGCGTCGCCCTCGAGCCGCGCGGCCTCGTTGTAGGCCGGGATCACCAGCACCATCCCGGCGTCGCTCATGGGCGCCTCAGCAGGGCCAGCAGCGACACCCCGTGCGACCACGGAGCCCGGTCGCCATCGATCGCGGCGACCAGCGCTGCCGCCTCGCCGGCGAAGATCCGGTGCAGCACTCCGTTCAGCGGTCCCATCGGCACGTCGAGGTCTCCTCCCGGAGCGGCGCGGTCGCCGCGCCAGCGACGGTGCAGCGCGATCAGGGGCCGCAGTCGCGCGTTGAACGGCGAGAGCAGCCGGACCGTGACCGGCAGGTCGGCCCAGAGCGCGGCGAACTCCTCGCGCCGGTAGCGGCGGAAGTGGCCGAACGCTTCGTCGTGCGCGCTCCAGAGGGAAGGATCGGCCGGCACCGTGAGGAGAAGATGCCCCCCCGGCGGCACGGCGGCGACCGCCGCCGCCAGCAGCGCCCGATCGTCGGCCACGTGCTCGAGGACGTCGGTCATCAGCAGCAGGCCGCCCCCGGCGAGGTGGAGCCGGGCCGTGCCGGGATCGTCGGTCGCCACGAACGCCACCTCGGGGAAGCGCTCGCGTGCCAGTGCGATCGCCTCCTCCGACGGATCGAGTCCGAGCACCTGGTGGCCGGCCGCGGCCAGCGCGGCGGCGTTGCCGCCGGTGCCGCAGCCAACATCGGCGACGGCGGCTCCCGGCGCGGCCACCGCGGCGGCGATGCGCGTGATGACGGCGCGCGGGCCTGTGAAGCACCAGTGCCGCTCCTCCACCCGGGCGTGCGCCGCGAACTGCTCAGCGCGCATCGAGCCCCCACACCGCCCGCATCGAGTCCCGGTTCACGCGCGTGAAGCGCAGCGCACCGCCAGGCCCCGGCTCCTGCGAGAGCAGCCAGAGCGGTCCCCCGAGCGCGCCCTCGCCGAGCAGCGTGTCGCGCGCGTGCAGGTCGCGGACGTAGCGGTTGGCCGTGTCGCGGGTCACCAGCAGCGGGGCGTACACGGTGGTGCCGGCTCGATCCTCGAGGATGCGCCGCTCGCACGCCGGCCGCAGCGGCCGACCCGGCAACACGCGCAGCGTGGTGTCGGGCGACAGGTACTGTGCCACCAGGAGGGTCGAGTCGGCGCGATGCGGCGCCACCAGCCGATCCAGCTGCGGCGCGCCCCCGCCGTCGCGCTCGACCACGGCGATCAGGCTGTCGAGCGCGCACGAATCGACCGACCGGTAGAACCGTTCCGCATCGGGCCGCGACACGCCGATGCCCCACATCCGGGCGATCAGCTGCGCACCCCAGCTTTCGCGCACCAGCACCGTGGCGCCGCGGACGTCCATGGCCGCGGTGAGCGCGGCCACGTCGTGGCGCATCGACAGCATGCCGTTGCGGTACTGCGCGGCGCGGATCGGCAGCAGCTGGGTCACCCCGAGCAGCAGGGCGGCGATGCCGCCGACCAGGATGCCCTGGCGGGCGGGATCGGGCCAGCCGCGTTCGCGCAGCACGGCGGGGAGCCGCGCGGTCCACAGGGCGAGCCACGGCGCGAGCGGCAACAGGAAGCGGGGTCCCAGGTAGAAGCCGTCGTGCCAGTACGCGAGGTAGGCCGCGAGGAACAACCCCGAGCTGGCGAGCACCCACCGGTCGAAGGCCGCCAACCGCGGCACCAGCAGCAGCGCGAAGGTGGCGAACAGCAGCCCCGGAGCCGGGGTTTCGAGGAAGTGCGACTGCAACCGCAGCAGGTAGAGGTTGATCAGCTCGATGCCGCGCAGCGGCGTGTGCGGCGGCCCCCAGGGCGACTCATGGAAGCCGAGCTCGTGCGTCTTGCCCCAGAGCTCGATGTAGCCGAAGCGGAGCGGATCGCCGGTCCATGCCGCGTTGACGGCGAGCAGGGCGGCGATCGGGAGCGCGATGCCCACGCCGCTGGCGAGCAGCGGCGCCAGGTGCGGGCGCCCGAGCCGGAGTCGCCAGAGCAGCCAGGCGGCGGCGGGAAGCGCGAAGGCTGCGGCATCGAGCGGCCTGATGGTCGCCGCGACGCCGAGCGCCAGCCCGGCGAGCGCCGCGGCACCCGGATGCGGTGCCTCGTCGGCGGTCGCGCGTGCGAGCGCGAGCGCCGCGAACAGCAGCCACGCCATGGCGGTGACGTGGTTCATCATCGAGCCGCCGAGGAACACCGTGAACGGCGCAAAGGCGAGCAGCAGCACCGCGGCGAGCTGCATCCCGGCGCCGCCCTCGAGGCGCCGGAGCAGCCGGGCGAACGCGAACACCGCCAGTCCCGCCATCCCCGGCCCGACCAGCCACGCGGCACCGAGCAGTTCGCCCGCGGCCAGCATCGCCAGGCCGCCGGCCGGGAACTGGCCGTAGAGCCGGTCGCCGGTGTCGACCAGGTGCATCGCCGCCGTGAACTCGGGGTGCGCCGGCACCGGGAGGAAGAGCCGGCCGGCGGCGAACACGCGCGCCTGCCAGAGCTGGATCACCTCGTCGATGAGGAGCGGGCGGGCGGAGAGCACCGCCTGCGCGACCACGGCGTACAGCGCCGCGGCCGCCGCCGCGAGCGTGCCGTCGGCGAGCCGGCCGCCGCGCTGCCACCGCTCGGCGATCCCGGCCCAGGCGCCCTCGCGCCAGAGCGCGGGGCGGCGGCGCAGCACGATGGCCGCGACGAGCGTGATGCCCGCGATGATCGCCCCGCCGGATCCCCACAGCGCGAGGCGCTGGCCGTACCACGGCGCCTCGTGCCCGCCGGGGATCCAGTTGGCGAGCGGCAGGAGCCCCAGCAGCAGGAGGACCAGCGCCGCGGCGCGCGCCACTACTTCGCCTCGTTCCCTTCGTAGCGGGAGAGCTTGCGGTACAGGGTGCTCGGGTCGATGCCGAGCACCTCCGCGGCCCGGGTCTTGTTGCCGCCCTCGGCCTGCAGCACGAACATGATGTACGCGCGCTCGATCAGGTCGAGCGACGGATTGGGTTGGCTGCGGTCGGCCACCAGCGGCTCCTTCTTCTGCCGGGTGATCCGCTCGGGGAGGTGCTGCGGCTCGATGAGCGAGCCGGACGACAGGACCACCGCGTGCTCGAGCGCGTTCTGCAGCTCGCGCACGTTGCCGGGCCACTCGTACACCATCACCGCGTCCATCGCCTCGGCCGAGAGCGCCTTGGGCTCCTCGCCCTCGGGGGCCATCGACTGCAGGAACGCGTCGATCAGCAGGATCAGGTCGTCGCGCCGGTCGCGCAGCGGCGGCAGGTCGATCGCGATGACATTGAGGCGGTAGAAGAGGTCGGAGCGGAAGTTGCCGCGACGCACCTCCTCCTCGAGGTCGCGGTTGGTCGCGGCGATGATCCGCACGTCCACCGGGATCGCGTCGGTGGCGCCGACCGGGATCACCTCGCGCTGCTGGAGCACGCGGAGCAGCTTGACCTGCAGCGAGGCCGGCATCTCGCCCACCTCGTCCATGAAGAAGGTGCCGCCGCGCGCGGCGGCGAACAGCCCCTGCTTGTCGCGCACCGCGCCGGTGAACGACCCCTTCACGTGGCCGAACAGCTCGCTCTCGAGCAGCGTCTCGGGGAGCGCGCCGCAGTTGATCGAGAGGAAGGGACCTGCCGCGCGGCTGGAGGCGTCGTGCAGGTAGCGCGCGAGCACCTCCTTGCCGGTGCCGCTCTCGCCGCCGATCAGCACCGTGGAGTCGGTCGGCGCCACCTGCTCGGCCAGCTTGAGGAGGTCGAGGAACCGGCGCGACTTGCCGATCGGCCGCGGCAGCGACGCGCGCGGTGCGCCGCCGGCCCGGCGGATCTCCGACTTGAGCTGCTTGTTCTCCACCCGGATCTGCCGGAACTCGCAGGCGCGCCGGAGGATCGCCACCAGCTCGTCGTTGGCGAACGGCTTCTGCAGGTAGTAGAACGCGCCGGCATTGACGGCCTGGATCGCGCTCTGCAGCGACGCCTGCGCGGTCATCAGGATCACCGGCGTCATCGCGTCGATCTCCTTGACCGCCTGCAGGATGTCGAGGCCGGTCACCTGCGGCATCCGCACGTCGGTGAGGACGATGTCGGGCGAGGCGGTGCGGATCGCCTCGAGGCCCGCCTTGCCGCCCTGCGCCACGGTCACCTCGAAACCCTCCTTGCGCAGGAGGATCCGAAGGGTGTCGAGGATGCCGCTCTCGTCGTCGATGACAAGCACCGCGGGCTGCTGCTGGCTCATGTCCCGGCCTCCCGATCCCAGTGCGAGGGGAGAAAGATGGTGAAGGTGGTGCCGACGCGCGCCGCGGAGTCGACCAGGACCACGCCCCGGTGCGACGCCACCGCGCGCTGGACGATCGCGAGGCCGAGGCCGCTGCCGCCCGGCCGCCCCGTGACGAACGGCTCGAACAGCCGCTCGCGCACGGCGTCGGGGATCCCGGGCCCGTTGTCCCGGATCACGAGCTTGACCCGGCGGTCGACCGGGCCGGGCGGCAGCTCGCCGGGACGCGCCCAGCCGACGGTCACGTCGATCTGGCCGGCGCCGTCGATCGCCTGGGCCGCGTTGAGCATCAGGTTCGACGCGATCCGGTGCAGCAGGTCGGGATCGGCCTCCAGCTCGAGCGGGTCGCCGTGCACGGCGATCGACACGGCCTGCGCCTCGGGATGCTCCGAGACGAAGCGCGCCGCCTGCCGCACCACCTCGAGCAGGTCGAGCGTCTCGAAGCGGGTGGCGCGCACGCGCGAGAAGTCGAGGAACTCGCTCAGCAGCCGGTTGAGCCGCTCGCTCTCGCGCATGACCAGGGTGGCGAGCACCCGGTCATCGGGATCGTCCTGCACGCTCTTGGCGAGCTGCTCGACCGCGCTCTGGATCGCCGCGAGCGGATTGCGGATCTCGTGCGCCAGCGAGGCCGACAGCGCCGCCACCGCCTCCAGCCGCTCGGCGCGCAGCCGGAACTCCTGCAATCGCTTGAGGTCGGAGATGTCGGTGAAGATGGCGGTCACCGACGGTGCCCCGCCCCCGGGACGCAGGAAGGTGGTGGTGCTCACCCCCACCGGGAAGAGCGAGCCGTCGGCGCGCCGCACCGACGCCTCGCCGCGCGAGAGGCGGCCGCCGTCGCGGATGCCGCGCTCGATCGCGTCGTGCAGGTCGCGCGAGCGGGCCCGCAGCGCGTCGAGGACCGGCTGGCCGGGCACGAGGCCGTCGCCGCCGAGGATCCGTCGCGCCCGCGGGTTGATGTAGGCCAGCCGACCCTCGCCGTCGACGGTGATCACCCCGGACTGGATGGTGGCGAGGATCTCGTCGGCCTCGAGCCGCGCCTGCAGCAGCGCCGCCGCGAGCGAGGCCTGCTCCCGCGCCGAGGTGGCGAGCCGGTGCCCGAGCACGGCGATCAGCCCGCCGACGAAGGTGATCACCGCGACCTGGGTCCAGAACTCGATTCCCGGCGCCACCGATGACCCGAGCGTCACGAGGACGTAGCAGACCACCGCGAATGCCACCGCGATCAGCCCGCGCCCCACCGGCAGGAGCAGCGCGTACGCCGCCACGAGGGCGACGTAGAGCGCCGCGAGCGGCGTGGTCGCCCCGGCCGTGGTCGCCACCAGCCCCGTCACCACCAGCACGTCGCTGGTGGCCTGCAGCAGCAGCAGGGTGGGGCCCGGAATCCGGCCGCCGCGGGTCTCGACGCCAAGCCACAGGGTGGCGGCGAGCGCGGCGACCACGATCGTCGCGATCAGGCGACCGTCGAGCGGCAGGTCGTCGGTCGGCAACCCCACGGCCTGGATCAGCAACACCACGAGGAGCACGAGGCGGATCGTGGCGATCGCGCCCAGCAGCGTCCGCGGACCGGGCAGCGCGAAGCGGTCGTTCGCGCCCGGCCGGTCGGTCACCGGTCCGATCGGGAACTCTCCCGTCGGCGGCCCGGCGGTGTCGGAGGTCGGCGTGGTGGTCGGCAAGGGTACCCTTAATATGCTCGGACACCGACCGAGACGCCCGGAGGAGCTCGCATGGCCAGGTCCCGCCGCATCCCCGACGCCTTCACCGGCTTCGACCCGGGGGCGCTCCGCTTCCTGCGCGGGCTGAGGCGCCACAACACCAGGGCGTGGTTCGAGGAGCACCGCACCGAGTACGAGACGCTGGTGCGCGAGCCGATGCGCGCGCTGATCGAGGAGCTGGACGTCCGGCTGGCGCGGCTCGCTCCCGAACTGACCGGCGACCCCCGGCGCTCGATGTTCCGGATCCACCGCGACGTGCGCTTCTCGCGCGACAAGTCGCCGTACAAGACCCACGCCTCGTGCTGGCTCTACCACCGCGATGCCGGCAAGGGCGTCGGCCAGGACGCCCACGGCGGGGCCGGACTGTACGTGCACCTCGAGCCCGGCGCGTCGATGGTCGCGGGCGGACTCTGGATGCCCGCCAAGCCGGCGCTCGACCTGGTCCGCGCCACCCTGCTCGACGCGCACGAGGCGTTCGCGGCGATCGTCACCGCGCGCGGCTTCCGCCGCCGCTACGGCGCACTGAGCGAGGAGGCGATGCTGGTGCGCGCGCCGCGCGGCGTCGACCCCGGCCATCCCGCGGTGCCGTGGCTCCGCTACAAGTCGTTCACGGTGCACCGGATGCTCGACGACGCGGCGATGCAGGCCGCGACCCTCCCGGACGTGCTGGAGAAGGACTTCGCCGCGATGCTCCCGATGGTGCGCTGGCTCAACACGGCCCTCGGCTTCCCGCCGGCGGAGCGCCGCCTGTGAGCGGCCGCGAGCCGCCGGCCGCCACCCGGCTCGACAAGTGGCTCTGGGCCGCGCGCTTCTACAAGACGCGCAGCGCCGCCACCGCCGCCGTGGCCGGCGGCAAGGTGGAGGTCAACGGCGACGCCGCCAAGCCGGCCCGCACCGTCACCGTCGGCGACGTGATCGAGGTCCGGGTGCCGCCCTACACCTGGACCGTGCAAATCACCGGCATCGCCGAGCGCCGCGGTTCCGCAGCCGCGGCGGCGGAACTCTTCCGGGAGACCGACGAGAGCCGCACCGCGCGCGAGCGCCAGGCGCAGCAACTCCGCGACGCGCCACTGCTGCGCTTCGACGAGGGGAAGCCAGGAAAGCGCGACCGGCGGACGATACGCAAGCTGCGCGGGAGGGACTGAGCGCGACAGCGCGAAGGGCGAGGGGCGAGGGGCGAAGGGCGGAATGCAGCGTGCCCCTCGCGCCTCGCCCCTCGCCCTTCGCGTTGTCGCGCTAACCGGCCACCGCCTGCTCCGCCGCCTCCCACGCCGCCATCGCCTCGGCCAGTTCGCCCTGCAGCCGGGCACGCCCGGCGGCCAGCTCTTGCGCGGTCACCGCACCATCGGCAGCGGTGTAGAGCCCGGGATCGGCAAGCCGCGCCTCGACCGCAGCGAGCTCCTCCTCCAGTGCCGCGACCCGCTGCTCGGCCTCCGCCACCGCACGCTCGAGCCGGCGACGGTCGCTGGCGCCGCTGCCGGGTCGCGTCGTTGGCGCCGGCCGGGCACGCTGGGCGGCCCTGCCGTGCCGCTGCTCCTCCTCCCGGCGCGCCTTGTCGCGTTCCGCGCGACGCTCCCGCTCCGCCTCCCACTCCACGAAGCTGCCGGGGTAGTCGTCCAGTCGCGCGTCCTCGAGCGACCACACCCGGGTCACCAGCGACTCGAGCAGTGCGCGGTCGTGCGAGACCAGCAGCACGGTGCCCTCGTAGTCGTCCAGCGCATCCTCGAGCGCCTCGATCGATTCGACGTCGAGATGGTTGGTCGGTTCGTCGAACACCAGCAGGTTGGCGTGCTCGAGCATCATCAGCGCCAGCGCCACCCGGGCGCGCTCGCCGCCCGACAGCGTGCCCGCGCGCCGCAGCACCTCGTCGCCGCTGAAACCGAAGCGGCCAAGGTGACCCTGGATCTGGCCGCGGGTCCACATCGCGCGACGCACGGCGATCAGGTCGTAGAGCGATGCATCGAGGTCGACGTCGCCGAGATCCTGCCGGTAGTAGGCCACCTCCACCGACGGCATCAGCCGCACCGCACCGCCCGCCGGCGGTCGCTCACCGAGCAGCGTGCGCAGCAGCGTGGACTTCCCCGCCCCGTTCGGACCGATCAGCCCCACCACGTCGCCGCGCCGGAGGATGCCGCTCCACGGTGTGAGCAGCTGGCGCTCGCCGATCGTCACCTCGAGCCGCTCCGCCACCAGCACCTGGTCGCCGCCGCGCGAGGTGGCGGTGAACGCCACGGCCATCGTTCCCTCGTCGCCGGGCGGCGGCGAGAGCCGTTCCACTCGTGACAGCCGGCGGCGCCGTCCCTTGGCCTGGGCCGAGTTGCCGCCGGCGATGTTGCGGCGGATGTAGTCCTCCTCGGCGGCGATCCGCGCCTCCTGCTTGCGCACCGCGCGCTCCTGGGCGAGCCGCCGCTCGGCGCGCTGGCGCAGGAACGCCTCCCAGCCGCCCTCGTACACCTGCGCACCACCGCCCTCGAGGTGCAGCACGTGATCGGTCACGGCGGCGAGGAACGCGCGGTCGTGCGAGATCAGCAGCAGCGCCTCGTCGAGGTCGCGCAGGTAGCCCTCGAGCCAGCGCGAGGTCTCGAGGTCAAGGTGGTTGGTCGGCTCGTCGAGGATCAGCAGGTCGGCCGGCGCGGCGAGCTGGCCGGCCAGCGCGAGCCGGCCGCGCTCGCCGCCCGACAGCGTGGCCACCTCGCGCTCGCGGGCGTCGGCGGGATTGAAGCCGAGGCCCTCGAGGACGGCATCGACGCGGGCCGTGGCGCTGTACCCGCCGGCGCGCTCGAACCGCTCCTGGTCCCCGGCGTAGCGATCGAGCATCCCCTGGGTGACCTGATCCCCGGCCTCGCTCATCGCCTGCAACTGCTCGTGCAGTGCGTGCTCCAGCGCGAACAGGTCGGCGAAGCCGCGCGCCGCCGCCTGCCACACCGTGAGCGCGTCGCCGAGATGGCGGTACTGGTCCATCACGGCGATCCGCAGCCCGGACTCGCGCGCGATCGCGCCGTCGTCGGGCTCGCGGTGCCCCTGCACCAGGTCCATGAGCGTGGTCTTGCCGCTGCCGTTGCGGCCGACGATGCCCCAGCGCTCGCCGCGCTCGACCTGGAACGAAATGTCCTCGAAGAGCGGAACGCCGCCGAAACGGACCGCGGCGGCGGAGACGGAGAGCAGTGGCATGCGGCAAAGATAGACGCCCGGAATGGCCGCAGGCGCGCCGCTGGCGGCGCGCGATGCCGGCATCGCGCGCCCCGAGGGGCGCGCCTGCTACCGCACCACGTGCAACCGGCTCTGCCGACGATGGAACCACCGCGCCACGCCGTCGGCACCCAGGAGGAAGTCTTCCTCCTGCGCAATGCGGACCCGGCGGTTGCCCCACTCGGGAACCGGCGACGTCACCTGCAGCTCGCTGGAGAACCAGGTCCCCGCGCGCACCGGATGATCGCCGCGACCGGGGACACCATCCTGCCGGTCCCAGAGCCCGATCAGCGGGCCGGCACCGTGGCCGTGCAGCCCGATCGGGTGGGTGTACACGGTGCCGTCGAGCCCCTCGTCGCGCATCCGCCCGAGCGTGGCGAAGAGCACGTCGTTGCCCCTGCGGCCGGGACGGATCTCCTCGAAGAGGAGGTCCTGCAACCGGTTGCTGCGCGCCAGCGCGGCCTGCAGCCCTTCCGGCGGCTGGGTCTCGCCGGGGCGAAGGACGTATGCGCTGTGCTGCGTGTCGGTGTGCAGGCCGAGCGCCACGATCCCCACGTCGCACCAGAGCAGGTCACCCGGCAGGATGACCGGGTCGCTGCCGAGATCCTCCGGCGTGGCGAGGTCGCGCTGCACCGAGATCGACGGCTGGAACCAGGTGGTGAGTCCGCGCGCCGCCACCTGCTCGCGCCACCACCAGACCAGGTCGCTGGTGCGCGTGACCCCCGGCGTGATCACCTTGCTGGAGAACATCTCCTCGATCAGTTCCCACACCAGGAACTGCAGCCGCCGGTAGACCGCCTCCTCCTCGGGAAGCCGGAGCGCGAGGAAGTCGACGGCGAGCCCCTCGACGTCCACCAGCCGCGCCGAGAGCTCCGGTCCGAGCGCCGCGCGCATCGCCTCGTGCTCGGCGGCGGTGAGCCCGTCGGCGAACGCGAACGTGCGCGAGCGATTGATCCCGATGCGCGCCGGGTCGCGATCCGCGAGCACCTCCCGCAGCAGCACCCACTGCTCGTCGCCCCACAGCTCGGCCCGCCGGCCAGTGACCGGGTCGGTGGTGCGCGGCGAGTTCACGACCGTGTAGAGCCCGCCCTGGTCGGAACCGCCCAGGGCCAGCCGCTCGACACCGAGCGGGCCGCGATCGCAGAGGACGGAGATGGTGCGGCGGCGCGCCGCAAAGGTGGTTGGCGCCACGAGGGCCCGGAACACCGGGTCCTCGTTGTACTCACGCATCGGGATCACCCAACAATCAATCCGGTACTCGCGCAGCAGCGCCGGGAGGTGGCGCTCGAGCCGGAGGCGGAGCCAGGCCTGCTGCAGCGCGGCCTGCTCGCGCAAGGTGCCGAAGAGCGGACGCGCCTCCTGCTGCGCAGCGAGCGGCGAGGCGAGCAGGAGGGCAACAAGGAGGAGGCGGCGCATGGCGATCCCGGAGGAGGCGGGGATCGAGAGGATAACGCGGGAGAACGGGAGACGATAGACGTCTGCAGGCGAGCAGCTAACGGCGGGCGGTTCCGGAATCGCGCGCCGCGCGCGTCGCGACTGCTTCCTCCGGCAGCCCCTTCACCTCACACAG
>CALGOK010000015.1 GCA_937961295.1 uncultured Gemmatimonadota bacterium
AGCCCCCCGGCGGCTGACGTTCGGAAACAGGTCGGCAGCGGCGATGCCCGCACCGACGAGTTCGTGGGCATGTACGTGAACCAGTGGACGGTGGACTATGGCGAGCGCGGCCGGGCCGCGGTGCAGCTGCTGCTCGACCGCGCGGCGGAGGCAGGGCTGATCCCGGAGCAGGTGCAGGTCGAGTTCGTCTAGCAGGCGCGCCGCGAGCAGCGCGCGATGCCGGCCTTCGCGCAGGCGCGCCGCTCGCGGCGCGCGATGCCGTGTAATGAGGGAATCGAAGAGAGAGAAGCGACCGTGGACAAGGTCGCTTCTCTCTCTTCGCTTCTCTCCCGGTGCACGCGATGATGGCACCGCGCGCCCCGAGTGGCGCGCCTGCTACCGCCTGCCGCCCGGCGGCGGGGCCAGGTTCGACCCGAGCTGGTAGCTGAACTGCAGCATCACCCGACGGCCCAGTGTCGGCGCCTGCCGCTGGCGGATGTAGCTGCTGGTGCTCGTGATCGAGATTCCGTTGTTCTCGTTCAGCAGGTCGACCCCCTGGAGCCGGATCTCGCCGCGCCGGTCGAACATCTGCCGACCGATCGACGCCCCGAGCAGGAAGATGTTGTCTCGGGGCCCGAAGAGCTCCTGGTCGAAGACCTGGTAGTTGGCCGAGGCATTGACCGACCACGTCCCGGTCACGAACCAGGTTCCCTCCCCGTAGTACGTGCTGCTCAGGTACTCCTGGTCGAGGGCGCTGTTGATGGAGTAGCGCACCGAGGTGATGCCCCAGCGGGCACCGACGCTCAGGTCGAGGACTTCCTTGTCCCGGTTCTGGAGCCGCAGGCCGACGCTGTGGTTCTCGGTCCGGCTGTCGTTCTCGACGGCGTTCACCAGTTCCTGCCCGAGCGACCGCGAGTAGCCATACTCCAGGTCGACCTGGGCGCCGAGCGACCGGATCGGCGTGCCGTAGCTCCCGCCCAGGTTGGTGTTCCAGCCGTCGCCGAGGTTGACCGGCATCACGCTCTGCCGCCCCTGGGCATCCACCAGCCGCGACTGGACGATCTGGTTCCGGTTGTACCCGACGTTCGCGTACACGTAGATGCTCCGGAAGCTGAACTGGTCGAACCGACGGAAGTCGGCGCGCAGGCTGTGCTGGTACTGCGGCGTGAGGTCGGGGTTGCCGGAGTAGGTGCGGAGCGGGTCGGTGTTGTCGACGAACGGCTGCAGCTCGTTCAGCGACGGGTCGCGCGTGGACGTGCGATAGTTGACGGTGATGTTGCTCCCCTGGTTGAACTGGTAGCGGAGGTTCGCCGAGGGGAGCACGTTGGTGAAGCCGTTGTCGATCGTCGCATCGCGACCGAGGATCGTCCCCTGCAGGTCGGACGACTGCACCTCGAGCCCGACGACCCAGCGCAGCCCGGCGGTGTTCCGGCTGAACCGGGTCCCGCCCTGCAGGTAGCTGTAGGTCCGCTCGAACGCCCGGCTCAGTTCCGTGTTGGGGATCGACGAGCCGTCGACCAGGTCCCGCACGTCGTAGGTCTGGTCCTCGGCGATCACCCGGCGCTGGCCGAACACCTCGAGCACGGCCCCGCGGCCCAGCGGCTCGGTCAGCGCCAGGCGCTGCCCGGTCGTGAGGGTCCGGCTGTCGCGACGCTGCGACTGCAGGACGTCCCGCGTCACGATGCCGCCCATCCCGTCGGCGAACTCCGCGCTCGAGTTCAGGGTCGAGACCTGGTCGGGCTCGCTGAGGGTGGCCCACGCCTCGGCGATGATCGATCGCCCGGCCTGGTTGAAGCGCTTCGAGAAGGTGAAGCGGCCGTCGCCGCTCAGGTTGTCGCCGTCGGTCGCGACGCGCGACACGGCGCTGTTCTGGAAGCTGCCGTCGGGCCGGAGCGTCTCCTGCTGGGAGACGCTGTTCGCGGTGTTCGATCCCAGGCTGAAGTTGCCGCGGAACCGGAGCTGGTTCCAGTCGTTGAAGGCATGCTGGCCGTTCAGGTTGAGCCGATGCGAGAGGTGGTCCGGGTCGCCGGTCGCCGTCTCGGTCCGGTTCGCGGCCACGGCTTCGCCCTGGAGGAGCTGCTCGTCGGTGACCGAGAGCGACCGGCGGTCGCTGGTGCTCAGGAAGTAGCTGCCGCGGAGCCAGCTCTTGGAGGCGAACTGCCGGCTGCCGTTCAGGCCGAGCGCCATCGTCTCGCTGAAGCCGTCGCCGCCCCCGCCCCCGCCTTCCAGGCGCCCGCCGACGAATGCCACCGGCTGCCCGATGGAGAAGCCCGACTGCCCGACGTTGTTCCGGTTCGCGATCACCGAGAGCTGGGTGGAGGGCGAGAACCGGTTCAGGTTGAGCGACCCGGTGTAGCGCGGATCGTCGGCCTTGGCGCCGGCGAAGGCCGCATCCGTCCGGGGAGCGGGTCCGGCACCGCCGACGGCCCGGCCGAAGTAGCCCACGCGGGCATTCGGCTTGAGCACCAGGTTCATGGTGGTCTGTTCCTGTCCGTCATCGATCCCGGTGAACTCGGCAGCGTCCGACTTCTTCTCGAGCACCTGCACCTTGTCCACCGCGGCGGCGGGAAGGTTGCGCGTGGCCATCTTCGGGTCGCTTCCGAAGAACTCCTTGCCGTCGACGAGGACCTGCTGCACCTGCTTGCCCTGGGCGGTGATCGTGCCGTCGTTGTCGACCGCGACGCCGGGGAGCCGCTTGAGCAGTTCCTCGACCGTGGCGTTGAGGCGCGTCTTGAACGCCGCGGCGTTGTACTCGAGCGTGTCAGGCTTGTTCACGATCGGGACGTGCTCCGCGCTGACCACCAACTCGTCGAGCTGGAGCGCGACCGTCGACATCACCACCGTGTCGGCCACGATGTTGGCGGACGCCACGGTGAAGTCGCGGCGCACGGGAGAGTAGCCGATCCGGGTGACCTGCAGGATGTACGCGCCGGGCGCCAGCCGCTTGAGGAGGAACCCCCCGTTGCTGCCGGTGGTCGCGAACCCGGCGCTCACCGAGTCTGCCCGTGTCAGCGCCACAACCACCGCCCCGGAGAGGGCGGACCCGGCCGAGTCGACGACGACGCCGCGGACATCGAACTGCTGTGCCTGGACCAGGCCCGGGCGGGCCGACAGGCCGATCAGGGCGACCGCCACCATCGCGATCGACCGGCGGAGGAAGGTGAGGGCCGGCATCCTAGTTCCGCCGCCCGCGGCGCGACTTCGCCATCTCCGCCTGCTTCTCCGCGACGATCCGGTCGTACTCCGCCCGCGTCACCTCGCTCCCCTCGACCGGCGCCTTGATCGGCGCAATCGCGGTCTCGAGATCGACCGACGTCGCGGTGTAGACGACCCGGTTGGAATCGACCGCCAGCGTGAGGATCAGTCCGGGCAGCCCGCCGTACTGCGCGGGGCCTGCCGGGACCGGGATGTCAGGGGTGAACCACGCCTCGATGGTGGTGCTGTCGTGGCGGGCGGTCGCCTGGTAGACCGGGTGGCCCAGGAACGTCGCCACCTCGCCGGTCAACTTCCACGCGAACGCCGGTCGCTCTCCAGGAATCCGGAAGGTCCGGCCCAGGAACTCCCGCACCTCCACGTAGCGACCATCCTCGAGGCCGGTGTAGGCACCGGCCACGGCATCCGAAGCCCCGCCTCCCCCGAACCCCACCATCCGGGTTGCCATCATCTCCGCGCCGATCTCGCGGACCATCGCCACGTCGCCGCCGCGCGCGATGAAGACCGTCTCGCCACCGCCGCCCGCCGCAGGCGCTCCGGCTTCCACCGGAGCCGCGGCGAACAGGGTGGCTTCCCCGGTGAAGGTGAGCTGCATCGGCTTGACGGCGGCCTTCGGCATGTTGGCCAGGAAGGCCGGATTGCGGGCCAGTTCGAGAGGCAGCTCGATGTCGAACCGGGTGGCCTGGTCGTAGCGGACCGTCCCGGACTGGGCGGTCGCCACGACCGGCGCGCCGATCAGCAAGGCGCACAGTGCGGTGCTGCGGAGCATCATGAACTCCAGGGAGGGGGGTGGAGGTGGTTGCACCCGGGTCGGGCACCGACTCGAGCCGACCGCCTTCATACGTGGTGAACCGCCAGGAAGTTGATGCCCCAGTCCCCCGAATCGTCACATCGACCCCGCGGAGCCGTCCCCCGTCGGACCCGGTGCGTGGGTGGTCCCGCCGGGGAGAGAAGTGGAAAGAGAGAAGCGACCGTGGGCAAGGTCGCTTCTCTCTCTTCGCTTCTCTCTGCCGATGATTTCCGTCGGCCTCAGATCTTCCGGATCACCACCCGCCGGTTCTGCTGCCGGCCCGCCGGCGTGGTGTTGTCTCCCACCGGGTCGGTCTCGCCCTTGCCGACGGCGGCGAGGCGTCCCGCCTCGATGCCGTGGCGCGTGAGGTAGTCCACCACCGACTGCGCCCGCCGCTGGGAGAGGTCGAGGTTGTGGGCATCGTCGCCGGTGGCGTCGGTGTGCCCCACGATCTCGACGCGGAGGTCCCCGTGCTCGGCCAGCAGGTCGCGCAGCTCCTCGAGCCGCGGCGTCGACTCGGGCCGGAGCCGGTCGCTGTCCACGTCGAACAGGATGCCGTAGGTGGTCACCTCGCCCTCGGCCATCAGCTTGTCGTAGAGCGGATCGAGGCCCACCGCGACCACGATGTTGCTGATGTACGCCGGGTAGTTCGAGTTCGCGTTCACCCGGAACTCGAGCACGCGGCCGCGTTCGATGTTCATGTTCGGCACCTGGGCCACCCGGGTGGGCCCGAGATAGAGGATGCCGTAGCCCTCATCGAACTGGAACTTGATCTCGGCCAGCTGCTTGACGGTGCCGCGGTCGTTGGCGCTCGAGAGCGCCGAACCCTGTCGGTAGATCCCCGGGTTGCCATAGAGGTACAGGTAGTCGCTCGGGTCGCGGCTGCGCGATGCGGTCGCCTCCTGGAAGTGCACCGACGTGGCGATGTGGGGAGCGCCGGTCTCGAGCAGGAACTCCACCGAGAAGCGCTCGGGCAGGACCGCAGGGAGGGGAATCCGGAACACGCTGGACGACTTCGCCTCGAGCAGCCGCGTGCCGCCCCGCTCGACGATCTCCAGGTTGCCGCTCACGAACTCGATCTGGCTCGCCGGGATTCGGCCGACACGTTCGGTGCTCCAGTCGGTGGCCACCCAGATGCTGTCGCCGCGGACGAAGTCGTAGTTGCGCCACACGCCGCTGCCCGGCTCGCCGGCTGCCGCGGCCGCGGCGTCCTGGTCGGTGATCGGGTTGCCGTCGGCGTCGGTGATCACCCTCCCCTGGGCGTCCGTGATCACCACCGGCTTGCCGTCGGCCTTCGCCTCCTCGACGCATGCCTTGTCGCCGAGGGCGCAGTCCACCGCGTCGTCGACCGCCTCGTCGACGGCGCGATCGATCTTGCGTTCCACCCGGTCCTGGGCGCGGCGGATCACGCCGCCGATCTGGGCCGGCAGCGCGGGGGCGGTGAGGAGGAAGGCGAGGACGGCGAGCACGGCGGGGGCGGGACGGGCGATCATGTCGGGCACTCCGGAGGCAGGAACTTCTCAGGGTACGCCCATGGGCCGGAATGAGCAACCGGCGTCACCGCGAGTTGCGATGACGCCGGTTGGTGCTGCCGAAGGGCAGGATCAGGCAGCCTTCTTCACCGCCGCCTTCTTCGGAGCCGCCTTCTTGGGCGCGGCCTTCTTCGCGGCCGGCTTGGTGGCCTTCTTCGCCGCGGCCTTCTTCGGCGCAGCCTTCTTCGCGGCCGGCTTGGCGGCCTTCTTCGCGGCCTTCTTCGGCGCGGCCTTCTTCGCGACCGGCTTCGCCGCCGCCTTCTTCGCGGCCGGCTTCGCGGCCTTCTTGCTGCCCTTCGCCATACGTGTCTACCTCGAGTCAGTGGTTAGCCTGCGCTCGTGGCGGGAGCCTCCCGAGCGGTTGACAAGATCGCAAGTGGATCCCGCCGCGTCCAGAGGGGAAGGGCCGCGAATCCTGCCGGGTCAGGGCGTTCCGACCGCCTCGAAGTACCGCAGTCCGCCGCTCGCGCTCCCGGTGATGAGGTCGAGGTCGCCATCGCCATCGAGGTCGCCGAGTGTCGGGGTGACGTTGCCGTCGCCGCGCCAGGGGAACCGCTCATCGCGCACGAACCGGATCTCGCCGCCCGCGGTCACGTTGCGCCACAGTTCGAGGAATCCCTCTTCCGCACCGAGCAGGAGATCGGGCTTGCCATCGCCGTCGAGGTCGGCCAGTGCCGGGGCGCTGCGGCGCCCCGGATCGATCCCGCCGAAGGTGTCGCTCACCAGCTCGAAGCGAGGCGCCGTGCGGGTTCCCGCGTTGCGGTAGAGATTGAGCTGGCCGCTCGATTCGCCCACCAGCAGGTCGAGGTCGCCGTCGCCGTCGAGGTCGGCGAGCGCCGGCACCGTGTTGCTGCCGCGGGTGATCGTGACCAGGGCGGAGTCGGCCAGCGTCCACTCGGGGGCCGTGCGCGTGCCGGTGTTCCGCCACCACTGCACCACATCGCGCCAGGTCCCCACCACCAGATCGGGAAGACCGTCACCGTCGAGGTCCGCCACCGTCGGGGCGAGGTGATACTCGTCGGCGAGAGGCACCGGCGAGCGCTCCGCGAACGCCGGGGAGGTCGGCGTCCCGGTGTTCTCGAATCGGGTCACCTGCGAGCCCCCCGACCCGTCGGACGCGACCTTGTTCCCCACCAGCAGGTCGAGGTCGCCGTCGCCATCGAGGTCGGCCAGCGCGGGGACACTCTCGCTCCCCACGTCGATCATCGCGACCAGCCGCGAGGTGACGACGCGGAAGCCGTCGGGCCCCTGCTCGAGGAGGTAGAGGTTCTCCGACGCCGAGCGCGCCGGGTTGAAGGCGCCGCCGATCACGCCGAGGATCAGGTCCATGTCGCCGTCGCCATCGACGTCGCCGGGCGCGGGCGCGTTGTAGCCGGTGGTCAGGATCGGGTCGCCGGCCGGGAAGCGCTCCGGCGTGCCGCGCAGCGAGAAGTGCGGGCAGCCGCCGTCGTTGCGGATCAGCAGCAGCCCCTGCTCGAAGAAGTCGCCCCAGAAGAGGTCGAGGTCACCGTCGCCGTCGGGGTCGCCGAACGCCATGGTGTTGGCGCCGTGCAGTGTCGGACCCGGCGTGAACCCCGCACCGGGCTGGCCGGGCACCGGCCCGATGATCTCGATCCCCTCCCACCGCTCGGTCACCAGCCGGAACCGCGGCAGCCCGTCGGCGCCGAGGGTGGGTTCCGCCTCGAACCGGTCGACGGTCCCCGTCACCCGGCCGAGGAAGAGGTCGAGCCGCCCGTTGCAGTCGATGTCGGCGAGGTTGAGGATGTTCTGGCGGTCGGCGAACACCGGCGTGCCGTCGGCGCCGCGCAGCGAGTCGGCCGCCTCGACGAAGCGCGCCATCCCCGACGCCGCCTCGTTCCGCCACGCCCGCACGTAGCTGTAGGGGCGCTCGGCCAGCAGGTCCACGTCGCCGTCGCCGTCGAGGTCGACGAACCGGAACCACTCGCCGATGTCGAGGTCCTGGAAGCGGTCGGTGCGCCAGTGCCACGCACCGCCGTCGCGCTCGAAGTGGATCAGCTGCCCCGAGCGCTCCTGCACGAAGAGGTCGAGGTCGCCGTCGCGGTCGATGTCCACCAGCTGCGGCCGCGGCACGTCGAAGCCACCGAGGAACGGATGCGCCACCGCGCTGCCGTCGGCGGCGGTCACCGGAAACGGCGCCACGCGCATCTGCCAGCTCGGCACCGGTCCCGGTTGCTACCCGGCCTGCGCGAGTTCGCAGGCCGGGAGGGAGAGCAGGACGGCGGCGGCCGGAGCCTCCGCGCGCCACCAGCGCCTGACCATCAGGGC
>CALGOK010000016.1 GCA_937961295.1 uncultured Gemmatimonadota bacterium
CGATGACCTGCACACCGGGGTGCAGCTCGCGCAACCGGGCGGACGTGCCGCGGATCGAGCCGGCGGTGCCGACCATCTGCACGAACGCGCCAATGCGACCTCCGGCATCGCGATCGATCTCGTCAGCCATCCGGGCATAGCCGGGGAGCACGTCGGTGTTGTTGAACTGGTCGGTCCAAAACGCGTCGCGCTCATCGGCGATTCGGTGGGCCGTGGCGATCATCCTCTCGGTGAGCGCGCGGGTGGTGCCGCCGGTGGGACTCGGAATCAGCGTGAGCTCCGCGCCCAGCGCCGCCATGTGGCGGCGCTTCTCGATCGAGAAAGCATCCGAGGTGACCAGGTGGAGCGGCAGCCGTTTCGCGGCACAGACATGTGCCAGCGACACGCCGGTGCTGCCGCCGGTGTACTCCACCACCCGGCCGTCCGGCGGCAACCGGCCGTCGCGCTCGGCGGCCTCGATCATCGCCAGCGCCATCCGGTCCTTCATGCTCCCGGTGTGATTCTCGAGCTCGAGCTTGAGCAGCAGCCGCGCCCCGGAGGACAGGGCAACGTGCGACAGGGGAACCAGGCGGGTGTTGCCGATGAGGTCGAGGGAGGCCATGGCGCTCGGGGTGAGGGGGTCAGGACAGGCTGTAACCGCGGCACCGGTGAGTCGGTTCCCCGTCACCCGTAGCCTGTCACCTGTCCCCTGTCATCCGTCCCCCCGTCGGCCATCGTCCTCGAGGTCGTCGCGCCCCGCCTCTCCCGCCCGCGCATGGCGCAGGTAGAGCGCCGGCATCAGGAAGAGGTTGAGCACCGTGGACGAAATGAGGCCACCCAGGATCACCACCGCCATCGGGTGCTCGATCTCGTGGCCGGGTCGGCTGCCCCACACCACCAGGGGGAGCAGCGCCAGCGCGGTCACCAGCGCGGTCATGAGGATCGGTACCAGCCGCTCCTCAGCACCGCGCAGGACCAGCGCCCGGCCGAACGGGACGCCCTCCTCGCGCTCGAGGTGGCGGTAGTGGCTCACCAGCATGATGCCATTGCGCGCGGCGATGCCGAGCACCGTGACGAAGCCGACCAGCGAGCCGAGCGAGAGGACCCCGCCGGTGAGACCCACCGCCGCCACGCCGCCCACCAGCGCGAACGGAAGTGAGGCGAAGACCAGCGTCGCCAGCCGCACGGTGCCGAAGTCGGTGTGGAGGATCAGGTAGATCAGGACGAGCGACAGCAGTCCCAGCGCCAGCAGCCGGCGGCTCGCCTCGCGCTGCGCCGCGTACTCCCCCAGCAGTTCGGGATGGTAGCCGCGCGGGAAGTCGACCGTGGCGATGGCCGCTTCGACGTCGCGCGCGACGCCTCCCAGGTCACGGCCGCGCACGTTCGCCGTCACATCGAGCCGTCGCGAGACGTTCTCGCGGGTGATCTCGTTGGGCGTCGGCACGATCCGCACGTCGGCGACCGCGTTGAGCGGCACCGTGGAGCCTGCGGTTGCCGCGATCGGCAATCGTCCGATGGCAGACAGGTCACTGCGGATCGCCGGCTCGCCCCATACCACCACATCGAACGACCGCTGGTCCTCAAACACCTGACCCACCTTCCGCCCTGCGACCAGGGTTGCCACCCGGTCTCGGACCTCCCCCCCGGTGAGTCCCAGCCGGGCAGCATCGTCGGTGCGCACCCGCACCTCGACCTGTGGCACCAGCACCTGTTGCTGCACCTTGAGGTCCGCGATGCCATCGATGCCGCCCATCGCGGCCTCGACCTCGTGGGCGCTGGTGCGCAGCACGTCGAGGTCGGGACCGTAGAGCCGCACCACGAGCGAGGCGCTCGCCCCGGTGAGCACCTCCTTGATCCGCTCGCGCAGGTAGGTGAGCAGGTCGCGATAGAGCCCCGGGTATCCGTCGACGACCGACTGGACCTTCGCAACCGTGGCATCATAGTCCACTGCCGGATCCAGCGAGATCCACAACTCGGTGAAGTTGGGTCCCACCACCTCGTCGGCCACCTCGGCGCGGCCGATGTGGGCGCCGAAGTTTCGCACCCCGGGAATCGCCCGGAGTTCGCGGCTGGCGCGCACCGTGATCCGTGTCATCGCCTCGAGCGACGTGGCCGGCTTCTCCACCCAGTGCATCAGGAAGTCATACTCCTTGAAGTCGGGCAGGAACTCCTCGCCGAGAAAGGGAACGGCCACCACGCTGAGTCCGAGCGCGATGGCGATCGTGCGGTGGGCACGGCGGGGGGTGTCCACCAGCCGCGGCAGCAGCGCCACGTAGCGGGCCTTCATCCGCGCCACCAGCGGCGGGTCGTCACGGGTGGCCGCGCCGCGCGGCAGCAACAGCAGCGCCAGCGCGGGTGTCACCACCAGCGCGACCACCAGCGAGGCCAGGATCGCGATGACGTAGGCCATCGCGAGGGGGCGGAAGAAGGTGCCAGCCAATCCACCCAGGAAGAACACCGGCAGGAACACCAGCGCCACGTTCAGCGAGGCATAGACCACCGCGCTCCGCACCTCAAGGGACGCGTCCAGCACCACGCGCCAGGCCGGCCTCGGCTCGGTCATGACCTGCTCGAGGCGGAGTCGCCGGGCGATGTTCTCCACGTCGATGATCGCATCATCGACGACCTCGCCCAGGGCGATGACCAATCCCGCAAGCACCATGGTGTCGATCATGCCACCCTGATAGCGCATCACCAGGGCCGCAGTGAGCAGGGACAGGGGGATGGCGGTGAGCGAGATGAGCGCGGTGCGCCAGTCGCGCAGGAACACCACCAGCACCAGCACCACCAGCACCCCGCCGATCAGCAGGGCCCGTGCGAGGTTGTGGAGCGACATCTCGATGAACGTGGCGGGCCGGAAGATCGTGGGATCGATGTCTATGCCGGTGAGCGCTGGCGCCAGCGCGTCGAGTGCGGCCTCCACGCCGTGGGTCACCTCCAGCGTGTTGCCCCAGGGCTGCTTCTCGACGATCAGCAGGATCCCGGGTCCGTCGTTGATCACCGCGTCGCCGATGGGTGCCTGGTGACCCTCCACCACCGAGGCGACGTCGCCGAGCCGGAGCGGCAATCCGCCCCGGAACGCCACCGGCGCGCGGGCCAGGTCGGCGGCCGCGAGGACCGGACTGCGCTGCGCAATGGCGAACCGCTGGTTGGGCAGGTCCACGAATCCACCGGCACGCACCGCGACCGCCTCGCCGCTCGCGGTGATCACCGCTGCCAGGGTGACACCGGTGGCCGCCAGGCGGTCGGGATCGACCAGCACCTGCAGCTGGCGGTCGCGCTGCCCCCAGATCGCAACGTTGGCCACCCCGGGCACCGCCATCAGCCGCGGGCGCACGGTCCAGCGAGCGATCGTGGTGAGGTCGACCTGCGACAGCGTGGGAGACGACATCCCGATCTTGAGCACCCGCGACGTCGAGGAGAGCGGGGAGAGCATCACCGGCGCGCTCGCCACGTCGGGCAGCGAGCCGGCGAGGGTCGCCATTCGCTCGCTCACGAACTGGCGAGCGCGCAGGAGATCGGTGCCGCGCCGGAAGATCAGCACCACGCTGGAGAGCCCGAGGACCGACTTCGAGCGCACGGTCACCAGGTCGGGAAGTCCGGTGAACGACTGCTCGATCGGCACCGTCACGAGGGACTCCACTTCGTCGGTGGAGAGCCCGGGCGCCTCGGTCTGGATTTCCACCTGCGGTGGCGCGAACTCGGGGAAGACATCGAGCGGTGCATGGCTCACCACCCGCAGGCCGACGATCATCCCGACCGTGGCCAGGACGACGATGACCCACCGGAGCCGCAGGGCGGTCGCGATCAGCCAGCGCATGGCGTGACTACTTCCCGCCGCCAAACTCGGTGCCGAACAACTCGGCGACACCGGCCACCACGATCCGCGTGCCGACGACCGGGCCGCGCGTGAGCACCGCCAGGCCGGCCTCGACCCGGTCGACGTCGACTCGCCGGCGGGCGTACGTGTGCGGGGCCACCTCCTCGTAGACCCAGGCATTGCCGTGGATGTCGTAGGTGATGGCGGCGTGCGGCACCACCAGCGCGCGCACCGACGGCGCCGTCCGTGGGACCGCCACGCGCACCCGCTCCCCCGGGCGAAGGCCTGAACCCGGCACGGCATAGTACAGGTCCACCGACGCTGCAGCGGGATCACCGATCCGTGGGCCGGCCACCGGACGCCCGGACAGCGTCCGCCCGCCGAGTGTCACTACCGATGCCGTGCGGCCGCGCGCAACGTCGGTGGCATCGCCGGCGTACACCGGGACCCGCACCCAGAGTTCATCGAGGCGTGCCACTTCGGCGAGCGGCGTCCCGGCAGCGACCGCTTGCCCCGGCACCACCAGCAGGCGCTGTAGGACCCCGCCATCGGGCGCCACGATCCGGAGGGCCGCGGCCCCGGCCCCGCTGTCCGGCGCGCCGTGCACCACCGCCTGCTGTGATCGCGCGGCGACCGCCGCGGCCCGTGCGGCAGTCAGCTCGGCCGTCGCCCGCTCGCGATCGCGCGCCGACACGAGGCGATCGGCCCACAACGACTCGATCCGCGTCGCCTCCGATTCCGCTTCGCGCAGGCGCGCCTCGGCCACCGCGACCGCCTCGGTGCTGCGCAGCATCTCGCGATCGGGAGGCAGCGCAGCAAGGCGCAGCAACTCTTGGCCCCGGCTGAGGTCGGCACCCACCGGCACGGTGGTGCCGCCCGCCGGGGGCAGCACCGTGCCGGCCACTGGTGCCACGAGCGTCGCCAGCCGACCTGGCGCGACCATCACCTCGCCACCCGCCGTGAACACGGCGACCAGCGTTGCGGTGTCGACCGGCGCGGTCTCGATGCCCAGCCGGATGACGGCGCTGTCGCTGAGTGCCACGGTAGCCAGATGGGTCTCGGGAATCGCACCGGTCACCTTGGCCGGTGCCTCGGTGGAGGAGGTCTCGCCGCCGCAGGCCAGCAGGGCGGCACCTACGATTGCGGATCGCGCGACGGATCTCATTGCCAGGCTCCCATGGCGGCGAGCCATTCGGCCCGCGCCTCCTGATAGGCGAGTAGTTCGGTGATGGTGGACTGTGCGACTTCCCGCTCGGCGCGGAGCGCCTCGAACACGTCGAGCACCCCGACCTGACCGGCATCGAAGAGCCGCACTGTCCCTTCGCGAAGCCGGCTGGCCGCCGGGGCGAGCGAATCGCGGGCGAACCGCGCCCGCCAGGTCGCCTCCCGCAACCGTTCCTCGGCTTGGGCAACGCGCGCGACCGCCGCGAGACGTGCCTCGTGCGTCGCGGCGATCGCGCGGTCGGCAGCGGCGGCGGCAAGCGCGCTGCGCTCGCCGCCCTGGTTGAACAGCGGGAGCGGCAATGAGAAGCCGACGATGCTGCCGGCAGATGTGGACCACGCGGGGCCCCACTCGCGGCCGATGATCAGTGCGGGGATCGGCAGGCGCGACCGGTGTGCCAACTGCAGCTGGGTGGCGGCCGCAGCCGAATCGGCCACGGCACGCGCGATGGGCGGGAGGTGCTCGGAGGGAGAAACCGGACTCACTGCGATGGCAGGATCGTCGAGTCCGTCGTCGAGTCCACCGGTGGGCACGGGCGGGGCGCGCTCCCGCCACCCAAC
>CALGOK010000017.1 GCA_937961295.1 uncultured Gemmatimonadota bacterium
CGACACTCTTCCCCTACACGCCGCTCTTCCGATCTCGTCGTGGTCCGTGCCCCGGAGCATCGACTCGAGGTGCTCGAGCAATCGAACCGGGGTCGCATGATCGCGCTCCCCGCGGCGGCGCTGCCGCTCACGTCCTGGCTCCGATCCCGCTGGGAAGCACGTCGGTGTGGCGAGCGGACGCTGGCCTACCGGGTACGAAGCGACGGGTCGCTCTCGCGGCCCACGCTCACCGGCGGCTCGGCGCAAACCTGTGGTCCGCACACCTGGCCCGAGATTGTCCCCGGCTTCCTTGCCGGCGAGACCGTTGCCGATCCG
Source organism: uncultured Gemmatimonadota bacterium (assembly GCA_937961295.1). Lineage (GTDB taxonomy): Bacteria > Gemmatimonadota > Gemmatimonadetes > Gemmatimonadales > GWC2-71-9 > Palsa-1233. Next base: position 316 of record CALGOK010000017.1, read on the forward strand.
CGCGGTGCCGTGTGGATCCGTCGCACCCCACGTACAGTCCGCGACGCATCGACCTACGACATCGTGCCGGTGACGCCGCAAGCCACGCGGCAGGTTGTCACGCTGCCGAGCGGCGTCCGGGTGGTCGCCGTGGGTGCGCGCCGCATCTATGCCGTGCGAACCGACGACGATGGACTGCAGTACCTCCAGGTGATCCCGCGGTGAGCGCTCCCACGTGACGTGACCCGACAGCCCGCTCACCGGTAGATGGTATGGAGCGCAACGACAACCCCTGAACCGGGACGCCTCATGCCTCGACGCTTCTTCACCACCCTCGTCATGGTCTCCATGGTCGCCGCATGTTCGAGCGACACGACAGGACCGGGCACGCCCTCCCCGATCGACGGACTGCAGCAGGCGGTGGCGCGCGACTCGACCGGGAATCCGCCGCCGGCCCCGCCGCTCCCGACCGGCGACGGCCAGATCCGCGGCACCGTGGTCGGCCAATCCAGCGGCGGCGGCGACACGCTCGCCACCGCACCACGGCTCGCCGGCGCCACCATCACGGCGTATCCGCTCACCAGCACGAACCCTCAGGACATCCTCGGCCCGTCGGTGGCTACCGTCGCCACCGGGAACGACGGCAAGTTCACGCTGCCGGCACTCCCGGCCGGCCAGTACGTCATCACGGTCGAACCGGCCACCGCGCAAGAGGCGACGTATCATGGCCAGTGGATCCGCGCGACGATCTACGCGCAGAGTGGTGACCATCCCTGGTGGGTGGTGCTGTCGAAGAAGTAGGAGCTGCCTGCGTCGTGACGGGGCGAGGTTCCTCCCACGAGGGGCCTCGCCCCGTGATCATCAACGCCGTGCGACCGATGCCTCGTCAGGTTCGATCAGTGTGGGAGGCCGGTCCGGTATCCGCACCCGAACCTCCATCCCGCCATGGTCGCGTGGCAGGTGCTCGATGGTCGCCTCCGGCCAGAGCATCACGAGCCGCTCCCGCGTCGCGCCGATGCCGATACCCATGCGCTTGCTCACTGCAGGAACGACGTGGGGCCCATCGTTCGTCACCCGGATCAGCAACCAGTCGCCCTCGACGACCGCCACGACCTCCACCGTCCCGCCCGCCTCGCGATCGAGCCCGTGGTGAATCGCGTTCTCGACCAGCGGCTGCAGGATCAGCCTCGGCACGGTCGCGGCAAGCGCCGTTCCCGTGGCCTGGACCGTCGCCACCAACCGATCGCCGAAGCGCAATCGCTCGATCTCCAAGTAGCGCTCCATCAGTTCCAGTTCATCGGCGAGGGAGAGGACCATTGGTGCCTCGTCGTCGAGGAGCTGGCGAAGCATCCCCCCGAGACTCACCATCATGGTCCTCGCCCTGGCCGGGTCCCGCTCGAGCAGCACACCGACGGAGTGGAGCGTGTTGAAGAGGACGTGCGGCCGCAGCCGGCCGGCGAGCGCGTCGAGCCGAGCGGCAAGGGCGCGCTGCTGGGCGCGGGCGAGCTGGAGGGCCTGCTCCCGCTGGACTATCGATGCCCGCAAGCCCCAAGTGAGCCCCACCATCGCCACGTAGTAGAACAGCGTCGTCGGCAGCCGCGGGTGGAACAGCACCTCGGGGACCGAGGGAATCGGGACGGCGTACTGGGGTTGCGTCTGGCTGTGCGCCACGTAGCCCAGGAACCCGAGCCCGTATTGCATCGCGGCCAGCGCTCCGAGGTGGACCAGAACCAACAGGCTGCGGGGTCGGTATGAGCGATCGAAGTGTCCGGCCACCCAAACCACGCCCGGAGCAGCCAGCATCAGGAACATCACGGTGGGCAGCGCGCCCCACAACGTCACGGACCACGGTGCAGCCGGCACGATCAGCCGTTGCTGCACGACGGTGAGGACGATCAGTAACAGCCCGCCGATCGTGGTGATGCGGAGCGCCGTGCGCCGGGCCCGGGCCGCGATCTCCGGCGTCACGTTGGAGTCGGTGCGGATGGTCGTCCTCGCGTGCATCGAGGATCTCAGGGAGGGTGAGGCCGACCCTTTCGGTCCGGCCGGAAGGGGAACCTACGCGCCGCGTGCGGGATCGCCAGCGCGGGGCACGCGGAGCGAGCCAGGGAAGGGTGACCTACGCCGTGCCCGTGCGACGACCGCGAAGCACGATCCCCATCCCACCGATCGCCACGACAACCAGGGTGGTGCGCAGCCAGATCGGCCAGCCCAGCAGGCCGGAGACGAGGCCGACAATGGCTCCCACGACGATCGCCCCGATCACCCCGGCCATCACCGCGCGTGTGCTGCTGGACCGTGACATGTGGATCCTCCGGGAATGGGTTGGCGGATCAGGAAACCTGGGGCCGGGAGGCCCCCGCGGGGCGGCGTTCACCACCCCGTGGGTCCGGTTCGCCCCATCCGGGCGCATCCGCGCAACCGATCCGCCGGTAGATTCTTCCCATGTCCCCTGCCCCGATCAGGGTGCTCGTCGCCGAAGACGAGCGCGTGGTTCGCGACGACCTGGCCGACCTCGTGCGCGGCCAGCCGGATGCCCTGCTGGTCGGAACCGCGCGCACCGGCACGGAGGCGCTGCGACTCATCGGCGAGCACGAACCCGACCTCGCCTTCCTCGACGTGCGCATGCCGGGGATGACCGGCCTGGAAGTCGCCGCCTCGCTCGAGCCGGGATTCCCGCCGCTGGTCGTCTTTGTCACGGCCCACGACCGCTACGCCGTGAAGGCGTTCGAGCTGCAGGCGCTCGACTACCTGCTCAAGCCGTTCGACCGGGACCAGTTCACGCGGACATTCCAGCGCGCCCGGATCAGGCTCGAACAGGCATCCGGGCAAGCAGCGACAGGCGCGGCATGGCGTCCCGCCTCCGTGCCCGAGCAACAGGTGCGCCTCGACCGCCTGGCGGTCCGTCGCCACCGCCGCGCGGTGGTCGTGGAACTGCGAGATGTGATCTGGTTCGAAGCCGCGGACAACTACGTCCGGCTGCACCTGCCCGAGTCGGCAGAACTGACCCGCCGAGCCCTCGGGGACCTCGAGGCGATGCTCGACCCGACCCGGTTTCGCCGCATCAGCCGGTCCGCGATCGTGAACCTCTGTCATGTCCGGACGATGGAACCGCTGGGGCATGGCGACTGGCAGGTCACCCTGCACACCGGTCGCAAGCTCGCCCTCACGCGCTCGTATCGCGACGCCTTCCTCGAGGCGTTTGGCGGACTGGCGTGATCGTGAAACGATACGCCAGCTCGGCGGGGTGCTGTCCGGATCCACCCCACGGACCCCGTCCCCGCCGCAGGACGACCAACCTGGTGTGACAAGCCCGCCTCCCGTCCGGCACGCGCGGGGCGAGCCGCCTGCCGAACGGGAGACTGGTTCGAGTCGAACACTCGATGGGCAGGCTACGGCGCGGGCGCAATGCGCAGCGAGAGCA
>CALGOK010000018.1 GCA_937961295.1 uncultured Gemmatimonadota bacterium
GGGGATTCCTCCATCCGCCATCATCCATCCTCCATCCTCTATTACGTCATGCCCTACGTCGAGGGCGAGTCGCTCCGCGACCGCCTCGACCGCGAGAAGCAGCTGCCGATCGCCGACGCGGTGCGGATCGCCGGCGAGGTGGCCAGCGCACTCGACTACGCCCACCGACACGGCGTGATCCATCGCGACATCAAGCCCGAGAACGTGATGCTGCACGACGGCCGCGCGCTGGTGGCCGACTTCGGCATCGCCCTCGCCGTGAGCACCACCACGTCCACCCGGATGACCGAGACCGGGATGTCGCTCGGCACGCCGCACTACATGTCGCCCGAACAGGCGATGGGCGAGCGTGAACTCGATGCCCGGACCGACGTGTACGCGCTGGGCTGCGTGCTGTACGAAATGCTGAGCGGCGACCCGCCGTTCACCGGACCCACGGCGCAGGCGATCGTGGCCCGCGTCATGACCGACGAGCCGCGGTCGCTGGTGGCGCAGCGGCGCAGCGTGCCGGATCACGTGGAGCAGGCGGTGCTCACCGCACTGGAAAAGCTCCCCGCCGACCGGTTCGCCACGGCCGCCGCCTTCGCCGCCGCCCTCGGCGAAGACGGCCCGCGTGACCCCGTTGGCGCACCGTCAGGACGTCGGCGTGCCGCTGCCCTGCGCCACAGGGCGCGTCGCCGCACGGTCCTCGTCGCTGCCGGTGTGCTCGCCGCCGCCGCACTCGGATTCCTGGCCGGCCGGGGCGGGGGCGGCAGCACCGCGCTGCTCACCTTCGGCAAGGCGACCAAGGTCACCTGGGAGCCGGGGCTGGAGATCCTCCCCGCGATCTCGCCCGACGGGCGCAGCGTGGCCTACGGCAGCGGCACCGTATTCCAGATGCAGATCTTCGTGCGGCCGGTGGCCGGCGGACGTGGGGTGCGGCTCACCGATGACTCGACCGGCGTGCAGTCGCACCCACGCTGGTCGCCCGACGGCACGCGCATCCTCTTCCTCGCCAATGGCGGCGTGTACAGCGCCCCGGCCACGGGCGGCCCCGCGCGCGCCGAGGTGCCGGTGCGTGCCAGCGGGGCGGTGATCACCGCCGACTACTCGCCCGACGGCAGCTCGGTGGTCTATGCGGTGGGAGATTCGCTGTTCATCCGCGATCCCGACGGCAACTCGCGCCACGTGGCGGTGGTGACCGATGCCACCGCATGCGACTGGTCGCCGAATGGTGCGCTGATCGCCTGCGGCAGCGGCAACGCGCTGTCGCTGATCGTGGGTGACGTGTTCGGCAACATCTCGCCGAGTCGGATCGTGGTGGTCCGCCCCTCGGGCGGCAGGGTGATCTCGGTGAGCGACAGTCTCACCCCCAACCAGGCGCCGATCTGGTCCACCGATGGCGAGTGGCTCTACTACGTGTCGAGCCGCGACGGTCCGCGCGACATCTATGCCCAGCGCATCAGCGGGTCCGGCGAACCGCGCGGTGACCTGCTGCGGCTCACCACCGGACTCGGCGCGCACACCATCTCGATGTCGGCCGACGGCAGGAAGCTGGCGTTCGCCTCCCTCTCCACCGAGAGCAACATCTGGTCGGTGAGTCTCGCCGGCTCCGCCACGCCGGAAACGATGGAACGGATCACCTCGGGGACCCAGAACGTCGAAAACGTGAACATTTCGCGCGACGGACGGTGGTTGTTCTACGACTCCGACCTGAGCGGCAACATGGACGTGTACCGCCTGTCGCTCGCGACCGGGGTGAGCGAGCGGCTCACCTCCGACCCGAGCGACGAATTCGCCCCGGTGCCGTCTCCCGATGGTCGGGAGGTGGTGTTCCATGGCTGGCGCGGCGGCAGCTCGCGCGACATCTACGTGCTGCCGCTCGACGGCGGCCCGGTGCAGCGGGTCACCGACACGCCAGAGCACGAGGTGCTGGCGTCGTGGTCCCCCGACGGGAACGCGCTGGTGTTCGCGGAGTTCACCACCAACGGCGGCATCTGGATCGCCCGTCGCACCGCGGATGGCTGGGGCGCGCCGGTCCGGCGCACCGACTTCGGACACTGGGTGGCCTGGTCGCCAGACGGCGGCTCGTTGGCGTTCACCACGCTGGTGTCGGCGGGCTCGCTCTACCGCGTGCCGGTGGACTCGGGTGAGCCGCGGGAGGTGCTGCGCGCCACGACCGACGTCGCGGCCGACAAGGCATTCTGGACCCCCGACGGCCGGTCGCTGATGTTCCGTGGCCGCGACGCCGCCGGGCGCCGTTCGCTGTTCGTGGTGCCTGCCACGGGCGGCACGCCGCGCGAGATCGCGCTGCTGGATGACGAGGGCGGGATCTCGCTGCGCGGTGGCTGGGCATACGGCCGCGACCGCGCCTACTTCAGCCGCATCGAGCAGTCGAGCGACATCACGGTGCTCGAGGTGATGCCGTAGGGGCGACCCATGGGTCGCCCGCATGAGGGATGGACGTAGAGTCGACCCACGGGTCGCCTGCATGAGGGATGGCCGTAGAGGCGACCCATGGGTCGCCCATTCTGGTTCCGGTGAATGCGTCGGCGGTGGGCCACTGCGCTCCTGGCCGGCCGTGCGTGTCGGCGCTCCCGATAATGCGATGGGCCGCAGCATGCGCTTCGTGGCCCACCGCCGACTGGACCAACAGTAGGGGCGACCCACGGGTCGCCCCTACGCCAGCGTGGATGCCCCTTACGGCAGCCAGCTCGTCACGTCGTCCACCGCACGGCGCGGCTTCGCCTCGGGCACGCTCGCCGGCTCACCCACGTTCACCATCGCCACGATTCGCTCGCCGTCGCCCACGCCGAGTGCCTCGCGGGTGCGCGGGTCGTCCATCACCGCACCCGACTTGAGGTGGGTGCCGAGGCCGAGCTCCACGGCCGCGAGCATGAGGTTCTGCACCGCCATCAGTGCGGTGGCGTAATCCTCCTCGCGAACCTCGGGGTTCTCGTCGAGCGTCATGCTCACCGCGATGGTGGCCGGGATCGCCGCCTCTGCCGCGCTCACCTTGTCGATCACTGCCTGCGCTGCGACCGGGTCCTCCACCTTCTTCGCCTTGCGGGCACCAAGCACCGCACCGTACGCGCGGCGGGCCTCGGGGCCGAGGACGCGGAACCGCACCGGCTGGGTCATCCGGTGGTTGGGCGCCAGCACCGCTGCCTCGAGGAGGCGGGCAAGCTGGTCGCGGGTGACCTCGCGCTCGGTGAACTGCTTGATCGAGCGACGGGCGGCGATGGCGTCGAGCACGTGCATGGTGAGAACCGGTGACGGGGGACGGGGGACGGGGAGGCGGTGAAGGGTAATGGGTGAAGGGGGGTAGCCTCCCCTAGAGTACTTCTCCGACACCAATTGCCCTCTCCGCTCGTCGGAGGGGCCACACCCAACGCAAGGAAGCTCCGATGACCCGGATCGCCGCGCTCTGCACGCTGGTTGCCGCCCTCATCGCCCCGACCGGGGAATCGGCCGCCCAGGCGGTCAGCCCCGCCACTACCAACGCCCTCGACGCGGCCAACGCGGCCTTCTCCCGCGCCTGGGTGGAGGGCGACTCGGCGACGGTGATTGCCGCGTATACCGACAACGCGGTGCTCCATCCGCCGTCGGGGTCTGTGCGGGTCGGGATCGCCGAGGTCCGCGCGTTCTGGGGCGGCATCGCCAACCGCAAGGCTGCCGGGCATCGGCTCGAGACCGGCCTGCGTCGGCAGCTCGCCCCCGACGTGGTGCTCGAGGTGGGGCGATGGCACTCGCGGTCGATCCGTGACGGCGAAACCCAGCCGTGGTCCACCGGATGCTATTCGGTGCTCTGGCGGCGCGGCAGCGACGGCGCGTGGCGGATGGAGTTCGACACCTGGACCGGCGTGATCGAGTCCGAGACGGCCTGCCGCCCGCGAGAGTAGCCTCGCAGACTCGGCTGCCGGACCAGTAATGTTGCGATTCGCACCACGACGCACGCGCCGTCGGGGTTGCCCTAGCGCGACCCCGATTGCGCAGCGATTATCGTCAGTCTCCCCGACCGCTCCGCCGTTCTCTTCACCCTCGCCCCACCTCAGGAGTCTCGGCATGCGCCGAACCCGCTGGTCGCTCGCGTTGCTGTCGCTGTTCGCTTCTCTCTTTTCTCCACCGGTGCTACGCGCACAGGACGCCCTGGACCCTGATGGCGGCCTGCCGCTCGAGCCGGCGCGCTCTGCGCGCTTCACCACCAGCGAGGGGACGTGGATCTCGCTCGATGTCTCGCCGGACGGTCAGACGGTGGTGTTCGACCTGCTCGGCGACCTGTACACGGTGCCGATGAGCGGCGGGACGGCGACGCGCCTCACCAGCGGGATGGGGCACGACATGCAGCCGCGGTTCTCGCCCGACGGCCAGCGGGTCGTGTTCGTCTCCGACCGAAGCGGCGATGACAACGTCTGGCTGCTCACCCTCGCCGACGGTTCGCTCACGCAGCTCAGCAAGGGGGTGGGCTATTCGTACCTCTCCCCCGAATGGGCACCGGACGGCGACTACGTGGTGGTGTCGCGCGGCGGCGGGCTGATCGGGCTGGAAAAGCTCTGGATGTACCACGTGCGGGGCGGCACCGGCCTGCCGCTGGTGAGTGAGCCCGGGGCGCTGCGCATGATGGGACCGGCGTTCGGCAACAATCCGCGCTACATCTGGTACGCGCAGCGGCAGGGCTCCTGGCACTACAACGCGCTCTTCCCGCAGTTCCAGATCGGCGTGTACGATCGCGAGACCGGTTCGATGACCACCATGTCATCGACCTACGGCTCGGCGATCCGTCCTGCGCTGTCACCCGACGGCAAGTGGCTCACCTACGGCTCGCGCCACGATGCGCAGACGGGTCTCCGGCTCCGCGAGCTCGCCACCGGCGAGGAGCGCTGGCTGGCCTATCCGATCCAGCGCGACGAGCAGGAATCGGTGGCCAACATGGATGCGCTCCCGGGCTACACGTTCACGCCCGACTCGCGCGAGGTGGTGCTGTCGTACGGTGGCGGAATCTGGCGCGTGCCGGTGGACGGCGGTGCCGCGATCGCGGTGCCGTTCACGGTGAGCGCCGAGATTCCGGTGGGACCGGAAGTGGAGTTCTCGTACCCGATCGAGGACACGCCGACCTGCACCGTCAAGCAGATCCGCGACGCGGTGCCGTCGCCCGACGGCCGCCGCCTGGCGTTCAGCGCGCTCGATCGGCTCTACGTGGTCGACCTCCCCAATGGCACGCCGCGCCGGCTCACCACCCAGGACGTGGGTGAGTACTTCCCCAGCTGGTCGCCCGACGGCAGCGCGATTGCCTACACCGCGTGGGACGGCACGGCCGGCTACCTGATGCGGGTGCCCAGCGCGGGCGGCGCGCCGCGGCGGCTCTCCGAGGAGCCGGGGTATTACCAGCAGGTGGCGTGGTCGAGCAGCGGCACCCGCGTGGTCGCCTCGCGCGCCTCGGCGCGCGACGTGCGCGAGTCCTACGAACCGATCGGGACCGGACTGGGTGCCGAATTCGTGTGGGTTCCCGCCACCGGCGGGCGGGTGACGGTAATCGGCCCGCTCAACGGCCGGTCGCGGCCGCACTTCACCCGCGACACCACGCGGATCTTCTACTACGGCCGCTCCGAGCCCACGCCGAGCCAGCCGGCGACCACGGCGCTGGTGTCGGCGCGCTGGGACGACAGCGATCCGCGGTCGCACCTGCGTGTCACCCGGCGGCTGCCGGTGTTCGCGGGGCCGTACTCGGTCGATCCGCACAGCGACATCGTGCTGCCGCGGGATTACACCCGGGAGCCGGCCGAGCCAAGCGTGCCGGAGGGATCGGCCTCGCTGGTGATGATCTCGCCGGATGGCAGCACGGCACTGGCGCAGATCGGCCGCGACTTCTACGTGATGCCGGTGCCCGCGGTGGGCGGCGCGGTGCCGGTGGTGCAGGTGAGCAAGCCCGACTCCGCGTCGCTGCCGGTGCGCAAGCTCTCCGACATCGGCGGCGAGTTCCCGGCGTGGGCCGGCAACGCCGCCATGGTGCACTGTTCGATCGGCAACGCGTTCGTGAGCTACGACCTGGCGCGCGGCCAGGCAGTCGACGACTCGCTCCGCGCCGCGGGCGCCGACTCGGCGGCGAGGGTGGCCAATCGCTACCGCCCGGTGGAGCAACGGATCGCCGTGAGCGCCCCACGCGACATCCCGCAAGGCACGGTGGTGCTCCGCGGCGGGCGCGCGGTGACGATGCGCGGCGACGAGGTGATCGAGAACGCCGACATCGTGGTGGTCAACAACCGGATCCGGTCGGTCGGCCCGCGCGGCGAGGCACCTGCCGGCGCGCGGGTGATCGACATCAGCGGCACCACCGTGGTGCCGGGATTCGTCGACACCCATTCGCACATGTGGAACCTGTGGGGGATGCACTGGGAGCGGCCGTGGATCTACCTGGCCAACCTGGCCTACGGCGTCACCACCACGCGCGACCCGCAGACCGCCACCACCGACGTGCTCACGTATGAGGACCGCGTGCGCGCCGGGCAGATGCCGGGACCGCGGGTGTACCACACCGGACCCGGGGTGTTCAGCGGCGAGGGGATCTCGTCGCTCGACCACGCGCGCGAGGTGCTGCGCCGCTACAGCGAGTACTGGGACACCAAGACGTTCAAGATGTACATGTCGGGGAACCGCAGGCAGCGCCAGTGGCTGATCATGGCGTCGCGCGAGCTGGGGCTCATGCCCACCACCGAGGGTGGCCTCGACTACCGGCTCAACATGACCCACGCGATGGACGGCTACCCGGGGATCGAGCACAACATGCCGATCATCCCCGCCTACCGTGACGTGGTGGAGCTGTTCCGCACGTCGCAGACGGTGAACACCCCCACGCTGCTGGTGACCTATGGCGGTCCGTGGGCGGAGAACTGGTTCTACACCCGCGAGGACGTGATCGGCGACGCCAAGCTGGCGCACTTCACCCCCAAGGGCGAGCTCGACTCGAAGCTCCGTCGCCGCAATCCGGGTCCCGGCTTCGCCGGCTGGGTGCACGACCAGGAGTTCGTGTTCGACCAGCATTCCGCGTGGCTCAAGGACCTGGTCGAGGCCGGCGGCCGCACCGGCGTCGGTTCGCACGGCCAGCTGCAGGGGCTCGGCTGGCACTGGGAGCTCTGGGCGATGCAGAGCGGCGGGATGCGCAACCACGACGCGCTCCGCGTCGCGACGCTGATGGGCGCCGAGGCGATCGGTCTGGGCCGCGACCTGGGGTCGCTGGAGCCCGGGAAGCTCGCCGACCTGGTGATCCTCGAGGGCAACCCGCTCGACGACATCCGCAACACGAACACCATCCGGCAGGTGATGATGAACGGGCGCCTCTACGACGGCGACACGATGGACGAAGTGTGGCCGCAGGCGCGACCCGCGCCCGCGGAGCACTGGCGCGACGCCGCGCCGGCCACCGCCGCAGGGATCAAGGGAGGTGCCCAGTGACCCGCCGCATCGTGCAGTTCGCCGTTCGCTGCTCGCTGTTCGCGCTTGCCCCCGCGACCCTGGTCGCCCAGGCCCCTGGCCGCACCCCGCCCAAGCCGCTGCCGCTCGCCTCGCCGCGCTCGGCGACGTTCACGGCGACGGAGGCGACGTGGATGTCGCTCGACGTGTCGCCCGACGGCCGGACGATCGTGTTCGACCTGCTTGGCGACCTCTATACGCTGCCGATCGGCGGCGGCAAGGCGACGCGCATCACCGAGGGGATGGCATTCGACGCACAGCCGCGCTTCTCCCCCGACGGGGAGACGGTGGTGTTCATCTCCGACCGGAGCGGCGGCGACAACGTCTGGACCCAGCGCCTCGACGGTACCGACACCACCCAGGTGACCCAGGGGAACAACGCGCTGTACCTGTCGCCCGAGTGGATGCCCGACGGCGAGCACGTGGTGGTGTCGCGCTCCGGCGGGCTCGGTGGCGCGGCCAAGCTGCAGATGTACCATGTCGGGCGCCGGGCTCCGCTGCCGCTGGTGCCGATGGCCGGCAACCAGAAGACGGTCGGTGCCGCGCCGACGCCGGACGGCCGCTACATCTGGTACGCCGGTCGCGACCGCGACTGGCACTACAACGCGCTCTTTCCGCAGTACCAGCTGTTCCGGTTCGATCGCGAGGAGGGGACCTCCACGCTGATGACGTCGCGCTACGGCTCGGCGTTCCGGCCCGCGATCTCCCCCGACGGCAAGTGGCTCACGTACGGCACCCGCTACAACGCGGAGACGGGGCTCCGGATCCGCGACCTCGCCACCGGTGACGAGCGGTGGCTCGCCTACCCGATCCAGCGTGATGAGCAGGAGTCCCGCGCGACGCTCGACGTGCTGCCGGGATACGCGTTCACGCCCGATTCGCGCGAGGTGGTGCTCTCCTACGGTGGCAAGATCTGGCGCGTCCCGGTGGACGGCTCCGCGCCGACCGAGATCCCGTTCGAGGCCGACGTGAAGGTGGCGATCGGGCCGGAGGTGAAGTTCGCCTATCCGGTGGACACGGCGGCGATGGTCACCGCGCGGCAGATCCGTCATCCTGTGGCCTCGCCCAGCGGCGCGCGGATGGCGTTCACCGCGTTCGACCGGCTGTGGGTGTCCGGCCCCGGCGGCGAGAGTCCGCGTCGGCTCACCGCCGCGGAGCACGGCGAGTTCCACCCGAGCTGGTCGCCCGACGGGCAGTGGATCGCCTACGTGACCTGGTCGGATTCAGTCGGTGGCTACCTGATGAAGGCGCGGGCCGACGGCAGCGGCCAGCCGATGCGGCTCTCCGACGTGCCTGCCCTCTACTACAACGTCAACTGGTCGCCCGACGGCCAGCGGGTCGTCGCCACCCGCGGTGCGGCGCGCGAACTGCGCGCGGCGCCCGACGTGTTCTTCGGCCCCACCGGCGGAGAGTTCGTCTGGGTGCCGGCGGCCGGCGGCAGCGTGACGGTGATCGCCCCGGTCGGTTCGCGCGACGTGCTGCACTTCAACGTCAACCAGCCCGATCGGCTCTACGCCTACTCCGCGTCGGAGGGGCTGGTGTCGTTCCGCTGGGACGGCACCGACGTGGAGCGCCACCTGCAGGTGCGCGGGATCTCGCCGCCGAGCGGGGTGATGGACACGCCGCATCCGGAGGAGGCGGTGGCGATGCCGCGGCGGGTGTTCCCGCAGATGGCCGATCCGTACACCGGTGCCGGCGATCCCTCGCCGCTCGAGGCGGGGGGCGGGCCGCCGGCCGGGCTGGTGCTGGTGTCGCCGCAGGGCGGCCGCGCGCTCGCCCAGGTGGGCCGCGACGTGTACGTGGTGGACCTGATCCGCACCAACGGCGAGCCACAGACGGTATCAGTGGCGAGCATCGCCGGGGCACCGGTCAAGGTGCGCAAGCTCACCGAGGTGGGCGGCGAATTCCCGTCGTGGAGTGCCGACGGCAACCGGGTCCACTTTGCGCTCGGCAATGCGCTGTTCAGTTACGACCTGGCACGTGCGCAGGCGATGGACGACAGCGTGGTCGCGGTGCAGCGGGCCACGGTGGGTCGCGCCCTGGCCGCCCGCGCGACGGTCGACTCGCTCAAGACGGTGCGCGGCCGGATCGATTCACTCACCAAGGCCAACCGACCGGTGCCCGACTCGCTCCGGGCGCGAATCAGCGCACTGGTGGCTGACTCGGTGCGCCAGAAGGCCGACTCGATCATTGCGGCGGCCGACCAGATGCGGTCCCGCGCCGCGCGGCTTCGCGCGCTGGCCGACTCGGCGCTCGCCGCCGGCGACAGCACGGTGAGCGACACGACGGCCTATGTGCCGTCGGAGCGCCGAGTGCTGGTGACCCTGCCCCGCGACGTGCCGCGCGGCAGCGTGGTGCTCCGCGGCGGTCGGGTGGTGACGATGAAGGGCAGGGAGATCCTCACCGACGTTGACGTGGTGATCACCGACAACCGGATCGTGGCGGTGGGCAAGCGCGACAGCGTGACGGTGCCCGAGGGCGCCCGGATCGTGGACGTGTCGGGCAAGACGCTGCTTCCCGGCTTCGTGGACACCCACTACCACGCCCAGTGGCTGGTGCCGGAGATCCACACGGAGCAGGTTTGGCAGTACCTCACCAACCTGGCCTACGGGGTGACCACCACCCGGGACCCGCAGACCGGCGGGACCGACTTGCTGTCGTATCAGGACCGGGTCGAGACCGGCGCGATGCTGGGGCCGCGGATCTACTCCACCGGACCCGGCGTGTTCCTCGGCGAGGCGCTCCGCGATCAGGACCACGCGCGCACGGTGCTCAAGCGCTACGCGTCGTACTTCGACACCAGGACGATCAAGATGTACATGACCGGCAACCGGCAGCAGCGGCAGTGGGTGATCACCGCCGCCAAGGAGCTGCGCCTGATGCCGACCACCGAGGGCGGGCTCGACTACAAGCTCGACCTCACCCACGCGATCGACGGCTATCCCGGCGTGGAGCACAACCTGCCGATCGCCCCGATCTACTCCGACGTGGTGAAGCTGTTCAAGTCGAGCGGCACCACCAACTCACCGACGCTCCTGGTGTCCTACGGTGGCCCCTTCGGCGAGAACTGGTTCTATGCCAAGGAGAACGTGCACGACGACCCGAAGATGCGGCGCTTCTCGCCGCACGGTTCGCTCGACGCGCGTTCGCTCCGCCGTGGCTCGGGCGGCACCGGCACCTACTCGCAGTCCGGCTGGACGGTCGACGAGGACCAGGTGTTCCCTCGGCACGCGCAGTTCGTGCGGAAGATGCTGGAGGACACTGCCCGCGTCGGTGTCGGCTCGCACGGGCAGCTGCAGGGGCTTGGCTACCACTGGGAGATGTGGGCAATGGGTTCTGGTGGCGCCACACCGCACGACATCCTGCGCGCCGCGACGATTCTCGGCGCCGAGGCGATCGGGATGGGGAAGGACCTGGGCTCGATCGAGGTGGGGAAGCTGGCCGACATCGTGGTGATCGATGGCGATCCGCTCACCGACCTGCGGCAGAGCGTGAACCTGCAGTTCGTGATGAAGAATGGCCGGCTCTACGACGCCGCCACGCTCGACGAGACGTGGCCCCGCCAGCGTCCGCTGCCGCGGCAGTTCTGGCAGGGGCACGACGAGCCGACCGGCGTGGCGGCCGGGGTCGGGCGCTAGGGGCTGGGTTCCAGGCGGGCGCGCTGCTTGCAGCGCGCGATGCCGGCCGGAGACAGGCGCTTGGCCGACCCATGGGTCGGCCACGCGTGCATCGCTGAATTGGTCGGCGGTGGGCCACTGCGCTCCTGGCCGGCCGTGCGTATCGACGCTCCCGAT
>CALGOK010000019.1 GCA_937961295.1 uncultured Gemmatimonadota bacterium
CGCCGGGTGCGGCGCGCCTGATGCGCATCCGGGCGGCGCGCATCCGCCGGCTCGTGGCAACGGGAGTCATTCCGGTCGTGACGGGGTTCCAGGTCCACGACGCCGGAGCGATCCGGACACTGGGACGCGGCGGCAGCGACCTGAGCGCCGTGGCCCTTGCCGTGGCGCTCCGCGGCGACTGCACCTTCTACAAGGCGAGCGGGCTGCGCCTCGCCGATCCGGCGCGCGACCCCGATGCGCCGGCCGCCGGTCGCATCGACCACGCCGAGCTCGCCGCGATCCTCGCCGGGAGCGCGCAGGTGCTCCATGCCGGCGCGGCGCGCCTCGCCGCCCGTCATGGCGTGCGGTTGCGGTTCGTGCCGTTTCCGGGGGATGGGGAGGAGAGCTGGGTGGCGTGAGCGCAGGCGCGCCGTTCACGGCGCGCGGTGCCGGCATCGCGCACCCCGAGGGGTGCGCCTGCATGTCGCGCTACGTGAGGAACGACTCCAGCACCTGCGCCTGCCCCTGGTGCCGGAGGCGCTGGAGCGCCTTCTCCTTGATCTGGCGGACCCGCTCGCGGGTGATGCCGAGCATCGCGCCGATCTCCTCGAGCGTCATCGGCTCGGGAGAGTCGAGCCCGAAGTAGAGCCGGAGGATCCGCGCCTCGCGCTCGCGCAGGGACTTGAAGCAGGAGTCGATGCTCTCGCTCAGCGCGTGCTCGATCGCCTCGGCGTCCGGGCCGCGGCCGTGCTGGTCCGGGAGGTAGTCGAGCAGCCGGTTGTCCTCGCCGGCCGTCACCGGGGCGTCAAGCGAGAGGTGCCCCTGCGAGATGGCCATCGTCCGCTCCACCTCGGCCACGTCGAGGTCCATCCCCTCGGCGATCTCGCCGGCGGTGGGGTCGCGGCCGAGCTCCTGCTGCAGCGCCGAGGTCCGCTTGCCGATCCGGTGCAGCGTGCCGGCCCGGTTGAGCGGCACCCGCACGATGCGGGACTGCTCGGCCAGCGCCTGCAGGATCGCCTGGCGAATCCACCAGACGGCGTAGGAGAGGAACTTGATGCCCTGGGATTCGTCGAACTTGTGGGCGGCGCGGATCAGGCCGAGGTTGCCCTCGTTGATCAGGTCGGCGAGCGACACGCCCTGGTTCTGGTACTTCTTGGCGACGGAGACGACGAAGCGGAGGTTGCTGCGGACGAGGGTGTCGAGGGCTTCCTGGTCGCCCCGCCGGATCCGCTTGGCGAGGGCGACTTCCTCGTCCTGCGTGATCAGCGGGTAACGACTGATGTCGCGGAGGTAGACGTCGAGCGAACCTTCGTCCGCGCCTGCCCCACCGCGCCTGCCACCATGGACCTGCAATGGTCGCATCGCACAACCTCTCGTGCGTGGCCTGAGCCCGAACCGGCTGGAAGTGGGAAGTCGAGGGACAATAGCCGGACAGTCGGCGGCGGTGCAAGGGGCGGTGCGTGACCTCCAGTCGCACCCCTTGGGGTGCGCGATTCCGTCATCGCGCGCCGTGAACGGCTCTCCTGCAGGTCCGTCGTTCCGTCCTCAGTCCTCGTACGTGTCGATCTGCGCCCGCTGCAGCGTGCCCGAGAAGTCGACGTAGTTCACCTTGGTCTCCGAGTAGAACTCGAACACTTCCCAGCCGCCCTCGCGGTGACCGTTGCCGGTCTGCTTCACGCCGCCGAACGGCAGGTGCGCCTCGGCGCCGATGGTCGGCGCGTTGACGTAGGTGATGCCGTTCTGCAGGTCCTCCATCGCCCGGAACGCGCGATTGACATCCTGGGTGTAGATCGCCGAGGAGAGGCCGTACTTCACCTCGTTGTTGACCTTGACCGCCTCCTCGTAGGAGCCGACCCGGATCACGCTCAGCACCGGGCCGAAGATCTCCTCGGTGGCCAGGCGCGACCCCTTCTTGACGTTGGTGAAGACGGTCGGCTTGTAGAAGTAGCCGTTGGCCGTCCGGCTGCCGCGGGGGCGGGCCCCGCCGCAGGCCAGCTCGGCCCCCTGCTCCTTGCCGATCGCCACGTACCGCTCGACCTTGGCCAGCGCCTCCTCGTGGATCAGCGGGCCGACCTGGGTCTTCGCCTGGCGGCCGTCGCCGAGCACCAGCTTGCCGGCCTCGTCCACCAGCCGGGCCACCAACTTGTCGTGCACCTTGCGGTGGACGATCAGCCGCGAGGTGGCGGTGCAGCGCTGGCCGGTGGTGCCGAAGGCGCCCCAGAGCACGCCGTCGAGCGCCAGGTCGAGGTCGGCGTCGTCCATCACGATCTGCGCGTTCTTGCCCCCCATCTCCAGCGAGAGGCGCTTGTGCATCCGGCCGCACACCTCGCCGATCTTGGCACCGGTGTCGGTCGACCCGGTGAACGAGATCACCGGGACCTTGGGATGCGCCACCAGCGCCGCCCCCACTTCGCCGCCGCCGTGCACCAGCTGCACCACCTCGGGCGGCAGGCCGGCCTCGAGCAGGATCTCCACCAGCAGCGTCGCCGAGTGGGGCACGTCCTCCGACGGCTTGATGATCACGCTGTTGCCGCAGAGCAGCGCCGGGAACGCCTTCCAGGTGGGAATCGCCAGCGGGAAGTTGAACGGCATGATCAGGCCGCAGGGCCCGATCGGCCGCCGCACGCTCATGGCGAACTTCTGCCGCAGCTCGCTCGGCACGGTGTGGCCGAAGAGCCGCCGCCCCTCGGTGGCCGCGTAGTAGGCGGTGTCGATTCCCTCCTGCACGTCGCCGGCCGTCTCGGCGAGCACCTTGCCCATCTCGCGCGTCATCGCGTCGGCGATCTCGTCCTTGCGCGCGGTGAGCAGGTCGCCCACGCGCCGCAGCACGTCGCCGCGGAGCGGGGCCGGGGTGCGCGACCAGCGCTCGAAGCCGGCCTGCGCCGACTTGACCGCCGCCTCGACGTCGGCCTTGCCGGAGTCGGGGAAGCGCCCGATGAGGTCGGAAGTGTCAGCCGGGTTGCGGTTCTCGAAGTGCTTCCCGGTCGATGGGGCGACCCACTGGCCGCCGATGAAGTTCTTGAAGGTCTTGGCCATCACTCAGTTCGGTTCAGGTGGAACAGCCCCAGGTCAATGCGTGCGCCGCGTAGCCGGTGCGCGGCAGGATCTCGGCCGTGAGCAGCGCCAGGCCGGCGATCAGCGTCGCCACCGCGACGATCATCGCGATCCCGCGACGGCTCAGCCAGGCGGTGTGCATCGCCCAGATCGCCGCGGCGATCACGCCGGCCACGCCGACAAGGTAAACGGCCAGCGGCAATCCGCAGCCGCGCGCATACGGCCATACCGACAGCGACGCGGCACCGAGCGGACCCAGCAACGTGATCAGCCACACTGCGAGGCCGCGCCGGCCGGCCCGCGGCTCCGCAGCCGGCACCCGGG
>CALGOK010000020.1 GCA_937961295.1 uncultured Gemmatimonadota bacterium
GTCGCCGCCTCGATCCGGTCGACCGCCTCGCGAGACCGCGGCGCGAGCCGGTCGAGGTCGCCGAGCATGCGGACGCGGACGCCCTCGCGGCGCAGCTCGTCGGATTCGCGGGCGACGTGCTCCTCCAGCAGCAGCATGAGCGCGTCGATCTCCGCCGCGGGCCGCTGCCAGTTCTCCTGGGAGAAGGCGAAGACGGTGAGCACCTCGACGCCGGCGTGGAGCGCGCCCTCGACCGCCTCCCGCACCGCGCGGGCGCCGGCCTGGTGCCCGGCCGGCCGCTCGAGGCCCCGCTCGCGGGCCCAGCGGCCGTTGCCGTCCATGATGATGGCGACGTGTCGCGGGACTGCGCCGTGCAGGCGGACCTGGTCGAGGCGGGAGGCGGGCGCGTCGGTCACACTTCGAGGACTTCGGCTTCCTTGGCCTTGAGCAGCTCGTCGATCTGCTGCACGGCATCGTCGGTGTGCTTCTGCACTTCCTTCTCGCTGCGCGCCTTCTCGTCGTCGGAGACGTGCTCGACCTTCTTGATCTTCCCCATCGCGTCGGTGCGCGCGTGCCGCACGGCCACCTTCCCCTCCTCGCCGAGCTTGCCGCAGAGCTTGACGAGCTCCTTGCGGCGCTCCTCGGAGAGCATCGGGAGGGGCACCCGGATCAGGTTGCCCTGGGTCTGCGGATTGAGCCCCATGCCGCTGTCGCGGATCGCCTTCTCGATGGCCTGCGTGAGGCCCTTGTCGAACGGCTGCACGGTGAGCATCCGGGGCTCGGGCGCGGAGACCATGGCCACCTGGTTGAGCGCCATCGGGGAGCCGTACGCCTCGACGCGCACCAGGTCGAGCAGGTGCGGCGACGCCTTGCCGGTCCGGATCGACGAGAGCTCCTTCCGGGTGTTCTCGATCGCCTTCTGCATCCCGGCGTGCGCGGACTTGACGATGTCGGAGAGGGTCATCGGACGAGGGTGCCGACGCGCTCGCCCGCGAGGGCGCGCGCGATCGCGCCGGTCTGGTTGATGTTGAGGACCACGATCGGCAGCCGGTTGGCCTGGCAGAGCCCGAACGCATTGGCGTCCATCACCGCGTAACCGTTCACCAGCGCCTCCTGGAAGGTGAGTTCCGGGATGTGCTGCGCGGACGGATCGCGGCGCGGGTCGGCGGTGAACACGCCGTCGACATTGGTGGCCTTGAGCACCACCTCGGCCTCCATCTCGAGCGCCCGCAGCACCGCCGCGGTGTCGGTCGAGAAGAACGGGTTGCCGGTGCCGCCCGCGAAGATCACCAGGCGGCCCTTCTCGAGGTGACGCATCATCCGCCGCCGGATGTACGGCTCGGCGAGCGACTCCATCCGGATCGCGGTGAGCACCCGGGTCTCGATGCCGCTCGCCTCGAGGACGTTCTGCAGCGCCAGGGCGTTGATCACCGTGGCGAGCATCCCCATGTAGTCGGCCGAGACGCGATCGAGCCCGTGCTCGCTGGCCATCGCGCCGCGGACGATGTTGCCGCCGCCCACCACCAGGCCGAGGGACACGCCGCTGGCGTGCACCTCCTGGATCTGCCTGGCCAGCGACTCGATCACCTCGTAATCGAGCCCGGTGCCGCGCGCCCCGGCGAGCGCCTCGCCGGAGAGCTTGAGGAGGGCGCGACGGTAGGCCATCAGGCCTCGCCGATCTTGAAGCGGGCGAAGCGCCGGACCGTCATCCCGGGCACGCCGGCGAGCAGCTGCCCCACGGTCTTCGACTCGTCCTTGATGAACGCCTGCTCCACCAGCGCGCGCTCGGTGGCGAACTTCTTCACCTTCCCCTCGACGATCTTGCCGCGGATCGCCTCGGGCTTCCCCTCGGCGGCCACCTGCTCCTCGGCAATCCGCCGCTCGCGCTCGAGCAGCTCGGCCGGGATGTCGTCGGTGGTCACCGCGATCGGGTCGGCGGAGGCGACGTGCAGCGCCACCTCGCGCGCCACGGCGAGCGCCTCGCCGCCGGTGGCGCCCGCCACCTCGACCAGCACGCCGACCTGGCTGTTGAAGTGGCGGTACTCCCCCACCAGGCCGCCGAACTTGGCGACGCGCTTGAGCGTCATCGCCTCGCCGGTCTTGCCGGAGGCCTGCTTGATGGTCTCCTCGATCGTGCGGCCGTCCATCGTCTCGGCGAGGAACGCGTCGCGGCTCACGCCGACCGGCGATTCCGCCAGCGCGTGCTGGGCGAGCCGCCGGGCCAGCGCCTGGAACTCGTCGTTGCGGGCGACGAAGTCGGTCTCGGTGTTGAGCTCGACCATCGCCGCGGTGCTGCCGTCGGCGGTCGTCTCGATGACGACGAGCCCCTGGGCCGCGTCGCGACCGGCGCGCTTCTCGGCCTTGGCGATGCCCTTCTTGCGGAGGATCTCGCCGGCGAGCTCCATGTCGCCGTTGGCCTCCTCGAGCGCCTTCTTGCAATCCATCATCCCCGCCCCGGTGCGGGCGCGGAGCTCGGCGATGTCCTTGGTCGTGATCGTGGTGCTCATGCCTGCTGATGTCCGTTCGTGTCTAGAGGTCCGTGTGTGAAAACCGCCGTCCGGGGCCGTGAGGGCCGGCGGACGGCGGCAATCGCGCTGGCCGGCCGGAGCCGGGATCAGCCGTTGGCGTCGCCGCCCGACTCTGCCGGGGCGTCGCTTGGCTTCAGCCGCGCCGCGATCGCCTCGGGGCGCGCCTTCCGCTTGCGCCGCGGGCGGCGGCGCTTGCGGTCGTCGTCACTGGCGCCGTCGCCCTCGCCGGCCGAGTAGGTCTCGGCCTCGTCGTCGAGCGCCACCTCGCGCACCGGCACCTGCGCCCGCGCCTCGCGGATCGCCTCGCAGAGCGCCGCGGTGAGCAGCGACACCGAGCGGATCGCGTCGTCGTTGCCAGGGATCGGCACGGTGATCAGGTCGGGATCGGCGTTGGTGTCGACGATCGCCACCACCGGGATGCCGAGGCGATTCGCCTCCTGCACCGCGATCCGCTCCTTCTTCGCGTCGACCACGAAGAGCGCGCCGGGCAGCCGGCCCATGTGCTTGATCCCCTCGAGGTTGCGCGACAGCTTCTCGCGCTCCCGGGAGAAGAGCAGCTGCTCCTTCTTGGTGTAGTTCTCGAAGTCGCCCTCGGCCGACCCCTGCTCCAGGTCGCGCAGGCGGCGAATCTGCTTCTTGATGGTCTGGAAGTTCGTCAGGGTGCCGCCGAGCCAGCGCTCGGTCACCCAGTGGGCGCTGGCGTTGCGCGCCTCTGCCTCCACCACCGCCTTGAGCTGGCGCTTGGTGCAGACGAACAGGACGTTCTCGCCCCGGAGGGCGATCGACTTCAGCAGCTCGGACGCCTTCTCCAGCTGCTTGAGGGTCTTCTGGAGGTCGATCAGGTAGATCCCCGACCGCTCGGCGAAGATGAACTTGCGCATCTTCGGGTTCCAGCGGCGGGTCTGGTGGCCGAAGTGGGTCCCGGCCTCCAGCAGCTCGTGCAGCGACGGCAGTGCCACGAATGGTGCTCCTTGCGCGTTGGTTGTCTCGTCCGCCTTCCGTCACCTGCCGGCAGTGACCCCGCAGGGCACCGTACCGCCGGCATCGGGAAAGCGTGGTCTCCTCCGGCCACCCGGCCGGGAGGGTGAACTGCGTGCCGCGTCGCGCGCGACGCGGTCCTGCTGCGTCCTGCCGCCGCGTCGCGTGCGACGCGGCTGATCCTGCCCTTCATCGACATCAGCCGTCGCGCACGCGCGCCGGCTACGAACGGCCTCCGGATCGAGGGCAGCCCACCGAGCGCCCCCGACCATCCAGCCGCATCAACGCTTGCTGAACTGGAACCGCTTCCGGGCGCCCGGGCGACCCGGCTTCTTGCGCTCGACCATCCGCGGATCGCGGGTCAGCAGGCCGTTGGCGCGCAACTTGGTGCGGTGCTGCTCGTCGGCGGCCACCAGCGCGCGGGCGATCGCGTGACGCATCGCGCCGGCCTGGCCGGTCACCCCGCCGCCGTCGACGTGCGCCTTGACGTCGAACGAGCCGAGGGTGTCGGTGGCCGTGAACGGCTGCTGGATGTGCTGCACCAGCGACGGCCGCGGGAAATAGTCGCCCAGCGTGCGGCCGTTGACGTCCCACTTGCCGGTGCCGGGGGTGAGATACACCCTGGCCACGGAGGTCTTGCGGCGGCCGACGGCCTGCCAGCGGAGCTGCTCGGAGGTCGCGGTCATCACTCGGCCTTCGCGGTGGCGATGGAGTAGGGCTTCGGCTGCTGCGCGGCGTGCGGATGCTCCGCCCCGCCATACACCTTGAGCTTGGTCCGGAGCTTCTGGCGCGAGAGCGAGTTCTTCGGGAGCATCCCGAACACCGCCTTCTCGATCACCCGGTCCGGATGCTTCTCGAGCAGCACCCCGGCCGGCGTGTGGGACTCGTGCCCCATGTAGCCGGTGTGCTTGAAGTAGGTCTTCTTGGCGACCTTGTTGCCGGTCAGCCGAACCTTCGAGGCGTTCACCACCACCACGAAATCGCCCCCGTCCATGTGCGGGGTGAACGACGGCTTGTGCTTGCCGCGGATCAGCTGGGCCACCGCGGTGGCGAGCCGGCCAAGGGGAATGTCCGCCGCATCCACGACATGCCAGTCGTGGGAGATGTCGGACGGCTTGGCGCTGAACGTCTTCATGCCGGGTCTTCCTGCCGCCCTGGGCGGCGAGTCATCGTTTCGGACACAGACCCCAAAAATAGGCGGTAGAAGGGGTTGGCGTCAATTGGCGCGACAGCGCGAGGGGCGAGGAGCGAGGGGCGGCCCGGGTCGGCCGCGTCGACCCGCCCTTCGCCCCTCGCCCCTCGCCTCGTCGCAATCCAAGTTCAAGCCAATCAACGACTTGTGTCAGGGGAAGATCCCCCGGTCCCGGTACGCCACCGCCACCTTGTCGAGCGCCGAGATGAAGGCTGCGGTCCGCGCGTCGGCCTCGGGATGGCGGCGGCGGATCTCGGCGATCTGGCGCCAGGCCACGACCATGGTCTCCTCGAGCCCGCTGTTGACGATGTCGGCCTCGTCCGCCCCGTGGGTGAGCCGGCGACGATCCTCGGCCGAGAAGCGGTTGCCGTTGTGCCCCTCGATCGCCTCGACCAGCCGGCCGAACGCCCCCTCGTCGAACCGCTTCTGCATCCGGCCGAACCGGACGTGCTGCAGGTTCTTGAGCCACTCGAAGTACGAGACGGTCACGCCGCCGGCATTGAGGTAGATGTCGGGAACGACGAGGACGCCGCGCTCGGCGAGGATCGCATCGGCCTCGGGGGTGGTCGGGCCGTTGGCGCCCTCGGCAATGATGCGGGCCTGCACCCGCGGTGCGTTCTCGCCGGTGAGCTGACCCTCGAGCGCCGCGGGCACCAGGATGTCGCAGGGGAGTTCCAGGCCGTCCCGATTGCTCTTGAGGTCGGTCGCCCCCGGGAAGCCGAGGATCGAGCCGCTCTCCCGACGGTGCGCGAGCAGCTGCTCGAGGTCCAACCCGTCGGCCGCGTGAATCGCCCGCTCGCGCTCGGCCACGCCGAACAG
>CALGOK010000021.1 GCA_937961295.1 uncultured Gemmatimonadota bacterium
TCCTCGAGGAAGTAGCCGTGCCCCGAGTGATCGTAGCAGACGTTCCCCTCGGCCACGGCGTCGTCGGTGCCGTGGATCGTGAGACAGCGCAGGTTGGTCCGCCAGATGGCGGAGTGGCGCACATATTGTCCCGGCACCGAGCCGGCCATGTGCCAGTGCACCGGATAGCGGCCGATCACCCCCGCCTGACCCATCCGGAAGAACTCCACGCCGTCGATGCGCATCGTCGCGCCGGCGAGGGAGATCACGTGACCGCCGAATCCGGCATCGCCCTCCAGCTCGCCCTGGATCAGGATGTTCCGGGTGAGGAGCCCCACCTCGGCGCGCGTGTCGACGGTTCGCCCGGCAAAGCTCTGGGACACTCCCCAGTGCCGGTGCGCCAGCGGCGCACCGAGTTGCACCGTCGCCCCATTGCCGCCGGCGACGAGCCGCTCTTCGGCGTGGTTGGGGTCGAAATCGGTCGACGCGACGACCACCCGGTCGCCGGGGCGCCAGTCGTGGGCACGCTCGAGGACCAGCGCGGTGGCCCCGGCCTCCGCGGTGGCGGCGAGCCGCGTCCAGCCGAGTCGCTCCTGGCCGTGGAGGTCGAGGGTGCCTCCGGGAAGCACGCCGAGCACCTTGGTCCCGACGCCGACCGAGCCCGAACCGCTGTGGAGCGTCAGGGCGAACCGGTGCCGATGCCGCCGAGCCGCGGTTCCCACCTCGAACGAGCCGGCCACCAGCACCTCGGCCGCCCGCAGCTCGAGGTCGGCCGAATCGAGCACCAGGAGCCGTCCCTCGATGCGGAGCTGGCCCAGCCGCGGCGGGGAAATGTCGAGCACCACGGTGTCGGTCGCCGGGATCAACACATCGGCGCCAGCCACCGGGACGGGAGCGGGTGCCCAGGTCGCGGGATCAGACCAGCGCGGCTGCACGGGCTGCGCGGGTGGCGGCGGGGGTAGAGGGTCGGTTGGGGTGGTACTGCGATCGGTGACGCACCCGGCGGCCAGAATCACGGCGCAGGGGAGGACGACGCGGCGGCGGCTCATGGGGGGCTCTGGGATGAGGGTGCGACCCCCGGAAGTATCGGCGGGACCTAGTCGGCCGACAATCTCCCGCGCCGGCGCACCAGCAGCCCGCGGACCCCGAAGCCCACCAGCCCCACCGCGAGGAAGAACAACCCGGAGGGAACCGGGTCAGGCGGTGGAGCAAGGAGGCAGAGCCCGGTCGCGGCGCAATCGAGCGCCGACTGGGCGGAGAGCAGGGCCACGGGCATGCAGGGATGATAGGCGAACGGCGCCCGGGCGGGGAGCCCGGGCGCCGTGCCCAGCGGACAGGGAGGGATTCGAACCCTCGATACCGTTGCCGGTATACCGGTTTTCGAGACCGGCGGTTTCAACCACTCACCCACCTGTCCGGATGGAGGGCACCCGAAGGCGCCACAGCCCCGAAATGTGGCGACTGGTGCGGCCGGGATCAAGGCTCCGGTCGCTGCCCGGCGCGATCAGCGCGTCAGCCCGTACACGATGTAGTTGGTCGCCAGCTTGTACGCGTCGTTGGAGAGGTTGACCGGGTACCACCCCTCGCCCGACCACTCCATGTAGTCGCCGATGTCGTTGTTGTAGTTCACGATCACCATCAGCCGCTCGTCGGGATCGTTGCGATCGAAGATCCCGAAGTACCGCGCCACCGCGTAGGAGCGGCCCGGGTGGTGGAGGCCGTCCAGCGTCTCGAGCCGGAAGAAGCTGTCGAAGATCGGGTGCGAGACGTCCAGCGGGATGATCCTGGCCCACGGCAGCACCCGCCGCATTGCGGCTTCGAACGGGATCCACTGGTCGAGCAGGAAGTCATCGACGATCAGGAAGCCGCCGCGCTCCAGCCAGCGCCGCAACCCCGCCGCCTCCTCGACGCTCGGCGCCCAGTACCCCGGCTCGGAGAGGTACGCCACCGGATAGTCGAACAGCGCGGGGTCGTCCATGGTGAGGATGTTGCTGCCATGCCGGTGCGGATCGACCGACGTGAGGGCGTGCAGCACGTCCATGAAGTTCCGCTCCATCGCGGGATAGTCGTACGCCCATCCCGGCGGGCCGAAGTTGGTGTAGCGGAGCCGCACGAAGGTGAACTGGCCATCGTACGCGAGATTGGGCTCCACGGCGGCGCGCTGCCAGCGCTGCGCACCGAGCGGCGCGGCGAGCGCCACCAGCAGGAGCGCCGCGAGCGGCAGGCGGAGGTCAGGCCGAGGCGCCATCGGCCGGGACGCCCCAGAACCGCTTGAGCGACTTCACGATCACCGGCAACCCGCGCAGGACGCAGAACGCCAGTGCGACCCAGGCCGTGATCCGGAAGGCCTCGTGCAGCGGAACGGCGAGGTCCGCTCCGCGCGCGCCGGCTGGCAGGGCCCGCAGCGCGAGCACCAGGGCGAGTCCGCAGAAGGTGACCACCTTGGTCACGGCGTAGCCGGTGCGCATCACCGGCGAGCCAACGAGGAACTTCCCCACCGGTGAGCGGTGCTGCAGGAACGGGGCGGTTCCCTCCCCCACCCCGATGCTGCGGAGCGCATCGGTGAGGGTGGTTCTGCCGATGACCACCAGCGGAATCACCAGCGGGATCATGCCGAGGTGGGCAAAGAACACCCAAAGCACCATCTCGTACGCGCGGTCGGCAGCGATGTCGAGGACGCTGCCGAACAGCGACGTCTGCCCGGTGCGGCGGGCCACCACGCCATCGACCGTGTCGAGCATCAGGCCGAGGAACAGCAGGGCCGCGCCCAGCACCCGGAGCGTGACGCTCGCCTCGAGGAGGAGGAGCACGATCGCCACCAGCAGCGGGTAGCGCGACAGGGTGATCCAGTTGGCGAGCATGCGACTCCCAGGGAACGTGGGAACCCTACGAAGGAATGGAGCCGGAGTTGCGGCGAAGGACAAGCTCACCCTCCGCCCCCTCGCTGCGCTCGGGGCAAGCTTCGCATTGTCGCACCTCCCGGCCCGGGGTATGATGCGGGGAACCCACCGGAGGCATGCCACGGGTGACCAGGCGAACCCTCAACGCGGCGATCATCGGTGCCGGCTCGCGTGGCAACGCCGTCTTCGCCGAGCTCATGGCGACGCACGACACCGGCTTCGCGGTGGCGGGGGTGGTGGAGCCCGATGACCTTCGCCGCGCTGCTTTTCTCACCCGCTATGATGTGCCGGCCGACCGGGCATTCGCGTCGGTCGAGGCCTTCCTCGCGGCACCACGGTTCGCCGACGTGGTGTTCATCTGCACTCCCGACCGCACCCACTTTGCCATCTGCCGCGACGTGTCGGCGCACGCCTACGCGGTGGTGCTCGAGAAGCCCGCGGCCACGACCCTGGCCGAATGCCTGGAACTGCTCGAGGTGCAGCGCCGGCACGGCAACGAGATCTTCATCGCCCACGGGCTGCGCTACGCCCCATTCTTCCGCCGCGTCCGCGAACTGATCCGCGGCGGCGACCTCGGCGCGCTCCGCCACATCCACCTCACCGAGAACGTCGGCCACTGGCACTTCGCGCACAGCTACGTGCGGGGCCAGTGGCGCCGGGCCGACCAGTCGGCCCCGATCATCCTCACCAAGACCTCCCACGACCTCGACGTGCTGCAGTGGCTGGTGGGGGAACGGGTGCGCCGGGTCACTTGCCACGGCTCGCTGAGCTACTTCCGCGCGGAGAACGCCCCGGCCGGCGCGACCTTCCGGTGCGTGGACTGCCCACACCAGGACTCCTGCCTCTACAGCGCCACCCGCTTCTACCTCGATGAGCGGCCCGAGTGGCCCTACGACGTGGTCCTCGGCGGGGCACCCGACTCGCGAGAGGCACGGCACCGGGCGATCGCGACTGGCCCCTACGGGCACTGCGTCTGGCTCAATGACAACGACGTCTGCGACTCGCAGGTGGTGGTACTCGAGTACGAGAGCGGCATGATGGCCACCTTCGAGATGCACGCCCTCACCGCGGAGAACACCCGGCTGCTGCGGGTGCTCTGCGAGCGCGGCGAGATCACGGGCAACTTTCGTCGCAGCCAGCTGCGGGTCTCGCGGTTCACCGGGCAAAAGGACGTGCACGACGTGGAGAAGGTGCCGCTCGAGACGTTCGACGACCCGCACGGCGGCGGCGACCTCCACCTGCTGCACTCCCTGCACCATCACTTCACCGAGGGCGGCGACATTGACGTGCTGACGCCGCTCGCCAACTCGCTCGCGTCGCACGTCCTGGCGTTCCTCGCCGAGGACTCGCGGCTGGCCGGTGGCGCGGCGATCACGGTCTCGCCCGACCAGATTCCCAGCGAGCTCCGGGTGCGCGAGACCAGCGCGGCGCCGGATCCGTTGCCGATGGTGGAAGGTCGTTAGTCGTTGGTCGTTGGTCGTTGGTCGTTAGGCGTGGGGCTGGCGGCCCGTCCACAGTTGCCCGATCCCTTCACGCTTCCCCATTCCCCATTCCCCATTCCCCATTCACCCTCGACCCGCCCTGCATGGACAACCTCACCCACACCCTGGTGGGAGTCGCGCTTGGCGAGGCCGGCCTGCGGCGACGCACCCGCCTCGCCACCGCCACGCTGGCCATCGGCGCCAACCTCCCCGACGTCGACGCGCTGATCTACCTGGTGGGCAGCGACACCGACGCGCTCGCCTTTCGGCGCGGGCACACCCATGGGGTGCTGGCGATGCTGGTGCTGCCGCTGCTGCTGGTCGGGGCGATGCTGCTATACGATCGCTGGCGACCCCGGGCCGACGGCGACCCGGGACCGCCCACGCGGCCGGGGGCACTCCTGTTCCTCGCCGCCCTCGCGGTCTGGTCGCACCCGCTGCTCGACTGGCTCAACGTCTACGGCGTCCGGTTGCTGATGCCGTTCTCCGATCGCTGGTTCTACGGCGATGCGCTCTTCATCATCGATCCGTGGGTGTGGCTCGCGCTGGGAATCGGCGTGTTCATGAGCCGGCGCCGGATGCGGAAGCAGTCGCCGGCGCCGCATCGCCCGGCACAGATCGCCCTGCTGGTCGGTGCGGCGTACTTGCTTGCGATGATCGGCTCGTCGCGCGTGGGTGAGGCAGTCGTCGTTGCGCAGGCGCGCGATGAGGCTGAGGCCACCATGATCGCCCCCGTTCCCGTGTCACCGGTCAGCCGCTACGTGGTGCGCGAGCTTCCGGATGGCTACGAGACCGGGACACTCCGGTTCGACGGTGCCCCGCGCTACGAGGCACTCGAGCGGCAACCGGTCGGCGACGACCTCACCGCGGCGATGGACGCCGCCGCGACCGGGCCGGGCCGGAACTTCCTGTCGTGGGCGCGGTTCCCGCGGTTCGAGAGCTGGCCCGAGGGCGACTCGGTGCGCGTGCGCATCAGCGACATGCGCTATGGCACGGGGCGGGAGGCGGGGTTTGCGGTGGTGGAGGTGGTGGTGGGACGGTAGTCATTGGTCATTGGTCATTGGTCATTGGTCGTTGGCCGTTAGGAGCGCGTGGCGCTGTATGGTGCGATCCTATACTTGCCAGAATCCACTGACAACCAACGACCAACGACTAACGACTTAGGACTGTCCCTACTCGCACCGCACTCCTCCGCCCGCCGCCGCCTCCAGCATCGCCACCAGGTCGGCGAGCGTCTCGCGACCGGCATCGTCCTCGTACCACGACATCTTGCGCTCGAAGCGCTCGCCGCTCGGCACGTCCTCCAGCAGCAGCCGCAGGGCGCGGGGGCGCTCGATGAAGCAGCCGCGCTCGCGCCAGTCGGCGTCGAGCAGCACCACCGTCGGCGTGGCCGAGCGGCCATCCTGCGTGGGGTGCGCGTCCATGACGCCCTGCCCGCGCTCGACCGTCACGACGCGCAGCTCGACGTTGTCCACCGCCGCCGCCAGGCCGGCCATCCAGGGAATGGTGTTGACCGAGTCGGAGCAGCCATCAGGCGCGACGGCGAGCAGCCGCCATGTGCCGCCAAGCGCACGGAGCCGAGCCACCAGTGCGGGGTCGGGGTTCGCTGCCAGCTCCGCATTGCGGACCCACTGGTCACGGCGGCGGTTGGCCTTGTCGAGAAACTCGGCGAACGGCACGCCGCTCTCGTAGATGCCGCGCAGGGTGTCGGCTGGCACCACCATGGGCGCGGCCGGCTGGACGCACACCGGCGGAGCGGTGGCGAGGACCGAGAGAAGGAGGAGAGGGGCCATGCGGACAAGATAGGGGAGATGACGGCTTCCTGCCTTCCGGCGCGCAATGCGGGGGTGAACCCCTCACAACCCGGGAGGCATCATGCCCCGTCGCGGCACCATCCTGCGCGACACCAGCGCCGGCGCCGGCCTGCTGGTCGTCGAAGGCACGCAGTACCCGTTCGACCTCGCCGGCATCTGGCGATCCGACATCCCGCCGCGGGCCGGGATGGTGGTGGACGTGGAGATCGACGCCAGCGGCCAGGTGACCCTCGTCACGGCGGTCCCGGAGTCGGTGCTTGCCCGCGAGAAGGCCGACCAGGCGATGGCCGCGGTCAAGGAGCGCGGCGGCGCCGTGGCCTCGGCGATGGTCACCCGCTTCGGTCGCAACGACCTGGTCGCCTTTGGCCTGCTGGTCATCGGATGGTTCGTGCTCACCGCGGGGACGTTCGGCGGTGGACTGCTCGGCGAGATCGAGTTCACGTTCTGGCAGGTGCTCGGCTACCTCAACTCCGGCACCGAGTCGCTGGTGCGGCGCGCCACCGGTGGCGGGTCGGGGACCGGCCTCTGGGGCATGGTCGCCATCGCCGCGCTGGCCGGCCCGTTCGTGCACCACTTCTGGAAGGACCGCCGTGCCCACCTGGGCGGCGCCCTGCCGCTCGCCCTGATGCTCGTCGCGATCGTCGTGCTGTACAACCAGGTCGGGAGCGTGGGTCAGGAGGCACAGGGATTCTTCGGTCCCGATGCCGACGCGATGATGGCCGAGATGCGGCGCGAGGTGCGCGACGCGATCTCCTTCGGACTGGGAACCTACCTGTCAATCCCGGTGGGACTGTACTTCGCCGGGAGCGGGATCCGGCGGTACCTGGCAAGCTGAGGCGACATCGCGACGACGCGAGGCGCGAGGGGCGGGGGGCGAGGAGTGAAAGCACCCGCCCTTCGCCCTTCGCCCCTCGCCCTGTCGCTTCACCCCGGCATGCGCGATGCCGCATTGTTGCCGGTCAAGAACAGCTGCGGCTCGATCAGCTCCAGCTCCATGATCAGGAACTCGCCTCCGCTCATCACCCCATCGACCCTGGCGTAGTGCCACGGGTGCGGCACCGCCGCGAGCGCCCGCTCCGCAGCGCGGAGCATCACCGCTCCGGGAGTCGCCGGCTCCACCGTGCCGCCGTGCTCTTCCTGCACCCGGATCTCCCCCGCCCTTGGACGCTTGCGCACCGCGTGCGAGAAGCGGCCGTGAAACCACATCAGCGACCACTCGCCGTCGGTCACCACCTCGGGGACGAATCGCTGCACCCGCATGGGCGCCCACGCCACGGCGTGCTGCCAGGCGGCTTCGTCGGCTGGGTCGATGCGCAGCACCCCCTTCCCCGAGGCGCCGACCACCGGCTTGAGCACCAGCTGCTCGCTGCCGAGTGCGCCCATCACCCCGTCGAGGGTGTGCGGCGAGCCGGGTTCGGTGACGAGCAGCGGCGGCGTCGCCACCCCGCGCCCGGCCAGCTCGAGAAGGTAGCGCTTGTCGGCGTTCCAGCGGACGGTCGCCGCCGGGTTCCAGAGCGGCATGCGCCGACCGATCGCGTCGATGGCGGCGAGGAAGTCATCGAGCCGTTCCGTGTAATCCCAGCACGAGCGGATGACGGCCAGGTCGGCATCCGGAATCGGCCCCGACCAGACGGCGGGCCGCGGATCCCATCCCGCATTGGCGAAGGCGGAGATGAGCGGCTGGTCATCGGCCGCGAGCTCGGGGAGGTGTGCGGCGGTCAGGAGGAGAACCACGGGTGCCGGCATCGGGACGATGTCATTCGGTTGAGGGGCAAGGCTCACCCGGCTGTCATCAAACTGTCAGCGGGCCGCGATCTCAGCGCCATCCACGGGTGACAGCTTGGAATCGGATGGTGTCGACCGGTTCCCCAGCCAGGATGGTCACCATGCTCGAGCGCCTGATCGAATCTAGGCCGATCCGCCGCCGCGCGACGAGGCAGCTCGCTGCTTCCGCGACGCTCCACACCGCCGTGCTGATTCTCGCCATGTCCGCGACGCGCGGCGTGGCCGCCCCTCGCGACGACCGGCGCCCCCCCCCGGCGTCGTTCGTCGTCGGGGTGGCACCCCCACCCGAAACGGCGGGTCCGGCCGCCGGGGGCTCCGACGGCCTCACGGCGAGCCCTTCGCCGTTCGCCGATCCGGTGCTCCCGAGCGTCGGCACCGTCGACATCTCACTGGGCCTCCCGCTCATCACGGTCGATCCCGGACCCGCGGGCAGCGCGATCCCCGGTATGGCCGGGGCGCAGCATGTTCCCCTGCCACCGCTCGTGCCGCCGGGACAGCGGGTGGTGGAGGTCGACGTGCCAGTGGTGCCGATCGACGGTCCTCGTCCGCGCTATCCGGCCGAGTTGCGGGCGGCGGGGGTGGAAGGGGTGGTGCGCGTGCGCTTCGTGGTGACGGTCACCGGCGTGGTCGATTCGGCCTCGATCGCGGTGGTGCACAGCTCGCACTCCGGCTTTGACGCCGCCGCGGTCAGCACGATCCGGCAGTGGCGCTACCGACCGGCACGGCTCTACGGGGTGACCGTGGCACAGCTCGTCGAGCGGAACGTGCGATTCCGGCTCGAGGACTGAGGAGTCCCAGGCACCGACCTCACCGCGGCCAGCGGTTGTTGCCCCGATCGGTGTCGGGGAGGGCCGCGGCAGGATCGACCACCACCCGGGCGATCTCCCGCCCAGGCTCGCCACGCCAGGTGAACACCGGGCCGAGGTTCCAGGCCTCCACCGGCAGCGCGACATCGACCGGCTCGCCCGTGCGGTAGTGCACCCGCATCCGCACCGGCATCGTCATCGTGCCGCGATTCTCCAGCGTGACCGTCGGCCGGCCGTCCTGCATTCCGATGCCCGCGACCGCCTGGTCGAGTCGCGCCGTGGTGTACACCCAGTCGCGCCAGAACCAGTCGAGGTTCATCCCGGCGTGGTCTTCCATGACCCGGAAGAAGTCGGCCGGCGTCGGGTGCCGGAACGACCACGCCCGGATGTACTCGCGGAACGCCGCCTCGAAGCGTGCGCGGCCGAGCACCGCGTCGCGGAGCAGCGAGAGCATCAGCGCGGGCTTCTGGTAGGCGGTCCAGAAGAGGTTGTGAACCTCCACCGGCCTGGTGATCAGCGCCTGCTCCTGCCCCACCAGGGCGTGGTCGGCGTGAAGGTGCAGCGGGTGTGCGGTGATGGTGTCACCATAGGCGGTTCCGGAGAAGTAGTCCGCGGCGACGTCGAGATCGATGAAGGTGTTGAACCCCTCGTCCATCCACGGAAAGAGGCGCTCGTTCGACCCGACGATCATCGGGAACCACTGGTGCCCGAACTCGTGCGCGAGCACCCAGTGCAGATCCTCGCGGGTGGGCGAGTCGGGCACGAACGTGAGCATCGGGTATTCCATCCCCTGCACCGGCCCCTCGACCGTGGTGGCGTGCGGGTAGGGATACCGGGTCCAGCGTTCGCTGAACGACCGGATGGCGTGGCGAGACATCCGGTTGGCCTCTTCCCACTTGGTCGCCTCGGGCCGATAGAGCGTCTGGATCAGGATCCCCTCCCACCCCGAAGCGTCCCAGCGCAGGCCGGGACCGGTGGCGAACGCGAAGTCGCGGACGCTATCGGCGCTGAACCGCCAGGTGAGCGTGCCATCAGTTCGCGGCCGTGCGCGGGCCGGATCACCGGCTTCCTCCGCGGTCACTACCGCGACCGGCTCCTCCGACACCCGCGCCACCGCCAGCCGCTCCCGCTGCACCGCGGTGAGCACATCGGCCGGATTCTCCAGCGTGCCAGTTGCCGCAACCAGCCACGTGGCCGGAACCGTGAGCGTCACGTCGTAGGATCCGTACTCCAGATAGAACTCCCCCGCCCCGATGTACGGGTCGTGGTTCCAGCCGCTCACGTCGTCGTACACCGCCATCCGCGGGTGCCACTGCGCCACCTGATGCAGGTCGCCGTCGCGGCCCATCCGGGCGGCGCCCATCGGCGGCACCGTGAAGTGCCAGGCGACCTCGATGTCGAGCGAGTCGCCGGCGGCGAGCGGCGTGTCGAGGTCGACCCGCAGCGTGGTCCCGTAGCGCACCTTCGCCGGCGAGCGGCCGTCGATGGTGAGCGCGGTCATGGTCGGGGCGCCCGAGAAGCCCTGGCAGGAGAAGTCGAACGTCGAGCCGAGGAACACCAGCGGCGGCTGGTCGAGGAGCGACGTGACGCTTCCCGGTGCGCAGATGTTCTGCTCGACGTGCAGCCAGAGATACGGCAGCGCGTCGGGGGAGTTGTTCACGTAGTGAATGGTGCCCTGCCCGTCGAGCCGGTGGGTCTCGGCGTCGAGCGAGACGCGGAACCGGTAGTCGACCCGCTGCTGCCAGTACCCCGGCCCCGGCCGCCCTGCGGCGGTGCGCGCGGCGGTGGGCGGCTGCAGGTCGAGCGGCCGGAACGGGGAGAGGTCCTGGGCGGCCAGCGGGACGGCCGTCAGGGTGGCGAGAAGCAGGCAGGGCGTGCGACCGCTCATGGCAGGAAACCCGGGATTGAGTGGGATGACCGAAGGTAACGCCGGCGCGCCGGCCAGCCCCCGTCCCCAGTCACCCGTCACCCGTCACCCGTCACCCGTCACCGATTACCCTTCACCCCGTCCTCCGTCGTTCCGTCCTCCGTCGTTTCGTCCTCCGGGGATCTCATGGAAGCCCTGTCCGACCCGCAGATCTGGATCGCGCTCCTCACCCTGACCACCCTCGAAGTGGTGCTCGGCATCGACAACGTGGTGTTCATCTCGATCCTGGCCGGCAAGCTGCCCGTGGAGCAGCAGAAGCGGGCCCGGCGGATCGGACTGCTGCTGGCGATGGTCACCCGGATCGCGCTGCTCTTCTCGCTGGCGTGGGTGATCAAGCTCACCGCCCCGTGGTTCACGGTCATCGGCCAGGAGATCTCCGGCCGCGACCTGATCCTGCTCCTCGGCGGCCTCTTCCTGATCGCCAAGAGCACCATGGAGATCCACCACAAGCTCGAGGGCGAGGCGGGCTCGCAGTCGGCGAAGGTCTAATCCACGTTCCGGAGCGTGGTGATCCAGATCATGCTGCTCGACGTGGTCTTCTCCCTCGACTCGGTGATCACCGCGGTGGGGATGGTCGACACGCTGTGGGTGATGGTCACGGCGGTGGTGATCGCCGTGATCGTCATGGTGATCTTCGCCGAGACGGTGAGCGCCTTCGTCGACCGGCATCCCACCGTCAAGATCCTGGCGCTGTCGTTCCTGCTGCTGATCGGCACCGCGCTGATCGCCGAGGGGCTCGACCTGCATATCCCCAAGGGATACATCTACTTCGCGATGGCCTTCTCGGTGTTCGTGGAGATGCTCAACCTGCGGCTGAAGCGGAAGGCGGAGCCGGTGGTGCTGCACGAGCGGGTGGTGAAGGACTGACCCGAACCACCTAGAGACGGGACGCGGACACAGGGGACCGCTTGACAGGCGCTTGATCGCGCCGTAGCACCTTGCAGGCAGCATGGGACTCCTGGAGGGTGCGTGGGCGCTGCGTGGTCGGTTCCCCGATGGCACCGGCTGCCGATCCTGGCTGGCCTGGCTGGCCTGCATCTCGGCTGCTACCTGCTGGTCACGCGCGTCAATGCCGGGCGAGACCCCTCGGCGTTCTGGACTCTCGCCACCCCGGCCGACGCGCTGATCCCGCACCTGCCGGCCACCTGGCCCCTGTACTGGCTGACTTATCCGTTCGTCGTGCTCGGCGGCGGCTACGCCCTGTGGCATGCCGACACCACGGCATGGCGACGCGGCGTCGTCGCCGCGATCGGCGTGACGCTGGTCGGTGCCGCGTGGCAACTGTTGATGCCCGCCGTGGCTCCCTGGCCGGTAGAGCCGTCGCCGATCATGCGCGCCTACCATGAAGGGGGGCTCGTCCTCCCCTACGCCAACCTTCCCTCCATGCATGTGACCTACGGCGTGCTTGCCGCGGGATTCCTGCACGGCGTGGTCCGGTCACGCATCGTCCACCATGTCGCCGCCGTAGTGGCAGCGGGCATCGTGATCTCCACCCTCACGCTCAAGGAGCACTACGTCCTGGACGCCGTCACTGGGCTCGGGCTGGCCCTGGGAGCGACGTGGTGGTGGCAGCGCGGCCACCGTCCCGACCACGGAGAGGCCGCGTGACGGTTCGCATCGAGCTGGTCGACCGTCAGGCCGCGATCAGGGCGTTCCATCGCGTGCCGCGACGCCTGCACGGCCGGGACCCCAGATGGGTCGCACCACTCCCCGGCGACAGCGGCCGGGCGTTCGACCCGCGACGCCATCCGACACTCCAACCCGGACGCTGGGCGAGGTGGATCGCATCCGACGGGCACGGGCCGGTCGGCCGCCTTGCTGCGTTCGCCCCTGCGCATCGCCCGGGCGTCGGGTACATCGGTTTCTTCGAGTCGGAGAACCAGCACGCGACCGCTACCGGCCTCGTCGCGGCCGCTGCAACGTGGCTCGCAGGCCTCGGGTGCACAGAGATACACGGCCCGGTGCCCGTCACAGCACGGGATGGCATCGGCGTGCTGGTCGGGGGCGATGACGGTCCCGCTTCGTATGGCTGTCCGTGGAACCCGGGCTACTACCCGGCCCTCCTCGGCGCCGCCGGCCTGACTCCGACCGTTCGGCTGCGATCCTACCGGTGGCATCCGGGCGCTCTGGACTCCGGCAGGCTGCGCAGCATCGCCCGGCGGGTGGACGATGGCAATGACGTGCGGATTCGGTCCCTGCGACCGTCGGACCTCACCCGGGACGTCCACCAGATCGCCCACATCATCAACGCGACCCTGGCGGACGCGTGGCACTTCGAGCCGGTGTCGCACACCGAGGCCGAGGCGATGGCGCACGAGCTTCGGCTGGTGCTGGACCCGGCGATGGCCCTCATCGCGGAGGATGTCGATGGGCCGTGCGGCGTGGCGCTGGCGATCCCCGACCCGAACTGGGCCTGGCACCGTGCCGGGAATCGACTCCTGCCGACCGGATGGGCGGCCCTGCTGCTGGGGCGGAGGCGCATTCCTCACCTCCGCGTCCTGGCGCTCGGCGTGGCAGCCCACCGCCGCGGGTCGCGCCTGGCGGCCCGACTTCTGGACGCCTGGCTTCGTCAGGCGGCCCGTTCGGGATACCGATCCGCCGAGCTGGCCCAGGTCTTCGATGACAATCGGCCGATGCGCCACCTGCTTGAAGGCATAGGCCTCCAGGTCTCTCGCCACTATGCGGTCTACTCACGCACCCTGACTCCCTGAGACGCCGATGGTGCACACCGAGAAGGTCCACATGATGTTCGGCATCCTTGCCGCAATGGGAGGAGCGGGTGCGCTCTGGGCGACCATGCGTCCGAGCTCGTGGTTGCGGTACGCGTGGCCGCTGGTCGCGCTACTCGTCGGGGTGTTCCTCTTCATCCCGGTTGAAGGGCACACCCTCACCTACACCACGACCGGCTGGTGGGAGACGATCGCCAGCGCCATTCCGGTCGACCGCAAGGGCTGGGTTGCGAACTGGGCCTCCTCCCTTTCGGTGATCCACGTGCTGCAGCACAAGCTGGGCGCCGCCTGCATCATCGCGATGGCGACGATTGAGCTCGCCCGCGCAGGGGGCCGGCTGCAGGCGCGGCCCTGGTCCCTGGCCCTGCCGGTGCTTCTTGCGGGGTGCGGACTCGCCTTCGGCATCCACGGCGGCAGCGACGACCACCTGCCGACGCAGGCGGAGCGCATCCACCACTGGCTGTTCGGGGCCGCCTTCGTCGCCGGCGGCGTGAGCCTGGCGCTCGCCCGGCTGCGCGTGCTCCGCCACCGCGCCTGGCAGGGAGCCTGGGCCGCGTGCGTGCTGCTGGTCGGGTTGGACATCGCGCTGTTCTATCGCCTGGATCGGATTCCGCACCCCACGGAGGGTCACAGCCATGAAGGTCCTCGTCCTCGGTAGCGGCGAGATGGCCGCCCCGGCCATCCTCGACCTCGTCCAGCAGGGGATGTTCCGACGCATCACGGTGGCCACGCGGCATCCCGAACGTGCCGAGGATACCCTCGCTGCGCTCGGCGTGTCTTCGAGCAGGGTGGACCTGGTGCGCCTCGACGTCCAGGACCACTCGGCGCTCGTGGCGACGATGCAGCGACACCACGTCACCTGCAACCTCGCCGGGCCAAACTATCGCAACGCCGTGCCGGCCGCGCGTGCGGCCATCGTCGCTCGAGTTCCACTCGTCGATGTCAGCGACGATTGGGAGTCGACCCTCGAGATCCTGGGGATGCACGAGGCCGCAGTCGCCGCCGGGGTACCGATCCTGCTCGGCCTGGGGGCCTCACCAGGAGTCACCAACGTGCTCGCCCGGTATGGCGCGAACCAGCTGGATCGCGTGGACGAGGTCCGCACCTCGTGGATCATGCGCGGCTCCGATGCCGGGGGGCCGGCCCTGGCAGCCCACCTCCTCTACTCCCTGCCCCAGCGGGCGTTCTACTACCACGAGGGCGCCATGGTCGAGGTGAAGGCGTTCGAGGACGGCAAGGAGGTGATCGAGTATCCCGTGCTGGGACCGGTGGAGGTGATGCACATCGGGCACCCGGAGCCGTTCACGCTTGGCCGTTTCATCGAGGGGGTCCGCTACGCGGACGACAAGGCCACGTTCCTTCCCGTCGAGGTCAATCGCATGATCGTCGACCTCGGACAGATCGCCCGGTCGGAGCACCCGGTCCTGGTTGACGACCGCCCCGTCGACCCGATGGAATTCGCCGCGCGCTACTTCTACGAGACCTGCAAGCGCATGGTCGATGTCCCCAAGACCGGCGCGCTGCGCACCGAGGTGCGCGGAGTGCATCGTGGCCGGCCGGTCCGTATGATCTACAGCGCCGCGGGGCGCATCAGTACCGGGACCGGCTATCCGTGCTCGATCGGGGCCCACCTCCTGGCGGCGGGCCTCGTCACACGGCCGGGGGTCTGGCCCCCGGAAGCTCGCGACGTGCTGGATCCCGAGTTCTTCCTGCGGGCCGTCGAGGTTCGCAAGATCGGCGAAGTCAGCGAGGAGATCGTCGACTGGGACCGGGAGACCGCCGGGGCCGCTGCGTGACCCTCTGGCATCTGGCCGCCCCAGTGCTGGTGGGATTGGGCGTGTCGGAGTACCTCGCCGCACGGCATCGCGGCATTCATGCGTTCACGAATCTCGACACGCTGGCCAATCTCGGTTGCGCGGTGCTTTCGCAGGTCGCGGGCATCGCGGTGGCGGCGGTGACGATCGGCGCCTACCGGCTCGCGAGCGACGGCTTCGTGGCGCTCGGCGTGGCTCCCCTGGTGTCGTGGGCCTTGCTGGGATGGGTCGGCTGGCTTCTCGTGTTCCTGATTGTGGACCTCGCCCAGTACCTGACGCACCGCCTGTCCCATAGGGTCAACCTGCTCTGGGCCTGCCACGAGGTGCACCACTCCAGTGGCGAGCTCAACTACGGCGTGGCCATCCGGAACAGCTCGCTGCACGGCCTCCTGATCTGGGTGTTCTATCTCCCGGGTGCCTTGCTCGGCATTCCCTGGACGATGGTCGCCACCTGCTACGGAGTGAATGTCCTCTACCAGTTCCTGCTTCACACCCGGACGGTCGGACGGCTCGGAATGGTCGAGCGGTGGTTCAACTCGCCTTCGCACCATCGCGTGCACCACGGCCGCGACCCGAAGTATCTCGACCGGAACTTCGGTGGCGTGCTGATCGTGTGGGACCGGATCTTCGGGACCTTCCAGGCGGAGGAGGAGGAACCGCGGTATGGTCCGCCCCTCGGCAGTTGGAACCCGGTCTGGGCCAACCTGCACGGATTCGCGCGGATCGGCACGGCGTGGCGCACCGCTCCCGATTGGACCGGCCGCTGGCGAGCGGTGTTCGGTCCCCCGGAATCGCTCCCGCCGCTCCTCCCGCGGCCGATCACGTCACCGTTTGTTCCTTCGCCCCGGCTGGTACTGTGGGTTTCGCTGCAGGTCATCCTCGCCGCGGTGGTGACGCTCGTCGTGGTCGTCTCTGCCTCGACCGGGCCCGGCTGGCGGCTGGCCGCCGCCGCCGCGACCGTCGCCACCATCGCCACCTCGGGCGCACTGCTCGACGGTGCTCCGCGCGCGAAGCGGTGGGAGGTCGTCCGGATCGTCGCCCTCATTGTCGCCGGAGTCGTCGCCCTCTAGTTCCGGCGAAACCCGGGGTGGCTGTGCAGCGAGGGTACCTCATCGGTGAGGAGGCGATCCTCGCGGCCGGGTGCTCCTGAGCTAGCCTCGCCGCGCCTCGAAGAACGCGCGGAGGACCGCCCCGCACTCCTCCTCGCGCACCCCGCCCAGCACCTCGGGCCGGTGGTTGAGGCGCGGATGGCGGAGCAGGTCGTGCAGCGACCCGGCCATCCCGGCCTTGGGGTCCCACGCGCCGAACACCACCCGACCGACCTTGGCGAGGACGATCGCGCCGGCGCAGTGGGCGCAGGGCTCGAGGGTGACATAGAGGGTCGCATCCGGGAGCCGGTCGGTCCCGGCAGCAGCCAGTGCCTGGCGGATGGCGAGCACCTCGGCGTGGGCGGTGGGATCCTGACGCGCGAGCGTGGCGTTGTGCGCGGCGGCGAGGACCTCGCCGTCGCGCACCACCACCGCGCCGACCGGGACCTCGCCGAGCGCCGCGGCGCGCGACGCCTCGATGAGCGCGAGGCCGATGCCGTCGTGGTCGAGGCCGCTCACCGGCGGGCCCGTCATCCCCCGGCGACGCGCTCGAAGCCGAGCCCCTCGCCCTCGCGCACCACGCGGACGGTGTCGCCTTCCTGGTAGTCGCCCTCCAGCAGCGCCAGCGCGATCGGATTCTGCAGCTCGCGCTGGATCACCCGCTTGAGCGGCCGCGCGCCGTACACCGGGTCATACCCGGTCTCGGCGATCCACCGCATCGCGGCGGGATCGACGTCGAGCACCAGGCCGCGCGCCGCCACCATCTGGCGGAGCTTCGCCATCTGCAGCGCCACGATCGACTCGATGTCGCCGCGCGAGAGCGGTCGGAACACCACCACGTCGTCCACCCGGTTGAGGAACTCGGGACGGAAGTGCTGGCGCAGGGCGCCGAGCACGCGCGACTCGACCTCCAGCCACCCCATCGGGTCTAACGCGCCCGCCTCGAGGATGTGCTGCGACCCGATGTTGCTGGTCATGATGACCACGGCGTTGCGGAAGTCGACCACTCGTCCCTGCGAGTCGGTGAGGCGACCGTCGTCGAGGACCTGGAGGAGCAGGTTGAAGACGTCGGGGTGCGCCTTCTCGATCTCGTCGAGCAGGATCACCGCATACGGGCGGCGCCGGATCGCCTCGGTGAGCTGGCCGCCCTCCTCGTAGCCCACGTACCCCGGTGGCGCCCCGATCATCCGGGCCACGGCGTGCTTCTCCATGTACTCCGACATGTCGAGCCGCACCATCGCGCGCTCGTCGTCGAAGAGGAACTCGGCGAGCGCGCGGGCGGTCTCGGTCTTCCCCACGCCCGTGGGACCGAGGAAGATGAACGACCCGGTGGGCCGGTGCTGGTCCTGCAGCCCGGCCCGGGAGCGGCGCACCGCGTTCGACACGGCAGCCAGCGCCTCGGGCTGGCCGATCACGCGCCGACCCAGCTCCTGCTCCAGCTTGGCGAGCCGCTCGCGCTCCGACTCGAGCATCCGGGTGACCGGGATGCCGGTCCACTTGGCCACCACGCTGGCGATGTCCTCGGCATCGACGTCCTCGCGGAGGTAGCGCGGGGCGTCGCCCACGCGCTCTTCGTCGGCGGCCGCGGCGATCTGCCGCTCCAGCTCCGGGAGCCGGCCGGGGCGCAACTCGGCCGCGCGTTGCAGGTCGCCGGTGCGCGACGCCTGCTCCACCTCGGTGCGCAGCTTGTCCACCTCGGCCTTCATCGCCTGGACCTTCTCGATCGCGGCCTTCTCGGCCTGCCAGCGCGCCTTCATCCCGGACGAGCGTTCCTTGTGCTCGGCGATCTCCTTCTCGAGCGCCTTGCGGCGCTCCAGGGCCGCCTTGCTCTTCTCCTTGACCAGCGACTGGCGCTCGATCTCGAGCTGCAGCACGCGCCGCTCGACCTCGTCGATCTCCTGCGGCAGCGAGTCGATCTCGATCCGGAGGCGGGACGCCGCCTCGTCGACCAGGTCGATCGCCTTGTCGGGGAGGAAGCGGTCGCCGATGTAGCGGTCGCTGAGCGTGGCCGCGGAGACCAGCGCGTCGTCGGTGATCCGGACGCCGTGGTGCACCTCGTACTTCTCCTTGAGGCCGCGCAGGATCGCGATGGTGTCCTCGACCGTGGGCTCGCCCACGTGCACCGGCTGGAAGCGGCGCTCGAGCGCCGCGTCCTTCTCGATGTGCAGGCGGTACTCGTCGAGGGTGGTGGCGCCCACGACGTGCAGCTCGCCACGGGCCAGCGCCGGCTTGAGCAGGTTCGACGCGTCCACGGCGCCCTCCGCCTTCCCCGCCCCGACCAGCGTGTG
>CALGOK010000022.1 GCA_937961295.1 uncultured Gemmatimonadota bacterium
AAGGGGCGGGAACCGAGGATCACGCCGAGCACGCCAGGCGGATGGAGGCCGCGTTCTACGGCATCAGGCTCACGGGGGAGTTCCGGTCCTCCGACACCCTCCCCGCGGTCACCGCCTTGTGGGACGTCGACGCGCTCGCCAGCTGGGCGGAGCGCGATGGGGGAGTCTTCCTCGGGGCCGCCCCGCACGGTCCGGCGTCCGATCCCCGCTGGATCGTGGCGCGATTGCCCGCAGCCGGTGCCGAGTCGATCGAGGTGCGGTGGGTGGCGGCGGGGAGGACGACGCCGGGCGGGTTGCCCGAGGGACTGGAGGGCGACTCGACTGGCGCCCTGGTGATCCGCACGCCACGCGTGCTCCCCGGCGCACCGGAGTGGCGGGCGGTGCCGGCTGGTGGGGTGCGGGTCGGGTCCGTGCTGCGTCGCACCGCCATCGCGTGGGCGCGACAGGCGCCGGGTGCCTTCGCGCTCCCGGCTGCGGCAGCCGTCGACTGGTCACTCGATCCGCGGGCACGGGTGGCTCGGCTGGTCCCCACGCTGGAATGGCGGGCGGTCGGTCTCGTGGAGCACGCGGGACGGCTGGCGTGGCTGGTGAGCGGGGTGGCCACGGTGAAGCGGACACCACTTGCCCTCCGCCAGCGGTTCGGCGAGCAGGATGTGGCGGGGGCGGTCCCCGCCCTGATCGCCGCCGTCGATGCCGACGATGGCTCCGTCCGGATCCATCTCGACCCGGCCGCCGACTCGC
The DNA here is from genome assembly GCA_937961295.1 of uncultured Gemmatimonadota bacterium. GTDB lineage: Bacteria > Gemmatimonadota > Gemmatimonadetes > Gemmatimonadales > GWC2-71-9 > Palsa-1233. Next base: position 742 of record CALGOK010000022.1, read on the forward strand.
TGGGAATTGCGTGGGCCAGGACGCTCGGCGGGCTGGTCGGCACCGCCGAGTCGCTGCCGTCGTGGATCCGGAACGCCATGCCGTATCCCGGTCCATGGCTGGGGCTCCAACTGGGGGTGCTCCAGCAACCGCACTGGGGGCTCGGACGGCAGGCCGTCGACCCTGTCTCGGGCGAATCGGCGCCCCCGTCGCCGGTCTGGGGACCGAGCGGTCCACGGCTTCAGGTCCTCCTGGAGGATCCTGCCACCGAGACTCCGGCGGCCCTTCTCGAGGTTGGCCGCCAGGACGGGGTGGCCGTGCTGGAGCGCGCCGTCGTGTCGGGGAGCGACCTCCCGAGCAGCCGGGAGATGGGTCGCAACTGGCGGCGAGCGGCGGCCTTCACCCAGCTTCGCGATTCGATGCGCGCGGCGGGTGACACCCTGCTCGCCGGGGCCCCGAGGGTTCACGTGGGTCCGGACGGTGCCCGGAGCTGGCAACCGTTCCGAGCAGCGGGGCGGCGGGGCGACCCCGCGCTGCGGTGGATCGGTGTGGCCCAGGGAACGATGATCGGTGGGGGACGGACCCCGGAAGCTGCCTGGCGGACCCTCAGCGCGGCGGGCGCAAGCGGCGGTGGCCCGGTTCCGTTTGATGTGGTCAACCGGTTCGAGGCGATCCGGGCCTGCGTACGACGGGCCGACTCGGCCCTCGCCCGCGGCGACCTGACCGCCTTCTCGCGGGCCTGGGAAGCGGTCCGCGGGTTGCTCACGGAGCCGCCACGCGCGTAGCGGTGCACCCCCAATTCGGCTAGTTTTCCGGGCTGTTTCCCAATCGCAGCGCCGAGGATCGCCGGGCACGGCGTCCCCGGGCTGCGCCAACCTGCGACAGCGAGGCGAGTCAGCGTGAACCTCCACGAGTACCAGGCCCGCGACCTGCTCAAGGCCGCCGGGGTGCCGATGTTCGACGGCGACGTCGCCGCGACACCGACCGAGGCCGAGGCGATTGCCCGCCGGCTCGGCGGCACCGTCGTGGTCAAGGCCCAGGTGCATGCCGGGGGCCGCGGCAAGGCGGGCGGCGTCAAGCTCGCGCGCACGCCCGCCGACGCGAAGGAGTGCGCGTCGCAGATCCTCGTCATGACCATCAAGGGGCTGGTGGTCAACAAGGTGCTCGTGGTCCCGGCGGCCGACATCGCCACCGAGAGCTACGTGGGGCTGATCCTCGATCGCGCGACCCAGCTGCCGGTGTTCATGGTGTCGGCCGCGGGTGGCGTGGACATCGAGGAGGTTGCCGCCGCGACGCCGGAGAAGATCACCCGCCTCGCCGTCGATCCGCGGTACGGGCTGCTGCCGCACCAGGCGCTGACGCTCGCGCTGGCGCTCTACCAGGAGTGGGACCACGTCAAGAGCGCCGTGAAGATCATGCACCAGCTCTACAAGGTGTTCATGGCCAACGGTGCCTCGCTGGCCGAGATCAACCCGCTGGTCACCACGCCCGACGGCCGGGTCCTCGCGCTCGACGCCAAGATCGTCATCGACGAGAACGAGCTCGACCGGCGCCCCGACCTCGCCGTGCTGCGCGACGAGTCGGCGGAGGAGCCGAGCGAGGTCGCGGCCCGCCGCGCCAACCTCTCGTTCATCAAGCTGGACGGCGACGTGGGCTGCGTCGTCAACGGCGCCGGGCTGGCGATGGCCACGATGGACCTCGTCAAGTACTACGGCGGCGAGCCGGCCAACTTCCTCGACATCGGCGGGTCGTCGAATCCGGAGAAGGTGGTCAACGCGCTCAAGATCATCACCAGCGATCCCGCGGTGAAGGTCATCCTCTTCAACATCTTCGGCGGCATCACCCGCACCGACGACGTGGCGAACGGCATCGTCACCGCCACCAAGCAGTTCAAGGTCGAGGTGCCGATCGTGATCCGGCTCACCGGCACGAACGAGGAGGAGGCTGTGAAGATCCTCGAGGGCGTGGGGATGAAGGCGATGAACGACATGGACGCGGCGGTGCAGCAGGCCGTGGCGCTGGCCAAGGAGGCCGCGTGAGCATCTGGATCGACAAGGGCACCCGACTGGTGGTGCAGGGGATCACCGGCCGCGACGGCTCGTTCCACACTCGCCAGATGATGGAGTACGGCACCAACGTCGTCGCCGGCGTGACTCCGGGGAAGGGCGGCCAGCAGTTCGACGGCGGCGTCCCGGTATTCAACACGGTGGCCGAGGCGGTGGCTGCGACCGACGCCAACTGCTCGGTGATCTACGTTCCCCCGGCGATGGCAGCCGGCGCAGTCCTCGAGGCGGCCGACGCCGGGGTAGAGCTGGTGGTCTGCATCACCGAGGGGATCCCGGTGCTCGATCTGACCACCGTCATCCCGTTCCTCGACGAGCGGGGCGTGCGACTGATCGGTCCCAACTGCCCAGGGCTCATCTCGCCGGGGTCGGCCAAGGTCGGCATCATCCCGGGGAGCATCGTGACGCCCGGGCCGGTGGGACTGGTGTCCCGCTCCGGGACGCTCACCTACGAGGTGGTGCACCACCTGACCCGCAACGGGATGGGTCAGAGCACCTGCGTGGGAATCGGCGGCGACCCGATCGTGGGGACCGACTTCATCGACGTGCTGCGCGCCTTCAACGACGACCCCGCCACCGAGGCGATCGTGATGATCGGCGAGATCGGCGGCACCGCGGAGCAGGAGGCGGCCGAGTTCGTGAAGGCCGAGGTCAAGAAGCCGGTGGTCGGCTTCATCGCCGGGCAGACGGCCCCCAAGGGTCGCCGGATGGGACACGCCGGGGCGATCATCTCGGGCTCGAGCGGCACCGCCGAGGAGAAGTTCCAGGCCTTCGAGGCGGCCGGAATCGGGATCATGCGGCGGCCGGTGGATGTGGTGGAACTGCTCAAGGGTGTGCTCAAGTAAGACGTTAGTTGTTGGTCGTTAGTCGTTGGTATGTAAAGACTTACTGGCTGCACCGTGACCAGTTGTCGCTCCCCCACGACCAACGACCAACCGCCAACGACCGATCGCCAACAACTTTCAACAGGGCTCGACACGTGGCTGGCCGTCTCACCTTTGCGATGATCAAGCCCGACGCGGTGGCGTCGGGGTACACCGGCAACATTGTCCAGGCGGTCGAGGCCGCCGGATTCGCGATCCGGGCGATGCGGCAGGTTCGCCTGACGCGGCCCGAGGCCGAGGCGTTCTATGCGGTCCACCGGGGTCGGCCGTTCTACGAGGAGCTGGTGGAGTTCATGAGTTCCGGTCCGGCCGTGGCCATGGCGCTCGAGGCGGACGACGCCGTAGCGGCGTGGCGCGGGGCGATCGGGGCGACCGATCCGGCGGAGGCGGCGGCGGGGACGATCCGCAAGCGGTTCGCGGAGTCGAAGGGGCGCAACGCGGTGCACGGCTCCGACAGCGACCCCAACGCCCTGCGGGAGATCGCTTTCTTCTTTCCGGAGCGGGAGTTAGCGCTTCTGGGGGTCGTTCTCCCCGCTTGACCGGGCACGTTCCGGTCTGGTATTTTTCAGGGCTATGCTCCGTGTCGACGTCCGCCAGTTGCAGAGTGGGGGCGCCGAGACCCGCGGGACGCTCGGGCCGGACGACCCGGCGCTCGAGGGGCTCGACCTGGTGGTGGAACGGCCGGTCGAGGTCACCGGCCGGTTGCAGGCCACCGAGGGGGAGGACTACCTCTGGCGTGGCCGGATCCAGGCGACGGTGGTCGGCGAGTGTCGCCGCTGTCTCGGCCGGGTGGAGCAGGAGATCGACGAACAGGTGGACGTGCTCTTCTCGCCCGATCCCGACCTGGCCGACGATCCCAGCGTGTACGCCCTGCCACCCCATCCGGCGGTGGTCGACGTGACCGGGGCGGTGCGCGAAGAACTAGCCCTGCGCGCATCCGCCTTCCCGCTCTGCCGGGAGGAGTGCCAGGGGCTCTGTCCCGCCTGCGGGGCGGACTTGAACGCCGGACCGTGCGGGTGCGCGGCGACCGGCTCGACCAGGTGAGGCAGCAATGGCTGTTCCGAAGCGAAAGCTCTCCAAGTCCCGCAAGCGGCTCCGCCGCGGGCACCACTCCGCCAAGGGGATTCCGACCCAGGCGTGCCCGCGCTGCACCGCGCCGCGCCTGCCGCACCGGGTCTGCCCGTCGTGCGGGTACTACGCCGGCAAGAAGCGGCTCGAGGTCGAGGACCAGTAAGCCGTGATCCGCGTCGCGCTCGACGCGATGGGCGGTGACGACGCGCCCGCCGCCGAGGTGGATGGCGCGGCGCTCGCCCTGCGCGAGCTGTCGGCGGACTTCCAGCTGCTCCTCGTGGGGCAGCCCGAGGTGATCGCCACCCACCTGGCGCGCCACGGCGACCTCGACCCCGAGCGGATCGCGGTCGTCCCGGCCAGCGAAGTGGTCACGATGACCGACAAGCCGCTCCAGGCGGTGCGCCAGAAGCGGGATTCCTCCCTGGTCGTCGGCCTCACCCTGCATCGCGAGGGGAAGGCCGACGCCTTTGTCTCCGCCGGCAACACCGGCGCCACGCTCGCGGCCTCGACGATCCTCCTCGGCCTGCACGAGGGCGTCGATCGCGCCACCGTCGCCTCGCTCTTCCCGAGCGCCTCGGGGACGGTGCTGGTGCTCGACGCCGGCGCCAACGTCGACTGCTCGGCCCGCGAGCTCGTAAACTTCGCGCACCTCGGCTCCGTGTACATGCGCGACGTCATCGGCCGGCCGTCGCCGCGGATCGGGTTGCTGAACGTGGGCGAGGAGGACGAGAAGGGCGGCGCCGTGGTGCGCGAGGCGCACCAGATCCTCCGCGAGGAGCCGCTGCTCAACTACGCCGGCAACATCGAGGGGCGTGACATCGTGGTGCCGCACCCGCGCCACGGCAAGATCGACGTGGTGGTCACCGACGGCTTCACGGGCAACGTGGTGCTCAAGTTCTACGAGTCGATGGGGCGCCTGGTCCACTCGCTGCTGGAGCGCGAGAGCCCCGGACTGCTCACCGCGCCGGAGATGAAGCCGCTGATCCGCTTCCTCGACTACAGCGAGTACGGCGGTGCGCCGCTGCTCGGCGTGCGCGGCGTGCCGATCATCTGTCACGGCTCGTCGACCGCGGTCGCGATCAAGAACGCGATCCGCAAGGCGGTCGAATCGGTGCGCGGCGGCCTCAACGAGCACATCGCGGACGAACTGGCGGGGCATGGCCCCGCGCCGGCGGCATGAGCGGTCGCCCGTTCGCACGGATCGCCGGGATCGGCGCCGCGACCCCCGAGGCGGTGCTCTCCAACGCCGACCTCGAGCGCTACCTCGACACCTCCGACGAGTGGATCGTCGAGCGGACCGGCATCCGGCAGCGCCGCATCGCGGCCGCGACCGAGACGCTCGTGTCGTACACGCTCGCCGCGTCGCGGCAGGCGATGGAACGCGCCGGGGTCACCGCCGACCAGGTCGACGGGATCGTGTTCGCCACCGTGACCCCGGACCGGCGGCTGCCGTCGGCAGCGTGCGACCTGCAGGCCGCCCTCGGTGCCAAGCGGGCCTGGGCGATGGACGTCGTGGCCGCATGCCCGGGGTGGGTCTACGCGCTGACCGTCGCCGAGGGGATGATGGCCACGGGGCAGGGCGACACGATCCTCGTGATCGGGGCCGAGAAGCTCTCCACGATCACCGACGCGCAGGACCGGTCCACCGCGATCCTCTTCGGCGACGGCGCCGGCGCCTGCATCCTGCAGCGCACCCAGCCGGGCGACGACCGCGGGGTGCTGGCCACCTACCTCGGTGCCGACGGCGACCTGGCCGACCTGCTCTACATCCCCGCCGGGGGCGCCGCCGAGCCGCTCACCGACGCGGTGCTGCGCGACAAGCGCCACCTGATGCGGATGGCGGGGCGCGAGGTGTTCAAGGCCGCGGTGCTGGCGATGAGCCGCAGCACCGACGAGGCGATTCGCCGCGCCGGCCTGCCCCCCGAGGCGATCGACCTGCTGGTGCCGCACCAGGCCAACCTCCGGATCATCGAGGCGACGGCCAAGCACGCCGGGATCGGGATGGACAAGGTGATGGTCAACCTCGACCGCTACGGCAACACCTCGTCGGCAAGCATCCCGCTCGCGCTGGTGCAGGCCGAGGCCGAGGGACGCCTCAAGCCGGGGATGATCGTGATGCTGGTGGCGTTCGGCGCCGGGTTCACCTGGGGCAGCGTGGTGCTGCGGTGGTGATCCTCCTCTTTCCCGGCCAGGGGGCGCAGAAGCAGGGGATGGCGCGCGACCTCGCCGAGCGCTTCCCCGAGGCGGCCGAGACGCTGGCCGCGATCGACGCCGCGCTCGACGTGAAGCTCACTCGCGTGATGTGGGAGGGGAGCGAGGAAGAGCTGACGCTGACCCACAACGCCCAGCCCGCGATCCTGGCGCACAGCGCCGCGGTGCTGGCGGTCGTGCGCGAGAAGCTTGCCGGGCAGGTGGTCGCCGCCGCGGGACACTCGCTCGGCGAGTATTCGGCGTGGGTGGCTGCCGGCGCGCTGACGCCGGCGGCAGCGGCTCGGCTGGTGCGCCGGCGCGGAGCGCTGATGTTCGAGGCGGGACAGGCGCGTCCCGGCGCGATGGCTGCGGTGCTCGGCCTGCCGACCGAGGCGGTGGAACGCGCCTGCGCCGAGGCGTCCGCCGGCGACGCCGGCGTGGCGGTGGCCGCCAACCTCAATGCACCCGACCAGACCGTGATCTCCGGCGATGCATCGGCCGTCGAACGCGCGGGCGAGGGATGCAAGGCGGCGGGTGCCAAGCGGGTCCTGCCGCTCAAGGTGAGCGGGGCGTTCCATTCACCGCTGATGGCCCCCGCGGTCGCGGGCCTGCGCGACGCGCTCGGTGCCACCCCGTTCGGCGATCCGGCGTTCCCGGTCGCCGCCAATGCCACGTCCGAGCTGGTGCACGATCGCGGCGGAGCGCAGCGGCTGCTGGCCGAACAGCTCACGGCGCCGGTGCGGTGGGTCGAGTCGATGCGGCGCCTCGCCGAGCAGTGGCCCGAGGCGCGCTGGCTCGAGCTCGGTCCCGGCAGCGTGCTCGGCGGACTGCTCAAGCGCATCGTGCCGGGGGCGGAGTGCACCGCGCTCGGAACCGTGGCCGACCTCGAAGGGTTCCTCGGCGCATGAGCCTCGCGATCGACCTCGCCGGCCGGGTGGCGTTCGTCACCGGCAGCACGCGCGGCATCGGCCGCGCGATCGCCGCGACGCTGCACGATGCCGGTGCCTCCGTCGCGATCGTCGGCCGGTCGGCCGAGACGGCGCGCGGCGTGGCGGCCGAGGTCGGCGCGCGCGCACGCGGCTACGGGTGCGACGTGACCGATGCGGACTCGCTGCGGGCCGCGCTGGCGGCGTGCGAGGCCGAGCTCGGGCCGATCGACATCCTGGTCAACAACGCCGGCCTGACCCGCGACAACCTGCTCCTGCGGCTCTCCGACGCCGAATGGGACGAGGTGCTCACGGCCAACCTGCGCGGCGCCTTCGTCGCGACCCAGGCGGTGCTCAAGGGGATGATGAAGCGGCGCGCCGGCCGGATCATCAACATCACCAGCGTGGTGGGCCTCACCGGGAACAAGGGCCAGGCCAACTACGCCGCCAGCAAGGCCGGGCTGATCGGATTCACCAAGTCGGTGGCCAAGGAGTACGCGGGCCGCGGCATCCTCGCCAACTGCGTGGCGCCGGGGTTCATCGACACCGACATGACCGCCGCCTTGCCCGAGGCGGCGCGCGCGGCATTATTGGAGTCGATTCCCTTGGGGCGGCTTGGTGCCCCGGCGGATATCGCGGGGGCCGTCCTGTACCTCGCCTCCGATCTCGGCGCCTACGTCACGGGCCAGGTGCTCGTGGTCGACGGCGGCATGGTCGGCTGAGCAGGTCGCACGTTCACACTTGTCGTGAGAGGCAGCAGATGAGCGACGTGGAGGAGAAGGTCAAGGACATCATCGTCGAGGAACTGGGCGTCGAGCGCGAAAAGCTCACCGCCGAGGCGTCCTTCATGGAGGACCTGGGTGCCGACTCGCTCGACACCGTCGAGCTGGTCATGGCCTTCGAGAAGGAGTTCGACATCGACATCCCCGACGAGGAGGCGGAGAAGCTCCGCACCGTCGGCGACGCGCTGAAGTACCTCCACGAGAAGCTGGGCAAGTGAGGTGACGCGGCGCGTCGTCATCACGGGCCTCGGCCTGGTGACCCCGGTGGGGCTCACCGTCGACGAGACCTGGGCGAACCTCCTCGCCGGCACCAGCGGCGCGGCCACGATCACCAAGTTCGACCCGGCGAACCTGGCGGTCCGCTTTGCCTGCGAGGTGAAGGGCTTCGATCCGTCGCCCTACCTCGACCGCAAGGAAGCGCGCCGCTACGACCTCTTCGCGCAGTACGGCCTGGCCGCCGCCCATCAGGCGATGGTCCAGGCCGGCCTGGACGGCGGGGCGGCCGATCCCGAGCGCGCCGGATGCATCATCGGCGCGGGGATCGGCGGGATGCAGACGTACCAGGACAACTGCGAGGCGTTCCTCACGCGCGGCCCCGACCGGGTGTCGCCGTTCTTCGTGCCGATGTTCATCCCCGACATCGCCGCGGGCCTCGCCTCGATCCGGTACAACCTGCAGGGGCCCAACTTCGCCACCGTGTCGGCCTGCTCCTCCGGGGCCCACGCGATCGGCACCTCGTGGCAGATGATCCGCGGCGGCCTGGCGGACGTGATGCTCACCGGGGGCTGCGAGGCGGCCATCACCGGCCTCACCGTCGCGGCATTCGCCAACATGAAGGCGCTCTCGGAGCGCAATGACGAGCCCACCCGCGCGTCGCGCCCGTTCGACCTTGGCCGCGACGGCTTCGTGCTCGCCGACGGGGCGGGGATGGTGGTGCTCGAGGAATACGAACACGCCCGCGCCCGCGGGGCGACGATCCTCGGCGAGGTGGCGGGCTACGGCGCCTCGGGCGATGCGTACCACATCACCGCGCCGCCGGAGGACGGGCACGGCGCGATGGCCGCCATGCGGCGCTGCCTTGAGAGCGGCGACATCGATCCCGCCGAGGTGGACTACGTCAACGCGCACGGCACCTCCACGCCGCTCGGCGACGTGGCGGAGACCAACGCCGTGAAGGCCGTGTTCGGCGACCACGCGCGCAAGCTGGTCTTCGCCTCCACGAAGTCGATGACCGGTCATGCCCTCGGGGCCGCCGGGGCGATCGAGGCGATCATCGCGATGCTGGTGGCTGCGCGCGGCGAGATCCCGCCCACCATAAACAACGACGACCCCGACCCGGCGTGCGACCTCGACTGCGTCCCGAACGTCAAGCGCAGCCAGCGCGTGCGTGTCGCGATGTCGAATTCGTTCGGCTTCGGCGGCCACAACGCCACGATCGCCCTGCGCGCCACGTGACGGGCAGGGAATCCCAGGCGCCGGCCCCCCGCGACCCCCGGTCGCGGGGGGTCGCGCGCATTCGGCCGTGGGTCACCGGGCTGCTGGCGGGCCTCATCACGCTCGGCGCGGCCGTGGTGGCCGAGCGGTGGTACACTGCGCTCCGCGAGGACCTCGCGCGCGAGCGGGTGCAGCGGGAGACCGGGGCGGTCGCCACCGCGATCGAGTCGGTCGTGAACTCCCGACTGAATGTCCTGCACGGCCTGGGATCGTTCCTCCGCCTGCACTGGCAGGATCCCCGCCTCGAGGCCGACTTCGACACCTGCGCCGAGGGGCTGCTCAGCGGGATCCCCGGGCTGCGCACCGTGCAGTACGTGCAGGACGGCGTCATCCGGTATACCTACCCGCTCCGGGGGAACGAGCAGGCCGTCGGCTCGAACCTGCTCGCCGACGCGCGCCCGGGCCTGGTGGCGGACTTCCGACGGACCCTCGAGGCGACCGGCATCGTGGTGTCGGGACCGATCACGCTGTACCAGGGCGGCACCGGGCTGGTCGGGCGGCTGGCCGTTCGTGATGCGAATGACAGCGTCATGGTCGTCGCTGCGGCGGTGATCGATTTTGCCACGGTGATCGGGGAGTCGGGATTGCGCGCGGTGAGCGAGGGCCTCGATCTCCGCCTCCGCAACGCGGGCGACTCGCTGCTCTGGAGTTCCGGCAGTGATCGTCGTCTCGACCGACCGGTGGAGGCGGGGATCATCCTCCCGGGACAGCGCTGGCGGCTGATGGCCACCCCGGCCGGCGGGTGGCTGCTCGGCTCGCGCGACGACCGGCGCGCCTACCGCTTCGGTGCCGGCATCGTGGTCCTGCTGGTCGGCGGCCTCGCCTGGGGCCTCCAGTCGCGCCAGCGGGCCCGGGTGGAATCGGCGTACCTGCGGGAGCTCGGGCGGGCGGAGCAGAAGTTCCGCGAGCTGTTCCAGCTCGTGCCCGATGGCGTGATCGTGACGCGCGAGGCCGACCGGCGGATCATCGAGGTGAACGACGCCTACTGCGAAATCGTGCAGCGTCCTCGCGAGGCACTGATGGGCCGCACGTCCCTCGAGGTCGGGCTCTGGGCCCGGGCGGAGGATCGGCAGGCGGTGCTCGAGGCGCTCGCTGGGGGCGACCACGTCGACGAGTTGCCCATGCTGGTCCGTCGCCCCGACGGCAGCACCCGCGACACGATGGTGTCCGCCAGCCGCGTGACGTTCGATGGGTCGCCGTGCCTGCTCGGCGTGGTGCGCGATGTCCACGATCGCCTGCGACTCGAGCGCCGGCTGGTGGAGGGGCAGCGGCTCGAAGCCGTCGGGCGGCTGGCCGGCGGCGTGGCGCACGACTTCAACAACCTGATCACCGGGATCGCCGGCTATGCCGAGCTCCTGCACGAATCGCTCGAGCCGGACGACCCACGGCGACAGGAGCTGGCGGAGATCCGGCGTGCCTGCACCCGCGCCGCCGACCTCACGCGCCAACTGCTGACGTTCGCGCGCCGCCAGGTGGTCCTGCCGCGGCTGGTCGACCTCAACCGCGTGGTGCGCGAGGCCGAGCCGCTGCTGCGCCGCATCACCGAACCCGGTGCGACGCTGCTGGTCGAGCCGACTGACGAGCCGCTCGCCGTGGTGATCGACCCGGCCCAATTCGAGCAGGTGCTCACCAACCTGACGGTGAACGCCCGTGATGCCATGCCCGGCGGGGGCACGATCCGGATCGAGACCTCGCGCACGGACGGTCACGCGGAGCTGATGGTCAGCGACGAGGGCGTTGGCATCCCCGAGGATGCCATTCCCCACCTCTTCGAGCCGTTCTACACCACCAAGCCGGCGGGGAAGGGCACCGGGCTCGGCCTCGCCACTGTCTACGGCATCGTCGAGCAGGCCGGCGGGCGCATCGAGGTCCGCAGCACCGTCGGGCGGGGATCCACATTCCGGATCCACCTGCCGGCGGCCACCGCCGTGCTGGACTCCGGCCACGAAGCGATCGCCGAGGCGCCGCTGCCGCGGGGGACCGAGGCGATTCTGGTGGTCGACGACGAGCCGCAGATCCGCGACCTGAGCGCACGGATGCTCTCGCGGCTCGGCTATCGGGTGCGCACCGAGCGGGACGGACGCAGCGCACTGGAATCGCTCGAGCGACACCGCGAGATCGCCTTGGTGCTCACCGACCTGGTCATGCCCGGCATGGGCGGCTGGGAGCTGGTGGCGACCTTGCGGGAGCGATGGCCGGGGGTGCGCGTGGTGGTGATGTCCGGGTACAGCGAGGAGCTGGTGGGCGCCGTGCAGGACGTGGCATTCCTGCCGAAGCCCTT
>CALGOK010000023.1 GCA_937961295.1 uncultured Gemmatimonadota bacterium
CGATAGGTGGTGAGCTTGCCGCCGGCGACGGTGAGCACCCGGCCCTCGCGCAGGATCAGGTGCTCGCGGCTGCGTGAGCTGGCGCTCCCCTGCTGCTGCAGCAGCGGCCGCACGCCGGCCCAGCGGTCGACGATGTCGTCCTCTCCGAGGCCGAGGGCGGGGAAGTAGTGCTGCACCGAGCGCAGGAGGTAGCGGACATCCTCGGCGCCGACGGTGAGGCGATCGGGCGGCTCGTCGGTCTCGGTGTCGGTGGTGCCGACGAGGACGCGCTCGTGCTCGGGTTCGGGGACGCAGAACATCACCCGCTTGTCGTCGGGGTGTCGCAGCGCGATGGCATGCCGCAGGGGAAATCGTCCCGCGGCGAACGTGATGTGGATTCCCTTGGTGCCGCCGACGAGGTCCCGCGCCGGCAGCCCGATCTCCTCGCGGACCTCGTCGGTCCAGGGGCCGAGGGCGAGCACCACGGTGGCGGCGTGGATGGTCCGTCCACCGGCGAGCTCGGCGATGGCGCCGTCGTCGCTGACGCGCACGGTTGCCCGGGATTCCTCGAACACCTTCGCGCCGACCTGCCCTGCCGCGACGATGTTGCTCCACACCAGGCCGATGTCGTCGCCGCGCGCATCCTGGTAAAGCGCACCGCCAAGCACGGGGCCGTCCGCGAGCAGCGGCTCGCGCGCCAGGACGCCGCGGCGGGTGAGCGGATGATGCGGGCCCAGCGCATGGCGGCCGGCCAGCAGGCGGTACAGCATCACGCCGACACCGACGCGGAGCCACTGCCACCAGTCGCCGCGCCCGAGCACGAAGAGGAAGGGCGCGGGGCGCACGAGGTGGGGCGCGATGCGCAGGAGGACGGCGCGTTCGTGCAGCGCCTCGCGCACCAGCGCAAAGTCGCCGAGCTCGAGGTAGCGAATGCCGCCGTGGATCAGCCGGCTCGATCGCGAGCTGGTTCCCCAGCCGACCGTGTGGGCCTCGACCAGTGCCACCGACAACCCGCGCTGCGCCGCGTCGCGCGCAACACCGGCGCCGACGATCCCTCCGCCGAGGATGAGCAGGTCCACCGAGTCGCGAGGGGCCACACCGGGAACATAGCCCGAACCGTGATCCACCAATTAGGATCCACGGACCCACCCACATCGAAAAGCTGGACAGGTCGCATGGGAACGAGCACGGCCGTCGACCAGGATCACCGCGCCCAGGGGCGCGCGGCAGGGGACCATCGCCGCACCGACGCGGTGGTCGTCGGCGCCGGCATCGGCGGCCTTGCCACGGCCGTGCGCCGCGCGCTCGCCGGGCACCGCGTCACGGTGGTCGAGCGCCATGACCGTCCCGGCGGGCGCGCGGGCCGCTGGGAATCGGCCGGCTTCACGTTTGACACCGGCCCGTCGCTGTTGCTGATGCTGGAGCAGTGGCGGGAGCTCTTCTCGGCCGCCGGCCGCCGGCTGGAGGACTATCTCGACCTGGTGCAGGTGGACCCCAACTACAAGGTGCACTTCCCCGACGGGTCGGTGCTCGAGATGACGACGCGGCTCAACCGGCTGCTCGAGGAGATGGAACGCCTCGAGCCGGGGTGCGGGCCGAAGGTGCTCGAATACCTGGCCCGCACCAAGCACCTCTACGACTCGGGGCTCGCCTACATCTCGCGCAACTTCGATTCGCCACTCGACATGCTCCGCGGCGGCGACCTCGGCTCGCTGGCGGGGCTCGGGGCGCTGGGCGACCTGCAGAAGCTGGTCGGTCGCTACGTGAAGGACGAGCGGCTGCAGCAGGCGCTGTCGTTCCAGGCGCTCTACCTCGGACTGTCGCCGTACGACGCGCTCGCGATCTACGCGCTGCTGCCGTATGCCGAGCTCGGCGGCGGGATCTTCTACCCGATGGGCGGCATGCACCAGGTGCCGCTGGCGCTCGAGCGGCTGGGGCGGGAGCTCGGCGTGACGTACACGTACGGGACACGCGTCACGCGCGTGGAGCATGACGGGAAACGGGCGACCGGCGTGCTGCTGGAAGACGGCTCGCGCCTCGAGGCCGACCTCGTGGTGGTCAACGCCGACCTGCCGTGGGCGTACCAGCACCTGCTCGACGAGCCATATCCCGGGATCGAGAAGAAACGGTTCAGCTGCTCGGTGGTGCTGATGTACCTGGGGGTCAGCCGCGAATACCCCAACCTCGAGCACCACAACTTCGTGGTCGCCCCGGACATGCGCGAGGCGAGTCGGCTGCTGTTCGACGAGCACCAGATGCCCGACGCGCCGCCGTACTACGTGGTGGCCACCAGCCGCACCGACCCGAGCCAGGCGCCACCGGGGTGCGAGAACCTGTTCGTGCTGGTGCTGGCGCCGAGCCAGCATCCCGACCCGGCGCGGCGGATCGACTGGTCGGTGGAGGGTCCCCGGGTCGAAGCGCGGATGCTCGATCGGCTCGAAGAGTGGCAGCTGCCCGGGTTGCGCGAGCACCTCGTCACCCGGCGACTGGTGACGCCCGACGACTTCGTGCTGAACTTCGGCAACCTGCGCGGCGAGGCGTTCGGGCTGGCCCACAACCTGATGCAGATCGGCGCGTTCCGCCCGCGCAATCGCCACGAGCGCCTGGGCAACCTGTACTTCGTGGGGCAGAGCACCCACCCGGGGTGCGGGCTGCCGATGGCGCTGATCTCCGCGCGCTGCGTCGCGGACCGGATCACGGCGGAGCAGCCGGCGGCATGACGGAGGCCCTCGAGCGGAGCTACGCCCGCGCCGAACAGGTGACGGCCACCTGGGCGCGCTCGTTCCACTTCGCCTCGCGGTTCCTTCCCGTGGCGAAGAAGCGGAGCATCTTCGCGCTGTACGACTACTGCCGTCACGCCGACAACCTGGTCGACCTGCGCGGCGAGCGTCCGGTGGCCGAGGTGCGCGACGAGCTGGCCGCGCTGGACGCGCTGGTCCGTCGGTTGCACGCGGGCGAGCCACCCGCCGACCCGCGCTGGCTCGCGCTCCACGACACGCTGCTGCGCGAGGACGTGCCGCTCGCCCCGCTCACCGAGCTGCTGCTCGGCGTGGCGATGGATCTCGAGCCCGTCGAGTTCGAGGACTTCGCGATGCTCGAGCGCTACTCCCGGTACGTCGCCGGCGGCGTGGGACTGATGCTCGGGCCCGTGCTCGGTGCACCCGGCGACCGGTACCGCGAGCCGGGGGTCGGACTCGGGATCGCGATGCAGCTCACCAACGTGCTGCGCGACGTGGGCGAGGACCTCGAGCGGGGTCGGGTGTACCTGCCGCGCGAGGAGCTGGCGCTGTTCGGTCTCGATCGCGCGGCCCTCGAGCAGCGGCGGGTGACCCCGGCGTTCATCGAGCTGATGCGGTTCCAGGTCGAGCGGGCCCGGACGTACTATCGGCACGCCGATGCCGTGATCCCGATGTTCCCGCCCGACGGGTCCCGCCTTGCCGTGCGCCTGATGCAGCGCGCGTACGCGGCGATCCTCGACCGGATCGAGGCGAACCGGTACGACGTGTTCCGGCGTCGCGCCTACACCAGTGCGCCGCGCAAGCTGCTGATCCTTGCGCGGGCGATCTGGGACGAGCACCGCCCGGATCGCGACGCGATGGTGGAGCGTCCGGCGTGACCGGCCCGCCGCCCGCCCCCTCGCGGTGGGCGGCCGCGGCGTTCGGCCGCTATCTCGATCGGCTCCTGCGCGGTACCTTCTCGACAGTGCGATGGCGCCGGCTTGACGAGCCGGCGCCCTGGCCGGCCGACGTGCCGGTGCTGGCGATCGCGAATCACACGAGTTGGTGGGACGGATTCCTGTCGCACCAGCTCACGCGCGCGCTCGGCCGGTCGTTCCGGATCCTGATGGAAGCCGAGCACCTGGGTCGATACCGGGTGTTTCGCCGGGTCGGGGCGCTGCCGCTCGAGCGCCGCTCCGCGCGCCAGGCCGTGCGCGACCTGGAGGTGGCGTCGCAGTGCCTCGCCGAACCCGGGGCGACGCTCTGGATCTACCCGCAGGGAATGCGGCGTCCCGCCGGCGAAGTGCCGACGCGATTGGAGCACGGCGCGGCGTGGCTGCTCGGTCGCCATCGCGGACCGCTGCTGGTGGTGCCGACGGCATTCCGGTACCCGTTCCTGAGCGAGCAGCGTCCGGAGGCGTTCGCCCTGATCGGGTCGCCGTGGCTGCTTGAGGGCCCGGTCGCAGCCGATCGTCGCGCGATCACGGCTCGCCTGGCGGCGATGCTAGTCGACACGCTGGCGGCGCTCGATGCCGACCTCGCAGCGGAGCGCGTGGCGCAGTACCAGGTCCTCGTCACCGGACGGGGCTCGATCAACAATCGCCTCGACCGTGTCCGGCACGCGCTGGGCCTCCTCCCCGACCACCAGGAGCGCAATGGCTGACGGGTACCTCGGCTGGAAGCTGCTGCACGTGATCGGCGCGGTGCTGATGCTCGGCAACGTGATCGTGACCGGGGCATGGGCCGCGCTGCTCTGGCGTCATCGCGGCGGCGACACGCCGCGCCAGATCGCACGCGGCATCCTCTGGACCGACCTGCTCTTCACCTTCGGTGGCGGGGCGATGCTCACCATTGCCGGCATCCAGATGATCCGCCTTGCCGACTGGCCATGGCGCGAGCTGGCGTGGCTGCGACACGGCATCGAACTGCTCGCCGTGGCCACCGCCATCTGGCTGTTCGCGCTGCTCCCCGATCAGGTGCGGATGGAGCGTGCCGCCGCCAGTGATCCTGCACGGTTCCGCCGGCTGTTCGTACGGTGGAGCGTCGTGGGATGGATCGACACCGTGATCCTCGTCGCGGCGCTCGCGGTGATGGTGCTCCGTCCGGGGACCGGGTGACTCGCGCCGAGTTGCAGCTGGCACTGGGCCCTGCGGCGGTGCTGGGCGAGGAGGTGCCGCCACATGGCGCGTCGCGCCGCTTCGTCGCCCGCGGGCCCGCCGACCGGCCTGATGCTCCGCCGACCCGCATGGTGATCGTTCACCCGGCCGCCCCGGTGGGACCGGTGCGCGGGACGATGCTCGAGCGGATGGCCGCGATACGGGCGCTGCGGCACGACAGTCTGGCGGCGCCCCTCGCCACCGGCATGATCGCCGATGCGACGTGGGTGGTGGAGCCGCTGCCACGGGGGCCCACGGTGGCGGACCGCCTGGCCGCGTCCGGGCGCCTCTCCATCCAGGAAACGGTGCGCGTGCTGCGGGAGTGTGCCCGCGCCCTCAGTGCGCTCCATCGCGGCGGCCTCTCCCATGGTGCCCTCGACCCGGCGGCCATCGAGTGGGAGGGCGGCGCGCTGCACCGGCTCGGTCACGCCCATGAGGGGGCACCCCCGGATGACCTCCGTGCCCTCGGCGCCGTCGGGTGGCGCGCGCTGCTCGGCCGCGACCCGGCTCCGGACGACCGGACGCCGTCGGCAGAACGCAGCGGCATCCCGCTCCCGCTCGACCGGGTCGTCGCCCGGCTCCTTGATCCCGACGCGGCGGGCAGGCCCGCCAGCGCGGAGTTTGTGCTGGAGCAGCTGGACTGGTTCCCGGCGCAGGAGGCGACGCCGCTCCGCCCGCTGGTCGATGGTGCGGGGCGGGGCGCGCGCCTGCCAAGGGAGCGCCAAGCGGCGATCGGCCTGGCGCTGGTGGGGCTGGCGCTGTTCCTGGCCTGGCTCCTCGCCGGCCGAGGCTGAACCGGTGGAATCCCGGGTGTGGACCGGTCCGGGCTGTCGAGCCGCGGGCGCTCGGTCGTCCAGAGCGCAGGAGGTGAGTCGGATGTCGCTTGCACGGTGGGTACCAGGGGTCCTGTTGGCGGTCTGGGCGCTGCCGCCCGCGACCCTGCAGGGCCAGGAGCGCTTGAGCGCGGGGACGGTGCTGGTCTACCGGACCGAGGGTCGTGCCGACCAGCGGTGGCTGGTCGAGGGTGTCGAGACCGGCCTGTCGCACGGGGGGCGAGCGGGATGCATCCGGGTCCGGTTCGCGCCCGGCGGGCCCCGAACCGACGCCGAGATCCGGTTCACTTGCGTGTCGGGTGACACGGTGATGACCTGGTCGGAGGGGGAGCAAGCCTGGCGTCCGTCCCGGCCGATCGCGGCGGGGGATTCGCTGGAGATCCGGGGATCTCGTGGGGTCACACTGTTCAGTACCGGCGGGCTGGCGGTCGACACCGTTTCCGGGGAGGCCGTGCCGGTGATTGCCACCACCGTGCTGACCTTCGACGCGCAGGGGGTGGCGGTCCGCCGCCTGCGCGAGCGCTACGCCCCCTCCCTCGGGACGGCCACCTGGGGGGCGTTCGACCAACCCGAGGGCGACGGTTGGCGTACCACGGTGGAGTTCCGGCTGGTCGCGATCGAGCGCCCGGAGTAGCCCGGGCGTGCCGGAACGGCACGGTTCTCGCTGCTGATCTGGCGGGGAGCACTCCCGGAACCGGCACCGGCTGGTTACCGTTCTCCCCGTGGGACAACCGAATTTCAACGAAGGAAGTACGTGGCACGATCAAGACGACGCGGCGGAACGAACGTCGCACCCCCGGCCGAGTCGCCGGGCAGCACCAACGGCAATTCCCGCCTACGCAGGTCTCCCGGACGCTCCTACGGTTCGCATCGCGAATGGCTGCTCGCGCAGCACGGTTCGGTGTGTGCCTACTGCGGGACCCGGGTTCCCGAAGAGACCATCACGCTCGACCATGTCCGGCCGCGCCGCGGCCAGTCGGCCTATGACCGGGCCGACAACCTGGTCCTCGCGTGCCGGCCGTGCAACGCCGCGAAGGCGGACACGCCGTTCCTGGCGTTCCTGATGGCCAAGCGGTCGCGCGGGGTGTTCCTGCTGCACTACGGCGAACACCTCTCCGAGCCGCTGCGCGACCTCGCGCGGCACGCGTCCGAGCGGCCGATCCTGCCGCCGGAATAGCGACAGCGCGACAAGGCGAGGAGCGATGGGCGGACTGCCCCGGGGCGAGCATCGTCACCCCGGGGCAGCGTGCGTTCGCCCCTCGCCCCTCGCCCTTCGCGTTGTCGCCCTAGACCTTCGCCCCCTGCTTGCTCGGGCTCGCGAGGGCGTCCTCGACCAGGCGCGACTGTTCGGCGCTGTGGGCCGCGGGGTATCCCTCGGCGGGTGAGGCGCGCTCGGGCCGACCGGCGTAGCGCAGCGTGACGCCGTCGGGGAGCAGGTCGCGCAGGCGCGGTTCCATGTAGCTCCACGCTCCCATGTTGCGCGGCTCCTCCTGGGCCCAGACCACCTCGACCAGCGACGGGTAGCGCCCGAGCAGGGAACGCAGCTCCTCGGCGGGGAAGGGATAGAGCTGCTCGACGCGCGCCACGGGCGGGCGCTCGGCGCGCTCGGCGGCTTCGGCCATGAGGTCGTAGAAGAGCTTGCCGCTGCAGAGCACCAGCGAGCGCGCCGCCGCCCCGTCGGCGTAGCTGGCATCGTCGAGGACCGGATGGAATCGGCCCTCGGCGAGCTCGGCGAGGGAGCTGCCCGCCTCCGGCTTGCGCAGCAGCGACTTGGGCGTCATCACCACCAGCGGTCGCCGCACGTTCCAGTGCGCCTGGCGCCGCAGCAGGTGGAAGTACTGCGCCGGCGTGGTGCAGTTGGCCACCCGAATGTTGCCCTCGGCGGCGAGTTGCAGGAAGCGCTCCAGCCGCGCGCTCGAGTGCTCGGGTCCCTGTCCCTCGTAGCCGTGGGGGAGCAGCAGCGTGAGCCGCGAGGTGACACCCCATTTGGCGAGGCTCGACGACATGAACTGGTCGAGCATCACCTGCGCGCCATTAACGAAGTCGCCGAACTGCGCCTCCCACAGCACCAGCGACTCTGGCGCCGCAGTGGCGTAGCCGTACTCGAAGCCGATCGCCGCGAGCTCGGAGAGCGGTGAGTTGAAGAGCTCCATCGGCGCGAGCGCGCCGGGGAGCGACTGGATCGGCGCGAAGCTGCCGCCGGTCTTCACGTCGTGCAGCACGAGGTGGCGCTGCGAGAAGGTGCCGCGCTCCGAGTCCTGGCCCGTGAACCGGATCGGCGTCCCCTCCACCAGCAACGACGCGAAGGCGAGCGCCTCGGCATGGGCCCACTCGATGGCGCCCGCTTCGCCGAGGGCGGTGCGTCGGCGCTCGAGCTGCTTGGCGAGCTTGGGGTGCACCGTGAACTCGGACGGCCAGCCGACCAGCTGCTCGTTGAGCGCGGTGAGCGTCTCGACGCCGACGCTGGTGTCGATGTCCTCGCCGACCGGGCCGTCGTCGCGCGCCGGCTCGCGAGTCGCCGTCTTGCGACTCACCCCGGCCTTGAACGACGAGTGCACCTCGACCAGGCGATCGTAGGCCGCATTCCACACCTGGTCGGTGAGGTCGCCCGCCGTGACGCCTTCCCTGGCGAGGGCCGCCCCGTACAGCTCGCGCACCGGCTGGTGCTCCTTGATCCGCTGGTACATCACCGGCTGGGTGTACGTGGGCTCGTCGGACTCATTGTGCCCGTTGCGCCGGTACCCGACCAGGTCGATCAGCACGTCCTGCTGGAAGCGGGTCCGGTACGCCATCGCGAGGCGCACGGCGGAGAGGCACGCCTCGGGGTCGTCGGCATTGACGTGGATGATCGGGATGTCGAATCCCTTGGCCAGGTCGGACGCGTAGCGGGTGGTCCGCGCGTCGTTGGGGTCGGTGGTGAAGCCGACCTGGTTGTTGGCGATGAGGTGCACGGTGCCGCCGGTGGCGTAGCCCCGCAGGCCGCCGAGGTTGAGCGTCTCGGCGACGACGCCCTGGCCGGGGAAGGCCGCGTCGCCGTGAATCACGACCGGCACGGCGGCCGACGGGTCGAAGTGCGGCGAGGCACCGCGACGCGACGTCTGCTTGGCGCGGGCCTGGCCATCGACCACGGGCCCGATGAACTCGAGGTGGCTCGGGTTGGGTGCGAGGGAGACGTTGATCGTCTTGCCGCCGCGGGTGCGGAACGCGCCCTCGGCGCCGTGGTGGTACTTCACGTCGCCGGTGCCGCCATCAGGCGTCATCGATCCCTCGACGTGCTTGCCGCCCTCGAACTCCGCGAAGATCGCCTCGTACGGCCGTCCCACCACGTGCGCGAGCACGTTGAGGCGGCCGCGGTGCGCCATGCCCAGCACCGCGTCGCGCACGCCGTGCTCGGCGGCGAGCTCGAGGGTGAGGTCGAGCATCGGCACCATCATGTCGAGTCCCTCGATGCCGAACCGCTTGGCACCGAGGTACGCCTTGCCGAGGAACCGCTCCATCGCCTCGACCTGGGTCAGGCGCTCGAGCAGCGCGACCTTTTCGTCAGGGCTCATCGGCGTGCGATGGACGCCGGACTCGATCTGCTGGCGGAGCCACACGCGCCGCTCGTGCGACGAGATGTGTTCCACCTCGTAGGCGATCGTGCCGCAGTAGGTGGACCGCAGGTGCGGGTACGCCTCGGCCAGCGTGGCGCCGGGGACCGCGATGCGCAGCACGCCGGACGGCACCTTGGCCATCACCTCGGGGGTGAGGCCGAGTCCCGCCGGGTCGAGCGCCGGGTCCTCGGGCGGTGGAGTGCCGAGGGGATCGAGCTTGGCGGCGAGGTGGCCGTGGGTGCGAGACGCCTTTAACAGCGCCATCGCAGGGACCAACTGGTGCAGCGCGCCAGGTGCGACGGGCGCCTCGCCCTCCGGGGCGGCAGCAACGGCGGCCGGGGCGGTCGGCGCGACCGGCCGGGAGAGTTCCGCGAACGGCAGCGCGAGGCCCTCGTAGACCTCGGCGTAGAACCCGTGCTCGCCCTGCAGGAGCTGGTCGACCAGGCGAAGGTACGATCCCGACTCGGCACCCTGGATCACGCGGTGATCGTAGGTGCTGGTGAGCATCATCACCTTGCTGATGCCGAGCGCCTTGACCTGCTCCTTGCCCATCTCCTGGAACTCAGGCGGGTACCCGATCGCGCCGGTGGCGATGATGGTGCCCTGGCCCGGCATCAGGCGCGGCACCGAGCCCACCGTGCCGAGTCCGCCCGGGTTGGTGAGCGTCATGGTGGCGCCCGCGAAGTCGTCCGGCATCAGCTTGTTGTTGCGCGCCTTGTCGACCAGTCCCTCGTAGGTGGCGAGGAAGGTGGCGAAGTCCATCGCATCGGCCTGCTTGAGCACCGGGACCACGAGGCCGCGCGAACCGTCCTTGCGCTCCACGTCCACCGCGAGCCCGAGGTTGACCTGCTCGGCCGCCAGCTTGAAGGCGTCGTCGCCGCGCTTCATCACGGCGTTGCCCATGCCGGGGAATTCGCGGCAGCCGCGCACCAGCGCCCACGCGATCAGGTGGGTGAACGACAGCTTCTGGTCGCGACCGGCCTGCTTGAGCCGGCCGTTGATGTCGCTGCGCCGGGCCTCGAGCACCCGAACCGGGATCTCGCGGAAGGTGGTTGCCGTGGGAATCGCCAGCGAGGCGTCCATGTTGCGTGCGAGCGCCGCGGCGGGACCCTTGAGGGGCACCGCGTTCGCGGGGAGCGGCGTGTCATCGACGGGCTTCTGGTCCCGGGCCGGAGCCGGCTCGGCGGGCGCCGGGGTGCCGTTGCCGGCGGACCGCTCGAACGGGACGGGGGCCTGGGTCTCGACCAGGGCTGCAAAGATCGCTTCGGCCGGGAGCGGGGTGGCCGGGAGTTCGTCGTCGTGATGAGGGACTGCCAAGGGGCTGACTCCAGCTGTGGGTAACACCCAAAACTAACCGCGACGGGCGAGGGGCGAGGGGCGCACGCGCCGCCACTCGCGCTTCGCTCCTCGCCTGTCGCGTTAGCTTTCTGGCATGCCCCTCGCCCCTCCCGGCCGCCGCGCGGTGGTCATTGCGGGACTCCGGACGCCATTTGCCAAGGCCGGCACGGTGTTCCGCGACACCACCGCCGTCGAACTGGCCCGGCACTGCACCCGCGAGCTGCTCTATCGCACCGAGCTGCCGGGTGACCAGGTCGACGAGGTGATCTACGGACAGGTGGTGCCGTCCCCGCTCGCGCCGAACGTCGCGCGCGAGGTGTCGCTGCTGCCGCAGTTCCCGCGGACGATCGCGGCCTACACGCTCAACCGGGCGTGCGCCTCGGGGGCACAGGCGATCAGCAACGCCGCCGACCAGATCCATGCCGGTCATGCCGAGGTGATTCTTGCCGGCGGCGTCGAGGTGCTCTCCGACGTCCCGATCCTGCACAGCCGCAAGTTTGCCCAGGTGCTCCAGTCGGCCAGTCGCGCCAAGTCGCTCGGCGAGCGGCTCGGGATCTTCGCACAGGTGCGTCCGCGCGACCTGAAGCCGGTGGCACCGGCGATCGCCGAGCCGAGCACGGGCGAGTCGATGGGGCAGTCGGCCGAGAAGATGGCCAAGGAGAACGGCATCACCCGCGAGGCGCAGGACGAGTACGCGCTGATGAGCCACCAGCGCGCTGCGCAGGGCACCCGTGACGGCCGGCTCACGGCGGAGATCGCCCCGTGGTTCGGCGGCCGGGAAATGGACGAGGTCACCACCACCGACAACACCATCCGTGCCGACACCTCGCTCGAGGCGCTCGCCAAGCTGCGACCGGTGTTCGATCGCAAGTACGGCAGCGTGACGGCGGGCAATGCGTCTCCGCTCACCGACGGCGCGGCAACGGTGCTGGTGATGCAGGAGGACCGGGCCCGCGCCCTCGGCTACCGGCCGCTGGTCGCGATCCGGTCGTACGCGGTGGCGGCGGTGGACCCGGGATGGCAGCTGTTGATGGGCCCGGCCTACGCGGTGCCGCTGGCGCTGCGCCGCGCCGGCATCACGTGGGATCAGCTCGGGCTGGTGGAGATCCACGAGGCGTTCGCCTCGCAGGTCCTCTCCAACGTGCAGGCATGGAGCTCGCCGGCGTGGGCGGAGCGCCTCGGACTCCCCGGGCCGGTCGGCGAGGTGGACTGGAGCCGCACCAACCTGGCGGGCGGGTCGATCGCGATCGGTCACCCGTTCGCCGCGACGGGAGCCCGGCTGGTGACCACCCTCGCCAACGCGATGGTGCGCCGCGACGTGGAGTTCGGGCTGGTGTCGATCTGTGCGCAGGGCGGCATGGGGTTCGCCATGGTGCTGGAGCGCGTGCCATGAGCGCCTTCCGCACCGAGGTCCGCTCCGGGATCGCCATCGTCACGTTCGACCTGCCGAACGAGCCGATCAACAAGATCTCCAGCGCCGTCGGCTGGGAGCTCGAGGAGCTGCTCGAGCGCGTCGGCCGCGACGAGGTGGTGAAGGCGATCGTGTTCACCAGCGGCAAGCCCGACGTGTTCATCGCGGGCGCCGACATCGAGGAGTTCGTGCGGCTGGGCAGCGTGGAGGAGGCGATCCGGCTCTCCCGCGACGGGCAGCTGCTGATGCAGCGCTTCGCGGACTCCGCCAAGCCGGTGGTGGCGGCAATCCACGGCGCCTGCCTGGGCGGCGGGCTCGAGCTGGCGCTGGCGTGCCGCTATCGCGTGGTCTCCACGCACGCCAAGACGCAGCTGGGGCTGCCGGAGGTGCAGCTCGGCCTGATCCCAGGTGCCGGCGGCTCGAACCGGTTGCCGCGGCTGGTCGGCGCACGCGCGGCCCTCGACATGATCCTCACCGGCAGGAGTGTCCGGGCCGACAAGGCGCTGCGCATCGGCCTCGCCGAAGAGGCGGTCCCGGAGTCGATCCTGCTCGACACGGCCATCGCCGCCGCCGAGCGACTGGCGCGCGGCTGGAGGCCGCCGCGCCGCGGCGGCGGCATGAGCGCCTTCCTCCTCGACCGCACGCCGCTGGGACGGATGGTGGTGTACCGCAAGGCGCGCGAGCAGGCCGCGGAGAAGACCGGCGGGCACTATCCCGCACCGCTGCGGGCCATCGAGGTGGTGCGCACCGGGCTCGAGGACGGGATGGCGAAGGGGCTCGAGGCGGAGGCGGAGGCGTTCGGCGAGCTGGCGATGACCGACGTGTCGCGCCGGCTGGTGGAGATCTTCTTCGCCACCACCGCGCTCAAGAAGGACGACGGGGTACCCGCGGGGATGGGGCGCGCACGACCGGTGCGGCGGCTCGGCGTCGTCGGCAGCGGCTTCATGGGATCGGGAATCGCCGGCACCGCGGCGCTCGTCGCCGGCGTGCAGGTGCGGCTGCGCGACGCCGACTTGCCGCGCGTGGGGCGGGGGATCAAGGCCGCGACGGCCATCCTCGAGGCGCGGCTCAAGCGCCGACGGCTGAGCCGGCACGAGTTCAACCGCCAGCGCGCGCTGATCACCGGCACCGGTGACTGGACCGGGTTCGCCGGGGCGGAGATCGTGGTCGAGGCGGTGTTCGAGGAGCTCGACGTCAAGCGCCAGGTGGTCGCCGAGATCGCGCGCGAGGTCCCGGCGGACGCGATCATCGCCACCAACACGTCCACGATTCCCATCGCGGAGATCGCGATTGCAGCACCGCACCCCGAGCGGGTGCTCGGGATGCACTTCTTCTCGCCGGTGGAGAAGATGCCGCTGCTCGAGGTGATCCCGCACGAGGGGTCGAGTGCCGACGCGGTGGTCAGCGCGGTGCACTTCGGCCGGCGGATGGGGAAGACGGTGATCGTGGTCGCCGACTCGCCGGGATTCTGGGTGAACCGGATCCTCTCGCCGTACCTCAACGAGGCGGGATACCTGCTCGAGGAAGGCGTGCCGATCGAGACGATCGACCGCGTGATGACCCAGTGGGGATTCCCGGTGGGGCCGGTGGCGCTGATCGACGAGGTGGGACTCGACGTCGCCGAGAAGGCGGGCAAGGTGATGCACCAGGCGTACGGCGAGCGGCTCAAGCCGTCGCGCGTGATCGGCGTGATGCGCGCCGACGACCGGCAGGGCCGCAAGAACGGGCGCGGGTTCTACTTCTACAAGGACGGCCACAAGACCGGCGCCGACGGATCGGTGTTCCGGTTGCTGGGCGTGCGCCCGGCGGACCAGCTCGACGACGAACGGATCCGCGACCGGCTGGTGTACGCGATGCTCAACGAGGCGGCGATGGCGATGAGCGAGGGCGTGGTGCGCACGCCGCGCGACGCCGACCTCGGCGCCATCTTCGGCATCGGCTATCCACCGTTCCGCGGCGGGCCGCTGCGCACGCTCGACGCGATCGGTGCCGCGCAGGCCGTGGCCCGGCTCGAGCGGTTGATGCAGCTGCACGGTACGCGATTCACGCCGGCGCCGGTGCTCGAGGAGATGGCCCGCGTCGGCGGGGAGTGGTATCCGGCGGGAGGGCACCGCTGACCGCACCGCGCCGGCGCGCCATCGCGGCATTCCTCGCGGCGGCGGCGCTCGTGTGGTGGCACGTGCACCGTGCGGACCTGTTCTACCTGGTCGGGGTCGGCGAGCCGGCTTCGACCCTGCTGGGGCCGCTGCTCCCCGCCGTGTCGGCGGGGCTCGCAGCGGCCCTCGCGCTGTCGGTCGTCGATGCCGCCGCGGGTCCGGTGGCGGGAGCGATCGCGGCGCTGGTGGTCGTGGTGCTGCCCGGGTTCCTGCCGCTCCATCTCGCCTCGCTCAGCGGGCCACCGCTGCTCGCCCTGACGCTGATGATGCTCGGGCTGATGCTCGAGGCGCCACGCTTCTCGGTCGCCTACGGTGCCGTCGCCGCGACCGCCGCGGTCTACGTCGATCCCGCCGGGATCGGCCTGCCGCTGGCGGCGATCAGCTGGGCGCTCCTCGGACGGCGCAGCGCCGGAGGCAGCACCGGAGGCGCCTGGCCGCGCGTGGGGTTCGCGGTGCTCCCGCTGGTGGTGGCGCTCGCCGCCGCGCGCTGGACCGGTGACGCGTGGCCCGATGGCGGGGTCCTCGCGTGGCGGGGGCGTCTCGACGAGGGACTCCACGCCGCCGGGACGATCGTCGGGGACCAGCTCGCGCCCACCCTCGGGTCCGGGGCGTTGCGATGGTTCGCGATCGCCGACGTGTCGCTGCTGCTGCTCGCGGTGCTGGCCGTCGCGTGGCGCCGCAGCCCGGCGGCGGGCCGGACCAGGGTCACCCTCCGCAGCTACTTCCTCGCGACTGCGGTGATGGTGGCATCGATCATTGCGGGACTCACGGCACGATGGCTGGTCTTTCCGGATTCTCCTGCGCCGTCGCTTGACGGCGTCTTCCCCGTCGTCGCGCTGCTGGCGATGGCGTGCGTGGCGGCGGTGGCGTCGCTCTGGCCCCGCTGGCCCCGCTGGGGGAAGGTGGTGACCCTGATGCTTGCCGTCGGCTGGCTCCAGGCCGCGCTGCGCGCGTAGTCGTGCGGTTGGTGATGGGTATAGCTCCTGAAGCGCCGCCATCCTCACTGGTTCCGTAGTGGAGTCCCATGCCGTGAGCCGCACCGCGATCCGCTTCGCCACGCGCGACGACCTGCCGCTGATCCTCCACTTGATCCAGGCGTTGGCCGAGTACGAGCGGCTCGCCGACGCCTGCGTCGCAACGGAGAATCTGCTCGACGCCTCGCTGTTCGGGCCGTCGCCCGCAGCCGAGGTGCTGATCGCCGAGCGCGAGGGCGAGCCCGCGGGGTTCGCGCTGTTCTGCCACAACTACTCCACCTTCCTCGCGCGTCGCGGTATCTGGCTCGAGGACCTGTTCGTGCTCCCTGAGCAACGCGGCCACGGCATCGGCAGGGCGCTGCTGGTGCGGCTCGCGCCGCCCGCGGGGGGGGGGGGCTGCGGGCGACTGGGATGGGGGGTGGTCGACTGGGAAACTCCGGCCAACGGGCTCTTCCGCAACCCTCGGGGCGAACCGCTCGACGAGTGGACCACGTTTCGGGTGACGGGCGCAGCGCTGGACCGTCTGGCGCGCGGCACGCCGGACGGCGGACACTGAGCGCTCATTCGAACTCGGGTGCCGGCAGCCACCCATCGCGGGCGGCGCGCCCAAGAAAGCGTCCCCACAGGAACGCCGTCAGCCCCAGCACGAAGCCGAGGGCGATGCTCCGGTGTAGCAGTGACACCGCGAACATCAGCATCCCGATCATGCGTCCCGCGGTCCAGAACGCGCTGGCGGCGCGCTCGGCGACCGGGTCATCTGCGACCGACGGTGCGCCGCCGATGCGCATCCGGATGGTGCGCATGATCCGCCGCGCATGCCAGACCGCGTAGCCGAGCATCAGCACGGCGGGGAGGGTGAGGATCACCGCGAGCGCGAGGCCGCCGGTCGCGCCGAACGCCGCGGCGATGCCCCAGCCGAGCAGCGGCGCGGTGACGAGGCAGCCGAGGAAGTACGCGCCCCGTGCCCCGGCGGTCCGTGATTCCTGGTTCATGGCACCACCTCCCTCGCGGGGGGTCGGCAGGTCGAGTCAGCGAACTTGAGTATTGTTCAGGCGATGTCCCGTTCGCCAGCCCTCGCCATGCTCGGGGCGGCGCTCCTCGCCGCCTGTTCGCGTCCGGCCCCGCCCACTCCGGCGGACCGCCTGGTGGCCGCCGTGCGCGCCGACTCGCTGGCTGGCGTGCTCGAGATTCTCGACGCCGGCGGCGTGCCCGCGGTCTCCTTGTCCGATGGTGCGCTGGCGATCACGGAGGCAGCGCGACTGGGACGCGACACGATCCTGGCCGAGCTGCTGCGCGCGGGCGCT
>CALGOK010000024.1 GCA_937961295.1 uncultured Gemmatimonadota bacterium
GATCCGCCGGGTGGCGCATCACGGTATTATCCAGACGACGCCGGCGCTCCGCGCCGGCGGAGGTACCCCAGCACCACGGAGCAGCAGACCCGATGTCGGATCATTCGCGCAACTGGCTCAAGTTCGGCGCCCTCGTGGCGATGGCGTTCGTCCTCGGACTCTTCTTCGCGGGCATCCTCGACCTGCCGCGCTCGTCGCTCGCGCAGGACCAGGGCCGCGGCGCGCGCGGCGCGCCGATCGTGCCGGTGGACGCCCCGCGCATCCCGGCGGCCCGCCCGCTGGCCGACCTCAGCGAGGCGTTCGCCGCCGTGGCCGAGGCGGTTCGCCCGGCCGTCGTGTTCGTGGAGTCGGAGCGGCCGGTGCAGCCCGGGGCGCGCCGGATGGCGATCCCGCCGGGAATGGAACCGTTCTTCGGCGAGCCCGAGCAGCCGCGTCGGCGCGGGTACGAGGAGTCGAGCGGCTCCGGCTTCATCGTGTCGACCGATGGCTACATCCTCACCAATCACCACGTGATCGAGGGCGCCACCGGCGTCGAGGTGCGGCTGCTCGACGGGCGCGTCTTCCCCGCCACGGTGGTGGGCAGCGACCAGCTCACCGACGTCGGCGTGCTGAAGATCGACGCCGAGGGCCTCTCCCCGGCGGCTCTCGGCTCGTCGGCGACCACCCGCGTGGGTGAGTGGGTGCTGGCGATCGGCAACCCGCTCGGCGACCAGCTCACCTTCTCGGTGACGCAGGGCATCGTCTCGGCCAAGGGGCGCGGGCAGCTGGCACTCGGCAACCGCAACCAGTCGGAGATCCAGGACTTCATCCAGACCGACGCGGCGATCAACCGTGGCAACAGCGGCGGCCCGCTGGTGAACGTCCGCGGCGAGGTGATCGGCATCAATTCGGCCATCGCGTCGATGACCGGCTTCTACAGTGGCTACGCCTTCGCGGTGCCGATCGACCTCGCGCGCGCGGTGATGAACCAGCTGATCGAGCGCGGCCGCGTCGAGCGCACCCAGCTCGGCGTGTTCGTGAGCAACGTGACGCCGGAGGATGCGCTGTACCTCGGGCTCGACTCGATCGCCGGCGTCAAGCTCGACAACTTCAGCGGCGACAACTCGCCGGCGCGCCGCGCCGGCCTCGAACCCGGCGACGTGATCGTGGCGGTCGACGGCACCCCGGTGAGCTACGTCGCGCAGCTGCAGCAGCTGGTCGGCTTCCGTGCCCCCGGCGAGACCGTGGAGCTCGAGGTCGCGCGAGTGGGCGGCCGGCGGAGCTTCACCGTCCGGCTCACCGGCTCCGGCAACGGCGACGAGTCGGCCGCGGCAGCGGAGGCGCCGCGCGACGAACCCGCCAACCCCGCCACCAACAACCGCCTCGGCATTGCGGTCGATCCGCTCACCCCCGCCCTGGCTGGGCAGATGCAGATCCCCGGCACGGTCCAGGGGCTGCTGGTGCGCGAGCTCGCCGACCGGTCGCCGGCGGCGGACCACCTCTGCCCGGCCAACACCTGCTCGCCGCCCGACGTGATCGTCGCGATCGAGGGCAAGCCGGTGCGCACCGAGGCCGAGTTCCGGGCTGCGCTCACGGCGGGCGGACGCAACGGCGTCATCACGCTCACGGTGGTGAACCAGTTCAATGACGGCCGCTCGCGCATCGAACGGGTGCGACTGCTCGATCGCCGCTGACACCCCTGCCCATACGCGAAGCGCCCGCCGTCCCCTCCGGGACGGCGGGCGCATCGGCCTTGCGGCAGGTCACTCCTCCGGCGGCAGCGGGATGCCGAGGCGCTCGGCCTCGTCCTCCCAGTAGTTCCAGCCCCACCCGGCCACCGTGCCATCAGCCAGCACCACCGGCGACAGCTCGCGCCAGGCGACCGAGTCGGCGCTGCCGAGCTCGCCCCGGCCGTAGTAGAAGATCTCCCAGAACTTCCCGTCCAGCAGGTAGCTCTCGGAGCGATGCGGGGCGTCGGTCTCCATCACGATCGCCACCGAGTCGCGCCCCATCCCGACCGACAGGTTCTTCAGGCGCGAATCGCCGCAGGCGGCGGTGCCGACGAGCAGGAGACCAAGGGTGAGCGAGCGGAGCGGTGCCACCATCGGGACGATGCCGCGGGGACGTGGGGTGGCCTGTCGGTCGCCGGGTCCGACCCGGCGCCCCCGGAAGGTAGCGCCCCGGGGAAGGCCCCGGCGGCCGTGGCGGCATCGGCTCGCCGGGCGATACCTTCCCCCAGGCGAACGTGGCGGAACTGGCAGACGCGCAGGACTTAGGATCCTGTCCCGCAAGGGGTCCGGGTTCGACTCCCGGCGTTCGCACTTGCCCCGCCCCGCCGACGCGCAGCGTCGGTGGCGGCGGGGTCTCCTCGCCAGCCCACGCGCCGACCGATGAGGTTGCGACAGCCGAGGGGCGAGGGGCGGTTCGACATCCGCTCCTCGCCCTTCGCGCTGTTCAGGGCATGAGCACCGGAGGCTCATCCAGCGAAGCGGGCGCCGCCTCCTTGGCCGTCGTGGTCGGCAGATCGGGCACGACCAGGGTGGCTGTCTGGAGCGCGGTGCGCGCCGCCCAGGTCGCCGCCGGCACCGCGCCGGCCACCAGCAGCAGCGCGGCGTCCACGACCACCACCCGCTTCGTCCAACGATCGACCAGCCGACGATCGCGCCGCGCGACGACCACTGCGACAAACGCCGCGTTGATCACCACGAACAGACCGAGCGCGATCCGCGCGACGGTCGCGCCGAAAGCAGTGAGCCATCCGAGGGACATGCTGTCCATGGAAGCCTCGGGGTCTGGACTGTCGGGGAGCGTTCCAATTCTGCAACGTCGGACGGGACCCGGCAAGGACGGCCGCAAACAGCCAAGGGCGAGGGGTGCGTGCTGGACCGCCCCTCGCCCTTCGCCCCTCGCGATGTCGCTCCGGCGTCAGCGCTGCAGCGGCTTCAGCAACGCGATCCGCACGGCATCGACCACCAGCTGCAGGTCACCGAGCTTGGCGAGCATCGGCACCCCGAGTTGTTCGATGCGGTCGTGCACGCGGCGGTCACCGGCGGCGCCGGTGAGGAAGATCACCCGCTGGGTGAGGTGCGGCGCCACGTCGACCAGCTCGGTGTAGAAATCGAGCCCGGTGCGCTCGGGCATCAGCACGTCACTGATCACGGCATCCGGTGGCGGCTCGGCGAGCACCGCCGTGATCGCGGCGTCGGCGGAGTCCGCCTCGCTCACCCGATGACCGGCGCGCTCCAGCAGGCGCCGCAGGACGCTGCGAATGTCGGCGTCGTCATCGACGACCAGGATCGTTGCCATGGCCCCAAGTGTCCCTGCATCGGGGTCCGAGGTCAAGACCGCGTCCGAATTGACCCCTCCGCCCGCCGCCGGGTAGGTTTGGGGGCTATGACTGAAATCACCTTCGAGACCACCGCGCAGGACGCCGCCTCCCGATCGCTCCAGGTCACGGTCCCGCTCGACCGCCTGGCCGACGCGGAGCGCCGCGCCGTGCGCCAGTACGCCAAGCGGGCCCGGCTGCCGGGCTTCCGCAAGGGACACGCTCCCGATCCCGTGGTGCGCCGCCGCTTCGGTGCCGAGATCCGCCAGTTCGTCCTCGAGGACGCGCTGCGCGAGAGCTGGCAGCGTATCCTCGCCGACACCGAACTCAAGCCGACCGCCGACCCGCAGGTGCGCAACGTCTCGTTCGAGGAGGGGCAGCCGCTCACCTTCGAGCTGCTGGTCGAGGTGCGTCCCACCATCGAGCTGGCAACGACCGGCGGCTTCACGCTCACCCGCAGCGTCGAGCCGGTCACCGACGAACAGGTGGAAGAGCAGCTGGCCCGCCTGCGCGACCAGCGCGCATCGTGGGTGCCCGCGGCGGAGGGCGTGCGGCCCAAGGAAGGGCAGCTCGTCTCCGTGACCGTGGAGACGCTGGTCGACGGCCAGCCGGCGGCCCAGGCCCAGCCCCATTCGCTGGTCCTCGGCGAGGGGCAGGCGATCCCCGACCTCGAGGAACGGATCACCACCCTCCTGCCGGGGGAAACGGTGGACACCGAGGTCCGCCTCCCCGAGGACCATCCGGACGAGGCGCGCCGCGGCGAGAGCCGTCCGGTCCGGGTCACGCTCCATGAGGTCAAGGCCAAGGAGCTCCCGGAGCTCGACGATGCCTTTGCCCGCGAGATGGGCGACTTTGCCGACCTGGCGGCGCTCCGCGCGGCGATCCGGGAGGACCTCGAGGCCGATGCGGTCCGGACCGCCGACGCCGGGGTCCGCGACCAGCTCGTCCAGCGGCTGGTGGAGGCCAACGAGGTCCCGGCACCGCCCTCCCTGGTCCGCCGGCTGATGGCGGCCTACGCCGAGGGGTACCGGGTGGAGGAGGCCCAGGTGGAGGCGTTTGCCCGGTCGTTCCAGCCGGTGGCCGAGGCCCAGGTCCGCCGAGAGCTGGTGGTCGACGCGGTCCTGACGGCCCAGAACCTGCGTCCCACGGAGGAGGAGATCGACGCCCGGGTGGCCCGGATGGCCGAGGCCCGGGGGGTCGAGGCGGGCAAGCTGTACGCCCAGCTCGAGCAGGCCAAGCGGCTCGGCGAGCTGGAGCACCAGATCGCGGAGGAGAAGGCATTCGCCTGGCTCCTGGAGCAGTCCACCGTCACGGAGGGTGCGGCGTGACCAGCGCCTCGATCTATCCGCCGTACATCATCGAGAAGTCGAGCCGGGGCGAGCGGACGTACGACATCTTCTCGCGCCTGCTGATGGACCGGATCGTGTTCCTCGGCGCGCCGATCAATGACGACGTCGCCAACATCATCATCGCGCAGCTGCTCTTCCTCGAGGCGGACAACCCCGAGAAGGACATCTACCTCTACATCAACTCGCCGGGCGGGGTGGTGTCGAGCGGCATGGCGATCTACGACACGATGCAGCACCTGCGCGCGCCGATCAACACCATCTGCATGGGCATGGCCGCGTCGATGGGCTCGTTCCTGCTCGCGGCCGGTACCGCGGGCAAGCGGGCGGCGCTGCCGCACTCGCGGATGATGATCCACCAGCCGTCGGGCGGCGCCCAGGGCACCGCGGCCGACATCGAGATCCAGGCGCGGGAGATCCTCTACCTGCGCGGCAAGATGAACGAGCTGTACGCGAGGCACACCGGTCAGCCGCTGGAGCAGATCGAGCGCGACATGGACCGCGACCGGT
The DNA here is from genome assembly GCA_937961295.1 of uncultured Gemmatimonadota bacterium. Taxonomy (GTDB): domain Bacteria; phylum Gemmatimonadota; class Gemmatimonadetes; order Gemmatimonadales; family GWC2-71-9; genus Palsa-1233. The sequence goes on from CALGOK010000024.1 coordinate 5,161, forward strand.
TCATGAGCGCCGACGAGGCCAAGGAGTACGGGCTGATCGACACGATCTTCACTCCCCGGAAGGCCGAGAAGGACCCGGCGGCCTGACGCTTGACCACCCCGCCAACGGGGGGCAGCTTCTTGGGAGGCCCCCCGCGGGACGAAGGCGGTAACGCGATGTCCAACGACAAGCACCTGCGCTGCTCATTCTGCGGCAAGAGCAAGGACTCGGTCCGGAAGTTCATTTCGGGCCCGTCGGTGTACATCTGCAACGAGTGCATCTCGCTCTGCAACGAGATCCTCGCGGAGGAAG